>DASVZX010000084.1:0-22723 GCA_036391435.1 Anaeromyxobacter sp. | reverse complement strand
CGCAGGCGCTCCACGAGGAGTCGCCGCGCGCCGAGAAGCCGTTCATCAAGGTGAACTGCGCCGCGCTCTCCGAGACGCTGCTCGAGTCGGAGCTCTTCGGGCACGAGAAGGGCGCCTTCACCGGCGCGATCGGCCGCAAGGAGGGCCGGTTCGAGCTCGCCGACGGCGGCACGCTCTTCCTCGACGAGATCGGCGACATCTCGCCCGCCCTCCAGATCAAGCTGCTGCGCGTGCTCCAGCAGAAGGAGTTCGAGCGCGTCGGCGGCACGCAGACCATCAAGGTCGACGTCCGGCTCGTCGCCGCGACGAACCGCGAGCTCGCCGCCGAGGTGAAGGCGGGGAAGTTCCGCGAGGACCTCTACTACCGGCTCAACGTCGTCGCGGTGACGCTGCCGCCGCTCCGCCAGCGCAAGGGCGACATCCCCGCGCTCGTCTCCCACTTCATCGACAAGTACTCGAAGGCGTACGGGAAGGAGATCCGCGGCCTCGCGCCCGGCACGCTCAACGCGCTCCTCTCGCACGACTGGCCGGGCAACGTCCGCGAGCTCGAGAACGTCATCGAGCGCGCGGTGGTGCTCTGCAAGGGCACCGAGCTGACCGCGGACGACCTGCCGCCGACGCTGCGCGGCCCGCGGCCCCGCGAGCGCGCCCCGGGCGCGCTCATCCCCGGCGCGACGCTCTACGAGATCGAGCGCGAGGCGATCCTGCGCACCCTCGAGATGGTGGGCGGCTCGACCTCGCGGGCCGCCGAGATCCTCGGGATCAGCGTGCGGAAGATCCAGTACCGCCTGAAGGAGTACGCGACGGGAGGCCGCGACGCGGCGCGCGAGGGGGCCCCCGAGGGCGACGACGAGTAGGCCCGCCTACGGCGTCCCGGCCGCGCGGACCCGCT
Organism: Anaeromyxobacter sp.; assembly: GCA_036391435.1. Classification (GTDB taxonomy): domain Bacteria; phylum Myxococcota; class Myxococcia; order Myxococcales; family Anaeromyxobacteraceae; genus Anaeromyxobacter. Next base: position 21,831 of record DASVZX010000084.1, on the reverse strand, counting down.
CGCGCCGCGCCGACGGGGCGGCGGCGAGGAGCGCCTCGACGAACTCGCCCGGGCGGTCGGGCGTGAGCACGTGCGCGACGCGCGCCGTCCGGACGAGGACGAGCCCGGTGCTGCGCGTCGTGGCGAGCCGCAGCGGCCCGAGCGCGGGCGACCGGAAGACGCCGTAGGAGCCGAAGAGGCCGCCGACGCCCAGGATCCGGATCGCCCCCTCCAGCACCTCCGGCCCGACCTCGCCCGCGGAGCGGATCTCGGCGAGCGGGATCGCCGTCCAGATCCGGCCGTTCCGGACGATCCGGAGCACGCCGCCGCCGATCTCGAACGCGCGGGGCGCGAGCGCCCAGGCGCCCACGGCGGTGCCCCCCGCGAGCGCCGACACCGCGAGCGCGATCCCGCGCATCCCCGCCCGCACCGCCGTCGAGGTCCCCGCGATCGCGGTGAACAGGATGACGAGGAGCAGGGCGACGGTGCTGAGGAGGAGCTGGCGGTCCCACGGGGCGTTGAAGCGCCGCACCCGGCCATCGTAGCGCCCCGCGGGGGCGGCGCCCAGCCGCTGCCGGGGGCCCGGCGGGGCCCCGCCCTCACCGCGCCGGCGGCAGGACCAGCACGAATCGCGCGCCCCCTTCCGGCGAGCCCTCCACCCGGATCCGGCCGCCGTGCTGGGTCACGATCGCGTGGACGATGGAGAGGCCCAGGCCGGAGCCCTTCGCCTTGGTGGTGAAGAAGGGCTCGAAGATCCGGTCGCGGGACTCCTCGGGGATGCCCGGGCCGTCGTCGTCGATCCGGATCGCGACCTCCGGCCCGGCGCCGGCGTGATCGGGGTCGGGCGGCTCGAGGCGGCAGGAGACGCGGACGAGGCCGCCGTCCGGCACGGCCTCGAGCGCGTTCAGGCCGAGGTTCACGAGCACCTGGCGGAGCCGCTCGTCGTCCCCGGGGACCGGGGGGACCGGCTCGAGGTCGCGCTCGAGCCGGACGCCGCGCCGCTCCGCCTCGCCGCCGAGGAGGTCGAGGACGCGCGAGACGACCGACACGACGTCCACGGGGCGCGCCGCGAAGTCGCGGGGGCGGGCGAACTGGAGGAAGTCCTCGAGGATGTGATCGAGCCGGCGGATCTCGTCCTTGACGAGCGTGAGCGGCTCGAGCAGCGCGCCCTGCGCGTCCCGCCCGAGCCGCTGGATCCGGCGCTCGAGGACCGAGAGCTGCAGCGCCGCGGCGTTCAGGGGGTTGCGGATCTCGTGGGAGAGGCCGGCCGTCATGGTGCCGACCGCGGCGAGCTTCTCGGCGACCTGCGCGCGGCGCGAGAGATCGCGCTTCTCGCCGTGGAGGCGCACCTGCCGCATCGCCTGCTCGACCGTGACGAGGAGCTCCTGGGTCGCGCACGGCTTCACGAGGTAGGCGCAGGCGCCGGCGCGCACGGCGGCGACGGCCGACTCGAGGGTCGCGAACCCGGTGAGCAGCACGACCTCGCCGTCCGGCGAGATCTCCTTCAGCTGCGGCGCGAGCGCGGTCCCGTCGCCGTCGGGCAGGCGGAGGTCGACGAGCGCGACGTCGAACCCCTCGAGCGCGAGGGGGAGGGCGGCGGCGCAGGTGGCGGCGCCGTGCACCGCGTAGCCGGCTCCCCTCAGGATCTCCGAGAGGTTGTCCACGAGATCGGCGTTGTCGTCGACGACGAGGATGCGCGGCTTCTTCGGGACCTCGGCGATCATCGCTCCGCCTCGCCGCCCGCGCGCGCGCGGTGGAGCCGCTCGACCGCCCCGAGCAGCTCGCCCGTGTCGAACGGCTTCGAGAAGAACCGCGCGTGCGGCACGGGGGGGGCGTCGGAGAACGCGGTGACGACGATCATCGGCAGCCCAGGATACTTCGCCGCGAGGCGCAGCATCGCCTCGCCGTCGGGGCCGCCGGGCAGGCGCAGGTCGACGAGGGCGCAGCAGGGGCGCACCGGGCCGAGCCGCTCCGTCTCCGTCACCGACGCGGCCGTCACCGCCGCGAACCCCCGCGCGCGGAGCGCCTCGCAGAGGTTGTCGGAGAGGCGGAGGTCGTCCTCGATCACCGCGACGAGCCCGTCCCGGCGCGCCGAGGCGAGGAGGCCGAGCAGGCGCGGGACGTCCACCGGCTTGGGCAGCACCGCGAGGAGGCCCTCGCGCCGGGCCGCGTCGAGCGCGTCGTCCGCGACGTGCGCGGTGATCACCGCGGCCGGGACGCCCGGATCGAGCCGCCGCAGCTCGTGCACGAGCTCGGCTCCGCCCATGAGCGGCATCCGCATGTCGGTGAGCACGGCGTCGAAGCGGCGCGTCCTCGCGAGCGCCACCGCCTCGCGGCCGTCCGCCGCGATCGCGACGTCCTCCCCCCGGTCGCGCAGGATCTCCGCGAGGTTCTCGGCGAGGTGCCGGTTGTCGTCCACGACGAGGTAGGTCCGCATGGCGCTCGGGATCAGGGCTCGGGCGCGGCCAGCCGGACGGTGAACCGGGCGCCGCCGCCCGGGCGATCGGAGTAGCCGACGGAGCCCCCGTGGCGCTCGGCGATCCGCTTGACGAGCGCGAGGCCGAGGCCGATCCCGCGCTCCTTCGTCGTGATGAGCGGCTCGAAGAGCCGCCGCCGCGTGGCCGGGTCGACGCCCGGGCCGGTGTCCTCGACGTCGAGCTCGACGGCGCCCGGGAGCGCCCGTCCGCGCACGGTCACCTCGCCGCGCGGCGAGGCCGCGAACACCGCGTTCTCGAGGAGGTTCACGAAGACCTGACGGAGCTGGCCGGGATCGCCCTCCACGACCGGCAGGCCGTCGACGCCGTCGAGCGCGAGGGCGACCTCCGCGGGGCGGGAGACAGTGCGCGCCGCGCCCGCGATCACCTCCGCCAGCCGGACCGGCTCCCGCGCGAGCGGGCGGTTGCGGATCATGTCGAGCAGGTTCGTGATGATCCCGTTGGCGATGCCGAGCTGCTCGGCGATCCGGTCGAGGTGCTTCAGCGCGCGCGGATCCTCTCCGACGCGCCCGCGCAGGATGAAGAGCGACGTCTCGATGACGCCGAGCGGGTTGCGCAGGTCGTGCCCGATCGAGCCGACGAGCGCGCCGAAGGTGGAGAGCCGCTCGACGCGCGCCTGCTGGGCGAGGAGGTCGTCGCGGTAGGTGTGGAGCATGACCGCGAGCTCGAGGTCGAGGATCTTCCCGAGGGCATTCCGGACCCGCTCCAGCGCGGGCGGATCCGGGTGGAACCGCTCGTAGGCGATCGTCGCGAGCCCGGTGCGGATCACGTTCATCGCGCCGAACATGTAGTGCTGCGGCAGCCCGATGCGGACGTGGACGCGTCCGATCGCGTCGCGGCTCCGCCAGTACGCGTCGTCCCAGGGCCCGGAGAGCAGGGTGTCGAGCCAGGCGCGCAGCGTGACCTTGAGGTGCCCGACGCGGCTCTCGCCGCCGACGAGGGCCGCCCGCGCCCCCTCGTGCGTGAGGATCCGGTCGTAGAACGTCTCCACGACCTCGCCGAGGCGCGGGAGGGCGGCGGCGTGCAGCGACCGGAGGGCCCGCTCGTCCTCCTCGCCGAAGCGGACGTAGCGCTTCAGCTCCTGGAAGACGGTCTCGGGCATGCGCCCCGTTTGTAGGCGGGCGGCCGACGGGATTCAACGCGAACGGGCGGGCTACGCGGCGCCGGTCCGGTCCTGCGAGCGCACCGCCTGGGCGACGAGGTCGAGGTCGCGCACCACGTCCGCGGCGAAGCGGACGAAGTCGGCCTCGGTCACGATGCCGACGAGCGTCCCGTCCTCCTCGCAGACGGGCAGGCACCCGTACTTGCGCTCCAGCATCAGCCGGGCGGCGGACGCGAGGCCGAGCCCGGGGCGGATGGAGGTCGGCTCCTTCGTCATCACCTCGGAGACGGCGAGCTCGCGCGCCGACGGCTTCCCGGACTGGCCGGAGCGCAGCACGTCACGCTGCGTGAGGATCCCGACGAGCTTGCGGTCGCGGACCACCGGCAGGTGGCGGATGCCGCCGAGCTTCAGGAGCGCCTCGGCGAGCGCGAGGTCGTCGGCCTCGCGCACCGTGACGAGGTCCTTCGTCATGAACTCGGCCACGGAGATCATCGGGCCCTCCCGGAGAGGGTCATTGTAGAACGGGCGCGCGAGCGCCGATAGGCCGCACGGATCGAGCCGGCGCGGCGCGGGGCGCGGCCGCGCCGGAGAGCGGGCCTAGTGCACCACCAGGACCGGCTTCGGGCTGATGTGGACGAGCCGATCGGAGACGCTGCCCAGGAACACCCGGGCCACCGCGCCGTGGCCGCGGCTGCCGATGACGATCATGCCGACGTCCGCCGCCGCGCCCTCCTCCGCGATCGCCTCCGCGGGCGAGCCGTAGAGCACGGCGGTCGAGATGTCGAGGCCCGACTCGTCGAGCGACGCGACCGCGTTCTCGAGGAGCCGATCCGCGTAGGCGCGGTGCTCCTTCTCGACCTCCGCGATGGTGAGGCCGTAGACGTCCGGCGGGAGCAGGAGCTTCGGGACGACGTGGCAGAGCGTGAGCTTGGACCCGAACCTCAGCGCGACGTCCGCCGCCATCCGCGCCGCCTTCAGGGAGGGCTCGGAACCGTCCACCGCGACCAGGATCCGCTTCATGGCTTTCACCCCCAGCTCTCGGCCCCATCTTTCCCCCTCCAAGGGGGATGGCGCAACCGGGCAGATGGCCGCTGCCCGCGCACCGCCGGGGCGTCCCCGGGGGGCGTGCGCGAGAGCGCAGGCAGCTCGGCGCTCGCCGGAGCCGGATGGAAGAGAAAGAAGTGGGACGCGGTCGGCGCCCGGGTTGGCTGCGAGCCGTTGCCTTCGTCGCCGCCCCGCCGCCGCCGCGATCTCCAGGCTCGCCCGGGCCAGCCCGCACCGGGCGAATCGCGTCGAAGGCGTCGCGGCCCGGCGCCCGCTCCAAGGGAAGCGGGGGCTCGAGCGGCTACCCCGGGGGCCTTTCGCGTCCCTCGGCGTCGATCAGCAAGGGCGGGGCCAGCGACCGGCGCCGGCCGCGCCGGTAAGGACGGAGCGGCGCGACATCCTGACGCTCCCCGCCCCACGCGCCCGGGAATCGGGCGCCCGGGTGAGCGATTTCTCGTGAGGAGCCGCGGATGAAAGAGGTGCTCGCCGGGCGGGCGGGTGCGCGCCTGCTCGAGGTCAGGATCGTGGACGTCGTCTCCGGACGGGGCGCGTCCGTGACGCTGTCGAGCGTGCGCTGCCCGGTTCGCGGGCGGAGCGCGGCGGTGGAGGCGTGCGCGGATTGCGGGGGTCGCGGGGCGATCGCGCAAGACGCGCTCTCGCGCGGCGAGTTCCTCTCCTGCGGCGGCCCGCGGGAGCACCGTCGCAGCCGGCCCGAGATCGAGCGCGCGACGCCCGCCGCGACCGTCGGCGCGGCGATGCGCCGCAGCGCCGTCGCCCTCCGGGCCACGCTCTCGCGCTCGGTCGCGGCCGACGCGCTGCGGGCGCGGGGCGTGCCGGCCGCCCCGGTGGTCGACGGCGACGGCCGGCCGGTCGGGATGGTGACCGAGTCCGATCTGCTGCGGGCGCGCGCCGGCGCGCGCGTGGCGGACGCCATGACCCGCGTCGCGCTCTCCGTCCCGGAGGGAGCGGCGATCGTGCGCGCGGCTTCGCTCATGGCCGGCCACGGCCTCGATCGTCTCGCCGTCGTCGCGTCCGACGGCGTCCTGGTGGGCGTGCTGACGTCGGGCGACGTCGTGGCCTGGCTCGCCGGCGATGACGGGTCGCCGCCGCGCCCGGGATGAGCGGCCCCGACTCGAGCCCCGAAACACGAGGCGGGCGCGGCTCGCGCCACGCCCGCCGTGAGGTTCGATCCGGGAGGGCCTACGCCTTGCGGGCGGGGTCCGACGGCTGCGACGGGGGAGTGGAGGCCGGCTTCTCCTCGTCCTCGCCCGCGAACGACTTCTTGAAGCTGCGGATCCCCTCGCCGAGGCCCTTGCCCAGCTGCGGAAGCTTGTTCGCGCCGAACAGGATCACGACGATGAGGAGGATGACGACGAGCTCGCCCATTCCGAGCCTAGGCATGAAGCGTCCTTTCTCGCCCTGCGGTCTGGCCCTCTTCTAACAGGGTCAGGCTGCGTTGTCTTCCATCGCGATCGCCGCCAGGCGGCGCTGATCGAGCACCCGGACCCCGCGCGAGGCGTCCACCACACCGTCCTTCTCGAGCCGCGTGAGGCAGCGGGAGAGGGTCTCGGGGCGCATCCCCAGCAGCCGGGCGACGACCTGCTTCCGGACGGCGTTGGGACGGTCGGCGAGGAACCGCGCGTGCGCGAGCGCGAACCGCGCGACGCGCGAGAGGCAGTCGCCCTGGCGCCAGTTCACCTCGTCCCGCTGCTGGCGCGACTCGGTGAGGAGCAGGTCGAGCACGACGCGGGCGGCGCTCTTCTCCGGGCCCACCCACTGCGAGAGCGCGTCCCCGCTGATCCCGCAGATCTTCACGCGCGAGAGCGCCCGCACCTCGAACGGCGACGGCTCGCTCTGGAGCGCCTCGGTGCAGAGGAGCGACGCCGGACCGCGCAGCGACAGCAGGAGCTCGGACCCGCGCGGGCTCACGGCGGAGAGCGCGACGAACCCTTCCTTCACGAAGTAGACCGTGCGCGGACGCTCGCCCTGGGCGCAGATCGTCGCGCCCGACTCGCGGCTCGTCGGCGTGAGCCGGCAGCGGCCCTGGGAAGCGAGGCCGAGCGAGCAGGCGTTGCAGTCCGTCACTGGAGCATTCGAGAGCACGGGCGTCCTCCCGGGGTCAGGGCGCTTGATCGCGGTCTGTTTGCATCAGCCAGGCCCGCGAAGAACCGGGGGTTTCTCGAAAGGGCCGTGCAGAGGTTGCGTTTTGGCCGGGATCAAGCTTGACGCTGCGCAAGCTTTGCAGCCCCCGCCAGGGGGAGATGCGGGGCATGATGGCGAGGATGGACCGGGACCTCGGAATCCGCCGGCGTCGCGCGCCCCGGGTCGTCGCCGTCTCCGGCCGGAGCGGCGCCGGGAAGACGCGCCTCCTCGCGCGGCTCATCCCGGCGCTCGCGCGCCGCGGCGTGTCCTGCGCCGTCGTGAAGCACACCCGGCACCCGCACCCGTTCGACCGGCCGGGCAAGGACACGGAGGTCCTCCGGCGCGCGGGCGCCGTGGCGGCCGCCATCGAGGGGCCCGCCGGGATGGCGTGGTTCGGGCCGCCGGCGGGCGGCCTCGACGCGCTCGTCGCGCGGATGCCTCCGGTGGCGCTCGTCCTCGCGGAGGGGTTCCGGGACGCGCCGATCGACCGGATCGAGGTGCACCGCCGGCGCGTCGCGCGCGAGTTCCTCTGCGCGCGCGACCCGCGCGTCTTCGCGATCGTCACCGACGAGCCGCCGCCGCGCGCGATCCCCGCCTTCGCGGCCGACGAGGTGGAGCCGCTCGCGGATCTCCTCTGCGCGCGGTTCGCGCTCGGCGGGACGCCCCGGGGGCGGGCCCGCTTGCGGCCGCGCCCGTCCGTGAGCAGGGTTCCGCCCGAAAGCGGGCGCACGGTCGCGCCCCGGGAAAGAGGACGCATGGCGAAGACGACGAGCCGGAAGGGTGGATCGCGCGGGCGCCGGAGCGGCGCGAAGCGCGGCGGCAGCGCGGGCGGCAAGGCGACCCTGCGGTCGCGCGGCCCGGAGTTCTACTCGGAGATCGGCCGCAAGGGCGGCAAGCGGAGCGCGGCGGCGCGGCGCGCAGGCCGGAGGTCCACGTCCTCCCGCAGGACGTCGAGCGGCCGCAGCCGCCGGGGCGCGTCCTCGCGCCGGCGCTCCCGCGGGTCGCGGTAGGACGGAGCGTCACGACGGCCCCCGCGCACCGGACGCGGGGGCGTCGCGAGACGGTTCCCTCCCGGGCGGGTTCGGTCCATGATCGGAGCCGCCGCCGTTCCCCCGGGAGGTCTCGATGCGCGGCTGCCGCGCCGGTCGATGGCTGATCGCCGCTCTCGCGCTCGCCGCCTGCGCCCCGCAGCGGCGCGAGAAGCTCGTGCTCGGGACGGTGCACCTGCCGGCGCTCGGGCTCGTGTACGTCGCGCAGGCGAGGGGCTACTTCGCCGCGCACGGGCTCGACGTCGAGCAGCGGCGGTTCGCGGCCGGCCGCGACGCCGTGGCGGCGCTCGGCGCCGGGCGGATCGACGCCGCGACGGCGTTCGAGACGCCCGTCGTGCTGCGCGCGGCGCGCGACCCGTCGCTGCGCGTGCTCACCACGATCCACGTCGCGAGCGCGAACACCCGCCTCGTCGCGCGCGCGGACCGCGGCATCTCGACGCCGTCGGACCTCGCGGGCAAGCGCGTCGGGGTCCCGCGGAACACGAACGCCGAGTACTTCCTCGACCTGCTGCTCGCCTGGGGCGGCCTGTCCCAGCGCGACGTCCGCCTCGTCGAGGTGGACCCCGGGAACGCGGCGGGCGCGCTCGGGTCCGGCGAGGTGGACGCGGTCGCGATCTGGGCGCCGCGGTCGCAGGAGGCGCGGCGCGTGGCCGGCCCGCGCGGCGCAGTCGAGATGACCTCGGAGGTCTACACGGAGCTGTCGCTGCTCGTCACGCGCCAGCCGGTCCTCGCGGCGCGCCGCGGCGCGTTCGTGAAGCTCGTGGCCGCGCTCGCGGACGCGGAGCGGCTCGTGCGCGAGCGACCCGGGGAGGCGTTCGCCGCCCTGCGCGCCGGCTTCGCCGACGTGAGCGAGGCCGACCTCGCGGAGGCGTGGGCCGCCGTCCGGCCGACGCTCGGGCTCACCCACCAGCTCGCGGCCGCGCTCGAGGACGAGTCGCGCTGGTTCCGCGCCGCCGGCCGGGTCGAGGGCGCGCCGCTCGACGTCGGCGCCCTCCTCGAGCCGGACGTGCTCGCGGAGGTGGATCCGGAGGCGGTCACCTTCGTCCCGCCGCCGCGCCGGGCGGGGAAGGAGTGAGCGGATGCGGCGCGTGCTCCTCCTCCCCACCCTGATCGTCGCCGGCCTCGCCGCCGCCGCGCTCGCGCTCGTGGCGGTGACCTCGCGGTCCGCGACCCGGGAGGTGGCGGCCCGGATCCAGCAGGTGCGGCGCGCGAACGCGCTCGCCTTCCGGATGGCGCACCTCTCGGCCGAGGAGGAGCGCGACGTGCTCGCGTACCGGGTGGAGCGGAGCCCCGCCGCGCGGGAGCGCATGGCGGCGGTGGAGTCGGGCGTGAACGCCGTCGTGGCGCAGATGTCGGAGCTGCAGCTCCCGCCGCGGGGACGCGAGCTGTGGAGCGCCGCGCTCGCCGCGCGCGCCGTCCAGGAGCGCGAGCGACGGGCGCTCGTGGCGGCGCTCGACGCCGGCTCGGGCGGCGCCTCCGTCGACTACGTCCGCTGGCAGCTCGCGACGGGCCGGGCGGGGCCCCTCGTGGCGGACCTCACCGTCTTCAACCTCCGCCGGCTCGAGCGCGCGGTGTCCGAGCTCGAGCGCGTCCGCTCGAGATCGGTCGCGCTCCTCTTCGCCGTGCTCGCGGCCAGCGGGGCGCTCGTCGTGGCCTTCTCGCTCGTCGTGGACCGCTGGCTCGTGCGCCCCGTGCGGGCGATGACCGACGCCGCCCGCCGCATCGCGAGCGAGCGGGTCGCGATCCCGGTGCCCGGGGGCCACCGGCGCGACGAGCTCGGCGTGCTCGCGCGGGCGATGACGCGCACCGCGGACGACCTCGTGCGGGCGAACGCCGAGCTCGCCCGGTCCGTGGCGGCGCGCGACGAGTTCCTCTCCATCGCCTCGCACGAGCTGAAGACGCCGCTCACCGCGCTCAAGCTGCAGCTCCAGCTCGGGCAGCGCCGGGAGGGCGGGCCGGGCGCCCCCTGGCTCGCGTCGGCGGTCCGGCAGGTCGACCGCGTGGGGGCGCTCGTGGCCGAGCTGCTCGACCTCGCGCGCATCCGCGCCGGGCGGCTCACGCTCGAGCCGCGGCCGGTGGACCTGGCCGAGCTCGCGGCCGGCGTCGCGGAGCGGCTCTCCGACGTCCTCGAGCGCAGCGGCAACGCCCTCGCGGTGGACGCCCCCGCGCCGGTCGGCGCGAGCTGCGATCCCGCCCGGATCGAGCAGGTGCTCGCGAACCTGCTCGTGAACGCGTCCCGCCACGCGCCGGGCGCGCGCGTCTCGATGCGCGTGTTCCGCGAGGCGGACCGCGCCGTCGTGGTCGTCGAGGACGAGGGACCGGGCATCCCGCCGGACGCGCTCGAGCGCGTGTTCGACGCCTACGAGAAGGGGGACCGCGCCGGGCAGGAGCAGGGGCTCGGGCTCGGGCTCTACATCGTCCGGCAGATCGTCGAGGCGCACGGCGGGACGATCCGCGCCGGCGCGGGCCGGAGCGGCGGCGCGGCCTTCCGGGTGGAGCTCCCCCAGGCGGCGGTCGCCGGCGCGGAGGGCGCGGCCGGCACGTCGGCCGCCGCGCGGGCGCCTTGACACCCCCGATCCGCGGCCGATAGGTTCCGCGCCCGATGGCGAGCGAGGACGCGACGAGGGATCGGGCCGACCCGGCCAGGGGCCGCGCGGCGTTCGTCTCGCCCGAGACCCGGTTCCTCGACCTGCCCGGCCCGTTCGCGCTCGAGCTCGGGGGCGCGCTCCCCGGCCTGCGCATCGGGTACCGGACCTGGGGCGCGCTCGACGCGGAGGGCGGCAACGCCGTCGTCGTGTGCCACGCGCTGACGGGCTCGGCCGACGCGGATCTCTGGTGGACCAGCATGTTCGGGCCGGGGCGCGCGCTCGATCCGGCGCGGGACTTCGTCGTCTGCTCCAACATCCTCGGCAGCTGCTACGGGACCACCGGGCCGACGTCGATCGATCCCGCGACCGGGGCGCCGTGGCTCGGCGCGTTCCCGGCGATCACGGTCCGCGACATGGTCCGGGCGCAGCACGCGCTCGGGACGGCGCTCGGCGTGCGCCGCGTCCGGATGGTGATCGGCGGGTCGCTCGGCGGGATGCAGGCGCTCGAGTGGGCGCTCTCGTATCCCGCCCTGGTCGAGTCGGTCGTGTTCATCGCCTCGACGGCGCGCCACTCGGCGTGGTGCATCGGGCTCTCCGAGGCGCAGCGCCAGGCGATCTACGCCGACCCGCGCTGGCGCGGCGGTCGGTACGACCCCGCCGATCCGCCGGCCGCCGGGCTCGGCGCGGCGCGGATGATGGCGATGCTCTCCTACCGGAGCCAGCCGTCGTTCGAGATGCGCTTCGGCCGCCGCCGCCAGCGCGAGGACCAGTTCGCGGTCGAGAGCTACCTCGAGTACCAGGGCGCGCAGCTCGTCGACCGCTTCGACGCCGCCACCTACGTGGCGCTCACGCGCGCGATGGACACGCACGACGTGTCGCGCGGGCGCGGCGACTACGACGACGTCTTGCGCTCGGTCCGGCAGCCGATGCTCGTCGTCTCGATCGACTCCGACGTGCTCTACTGGCCGTGGGAGCAGCGCGAGGTGGCGACGCTCGCGCCGAACGCGCGGCTCGCCGTGATGGACTCGCCGCACGGGCACGACGCGTTCCTCATCGACGTCGACCGGCTGTCCGACATGGTCGCGGACTTCCGCGGCCGCGCCCCCGCCCGCGCGGCCGAGGCGGGGGAGCCCATGGCGCGGGCGTGGGCGGAGCACGGCGTCTCGCTCCTCGTCCTGGGGAAGGGGAAGGTCGGGGCCGAGCTGCTCGACCAGGTGCGGACGCAGCGCACGGAGCACGAGCGGGACCACGACGTCCTGCTCCGCGTCGTCGGCGTCGCCGATCGCCGCGGCGTCGCGTTCGACGAGCGGGGCCTCGACCTCGGCGCCTGGCGCGAGGCGCTCGCCGCCGCGCCCGCCGCCGGGCCGGTGGACGCCGCCTCGGCGCCCGCGCTCCTCGACCGCCTCGCGCGGCTGCCGCGGCCGGTGCTCGTGGACCTCACCGCCGCGGCGGGCATGGAGGACGTCTACGAGCAGGCGTTCCGGCGCGGCGTCCACGTGGTCGCGTCGAACAAGCTCCCGCTCGCGGCGGCGCCGCGGCGGCTCGACCAGCTCCGCCACCTCCGGCGTCAGCACCACGTGCACTACCTGTACGACAGCGCCGTGGGCGCGAGCCTGCCGGTGATCGGCACGCTCCGGCGCCTCGTCGAGGCGGGCGACCGCGTCCGGCTCGTCGAGGGCTCGCTCTCCGGGACGCTCGGGTATCTCTGCACCGAGCTCGCGCGCGGCGTCCCGCTCTCGCTCGCGACGCGCTGGGCGATGGGGCTCGGCTACACCGAGGCGGATCCCCGCGACGACCTCTCCGGGCTCGACTCGGCGCGCAAGGCGGTGATCCTCGCGCGCGAGATGGGCGCCGCGGTCGCGCTCGAGGACGTCCGGGTCGAGCCGTTCGTCCCGCCCGCCATGCTCGCGCCGGGGAGCCCCGACGCGCTCGTCGCGTCCCTGCGGCCGCACGACGAGGCGATGGCCGCCGAGGTGCGGCGCCTGGCGGCGGACGGGAAGGTGCTCCGCTACCTCGTCCGGATCGCGGCGGGCGCGGACGGCGGCGTCGACGTCCGCGTCGGGCCCGAGGCGGTGGACGCGTCCGATCCGGCCGCGCGCCTCGTCGGCGTGGAGGCGCTCGTCGCGTTCACGACGGCGCGCCACCCCGACCGCCCCGTGCTCGTGCAGGGCACGGGCGTCGGCGGCGCGGCCACCGCCGGCGGCGTGCTCGCGGAGATCCTGCGGCTGTTCGGGCAGGGCGCGCGGTAGCGCCCCCGGCGTCTACATCTTCGCGGGCTGGACCGCGGCCGGCGCCTTCGCGGCCGGCGCGGCCACCGCACCCTCGATCGGCGCGAGCACGATCTCGATGCGCCGGTTGAGGCTGCGCCCCTCGGGGGTGTCGTTCGGGGCGATGGGCTGGAACTCCGCGAAGCCGGCGCCCGAGATGCGCGTCGGGTCGACGCCCGCCTCCTGGAAGAAGTGGACCACGGCGAGCGCGCGCGCGGTGGAGAGCTCCCAGTTCGAGGCGAAGGGGCCGCCCGAGCCGGTCGGCACGTTGTCGGTGTGGCCCTCGACCCGGATGACCTTCCCCTGCATGCCGCGGATCGCGTCGGCGACGAGGCGGAGCGCCGCCTTCCCGTCGGGACCGAGCGTCGCGGAGCCCGACGCGAAGAGGATCTTGTCCTTCATCTTCACCGTGGTCCGGCCGCGCAGCTCCATGAGCTCGATGCGGCCGGCCTCGATCTCGCCCCGGAGCGAGCTCGCGAGCTGCTCGTACTCGCCGCTCTTCTTCTCGAGCTCGGCCTTCGCCGCCTCGAGCTTCCGCTTCGACTTCGACAGCTCGTCCACGAGCGCCTGCAGCTCGACGAGCCGGTCGCGCGCGGCCCGGAGCTCGCCCTCCTTCACGGTGAGGCTCCCCTCGTCCGAGCGGATCTTCTCCCGCAGCGAGGTGACGTCCGCGACGAGCGTGTCGAGCTGCTCCTGCATCGTCCGGATCTTCTCCTGGAGGACGGCGCGCTTCGCGACCTCGTCCTCCCAGTCCTGGCGGAGCCGGGCGGCCTCCTTCTCCTTCTTCTCGTACGTGCCGGTCGAGACGCAGCCGGTGAGGGACAGCGCGAGGGTGGCGAACGCGAGGGCGCGGCGCATGCGGGAGCCTCCGGAGGGAAGGACGGCATGCTACCGCGGGCCGCCGGGTCCCTTCTTGATCGTCGTCGAGGTGTAGGGGCGGGTCGCCGGCCCGGCGCGGGCCGCCTACGGCGAGGGCGCGCGCGCGCGCGCCCCGGGCGCGATCCCGTACTTCTTCATCTTCCCCTGGAGCGTCGTCGGGCGCAGCCCGAGCAGCGCGGCGGCGCCGCCCGGCCCGTAGACGCGGCCGCCGGCGGCGGCGAGCGCCCGCTCGATCACGGCGCGCACCTCGTCGTCGAAGTGCCCGGGCGCGGGCTCGGCCCGGGCGTCCGCCGCGGGCGCGCGGAGCGGGCCGGCGGGGAGGTCGGGGAGCGCGAGCTCGGGGCCGGGCGAGAGGATCAGCGCGCGCTGCACGAAGTTCTCGAGCTCGCGCACGTTCCCGGGCCAGTCGTGCGCCTCGAGCGCGCGCCAGGCCTCCTCCGAGACGCGCGGGGGCCGCCGGTGCATGGCCGCCGCGTGGCGCGCGAGGAAGTGGCTCGCGAGCGGCCGGATCTCGTCGCGGCGCTCGCGGAGCGGCGGCAGCTCGATCGGGAACACCGCGAGCCGGTAGTACAGGTCCGCCCGGAACGTGCCGCGGGCGACCATCTCCTCCAGGTTGCGGTTCGTCGCGGCGACGACCCGCACGTCCACCGGGACCGGCTCCGTCCCGCCGACCCGCTCGATGACGCGCTCCTGCAGCACCCGCAGCAGCCGCACCTGCACCGGCGGGGGCGCGTCGCCCACCTCGTCGAGGAACACCGTCCCGCCGTCGGCCTGCTCGAACCGGCCCGGGCGGCGCCGGCTCGCGCCGGTGAACGCGCCCTTCTCGTGGCCGAAGAGCTCGCTCTCGATGAGCCCCTCCGGCATGGCGCCGAGGTTCACGGGCACGAACGGCGCGTTGAAGCGGGGGCTGAACTCGTGGACCATCCGCGCGAGCCCCTCCTTGCCCGCGCCGGTCTCGCCGCGGACGAGGACGGTCGTCGACGAGGGGGCGACGAGGCGGATCCGCTCGACGACCTCCTTCATCTGCGGGCTCTCCGCGACGTAGCGCGCCTCGCGCTTGAACTGGCGGATCTCCTCCTTGAGCAGCGCGTTCTCCTTGCCGAGGAGGCGATTCAGCCGCTGGACCTCCTCGACCATGAGGCTGTTGTGGAGCGCGATCGCGACGAGGTGCGCGACCTGGCGCGCGACCTCGAAGCAGCACGAGAGGAGGCCCTCGCGCGGCGGGTGGGCGATGTCGAGGGTGCCGAGGAGCTCGTTCTCGAAGACGAGCGGGAACGACACGAGCGAGCCGTAGCCGTAGGCGGCGAGGAGCGGCTCCTCCCGGAAGCGCGGCGCCTTCGGCTGGAGCGGGTCCACGACGCAGGGCGCGCGCTGCGCGAGCGCCTTGCCGGCGGCGGAGCCGGCGAGCGGGAACGAGGTGCCGACGTCGGGGGACGGCTGGCGCGGGTCGGAGACGAGGACGATCTCGGCGCGCGTCGCGTCGGTCGGCGAGATGCGGTTGATCGCGACGCGGGTCTCGCCGAAGTGCCGCCGGAGGAGCTGCCCGGTGCGCTCCAGCACGACGCGGAGGTCCACCGTCGAGAGCACCGCCTCGATCGCGTCCTCCACGATCCGGCGGTGCGCGTCGTCCTCGCCGATCACCGGCAGTCCCGGCCGCGGGTGGTCCACCATGATTCGGTGTGTACCCAAACGACGGTGCCCCGCGCAACGGGGGCTCGGTGCCGCAGCCCGGAGATCTCGACGATCGTCCGTGATTCCGGGACCCTCGGCTCCGGCAGGGCTCTTGCTCATGTGCCCCGGGGCGGGGAAAGCACCGGCGACGCCGGAGAGAGGTCGGAGGATGGACGCGATCGAGACGCTGATGAGCGAGCACCGGGCGATCGAGCGGGTGCTCGACGGGCTGGTCGCCTTCGCCGAGGACACGGCCCGGCGGGGCGCGACCGAGAAGGAGGAGCTCGCCCGCTTCGTGACGTTCGTCCGCGAGTTCGCCGACGCGCGCCACCACGGCAAGGAGGAGGACATCCTGTTCGCCGCGATGGTGGACGCCGGCTTCCCGCGGAACGGCGGGCCCGTCGCGGTGATGCTCCACGAGCACGATCAGGGCCGGGCGCTCGTCCGGATCCTGAAGGAGCGGGCGGAGCAGCCCGCGGCGTGGAGCGACGCCGACCGGCAGGAGATCGCGGACGTCGCGCGCGGCTACTCCGCGATGCTCCACGCGCACATCCACAAGGAGGACGCGGTCCTCTACCCGATGGCGGAGCAGCACCTGTCTCCAGAGGCGATGGCGCGGGTCGGCGAGGCCTGCGCGCGCTACGAGGCCGCGCGCGAGGGGAGCCTCGACGAGCTTCACGGGCTCGGCGAGGCGCTCGTCGCGCGGCACGCGCTCGCGGCGCACCCGGCCTCGCAGCGCCCGGACGTCTTCGGCTAGCCGCCGGCCGGCCGAGGGCGGCGCCGGCCACCCGGTGCCGCCCGGCACCTCCCGGGCACCCGGGCGGCCCGATGTGTACCCTCGTGCCAAGGGGAGGACCGGACCGTGAACGCGATCGATCTGCTGGAGCAGCAGCACAGGGAAGTCGAGGAGCTGTTCGAGGAGTTCGAGGCCGCCGGCGACGGCGCCACGAAGACGAAGGAGCGCGTCGCCCGCGAGATCTCGGACGCGCTCGCGATGCACGCCGAGATCGAGGAGAAGCTCTTCTACCCGGAGTCGAAGCAGGAGAACACGGAGGAGCTCCTCCGCGAGTCGGTCGAGGAGCACCTCTCGATGAAGCGGATCCTCGCCGACCTCCTCGAGAGCGGGCCCTCGGACGACCAGTTCGAGGCCAAGATGTCGGTGCTGAAGGAGCAGGTGGAGCACCACGTGGAGGAGGAGGAGAAGGAGCTCTTCCCCAAGGTCCGCAAGGACCTCTCGAAGGACGAGCTCGAGGACCTCGGCGAGCGGATGCAGACGATGGGGGAGGAGCTCGAGGCCGAGGGCTCGCCGTCGAGGGACATCCCGGGGCAGACCGACTCCCCGGCGCACATCTAGGCGGTCCCGGACGAGGCCGCGGGCAGCGGACCGGCGCGTCTCGCCTCGGCGAGCGGCGCCGGCCCGGCCTGTTGCCCCGCCCGGCGGTTTCCCTTAGAACTCGCCCGTGAACGAGCTCGAGGTCGCCCCCCGCGCGCGCCCGGGACGCAACGATCCCTGCTGGTGCGGGAGCGGGCAGAAGTACAAGAAGTGCCACCTCGACGCCGACGCGCGCGGCGACGCGCGGGCGCGGCCCTCGCGACGGCCGCTCCGCGCCGCGCCGATCTCGCCGCGCCGGGCGGTGCCGCCGCGGATCGTCCGCCCGGACTACGCGACGAGCGGGCGCCCGAGGAGCCAGGGAAAGGACGTGAAGACGCCGGACGAGCTGGAGCGGCTCCGGCGCGCCTGCCGCGCGGCGGCCCGCGTCCTGCGCGTGACGGGCGAGGCGGTGCGGCCCGGGATCACGACCGACGCCCTCGACGAGATCGCGCACGACGAGACGATCCGGCTGGGGGGCTACCCGAGCACCCTCAACTACCGCGGGTTCCCGAAGTCGCTCTGCACCTCGGTGAACGAGGTCATCTGCCACGGGATCCCCGACGCGCGGCCGCTCGAGGACGGCGACATCGTGAACCTCGACGTCACGGTGTTCCTCGACGGCATGCACGGGGACTGCTCGGCGACCTTCCTCGTCGGCGACGTCGACGCGGGCGGCCGCAAGCTCGTGCAGGTCGCGCGCGAGTGCCTCGAGCGCGGCGTCGCCGCGGTGCGCCCCGGTCGCCCCATCTCCGAGATCGGCAAGGCGATCGAGGCGCACGCCTCGCGCCACGGGTACGGCGTCGTGCGCGCCTACTGCGGCCACGGCATCGGGGAGTCCTTCCACACGTCCCTCCAGATCCCGCACCACTACGATCCCTCGATGAAGCGGGTGATGGAGCCCGCGATGACCTTCACCGTGGAGCCGATGATCACCGAGGGGACCTGGCAGGATCTCCTCTGGGACGACGGCTGGACCGCGGTCACCGCGGACGGGAAGCGCTCCGCCCAGTTCGAGCACACGCTCCTGGTCACGAGGGAAGGGGCGGAGATCCTGACGGTCGAGGAGGCCGCCGGGAGCTAGACCCGCAGCCCGACCGCCCGCATCAGCGCGATGGCGTTCGAGTGCTGGACGACGCCGGGCCGCAGCCGGTAGTCGAACGCGATCTCCCCGTCGCGCACCTGGTCCTCGAAGTGCGCGTTCGCGAGCGGACCGCCGGGCCCGGCGAGCTCGGTGAGGGCGAGGTCGTGCGTCGTCACGAGCCCGATCGCGCCCCTCGCGACGAGGCCGCGGATCACCGCCTCCGCCCCGATCCGCCGATCGTGCGAGTTGGTGCCGTGCAGGATCTCGTCGAGGAGGAACAGGAGCGGGACCTCGCCCGCGGCCACGTCGGAGAGCTCCTTGAGGCGCGTGATCTCGGCGTAGAACCGGGAGCGCCCCGCCTGGAGCGAGTCCTGGATCCGCAGCGTCGCGCCGAGCCGGAGCGGCGTCAGCGCGAGGCGCCCGGCGGCGACCTTCCCGCCCGCGAGCGCGAGCACGACGTTCACCCCGACCGTGCGGAGGTAGGTCGACTTGCCGGACATGTTGGAGCCGGACACGAGCAGCACCCGCGGGCCGTCGCCGCCGAGCGCGACGTCGTTCGGCACCGCGCCCCGCAGGAGCGGGTGGCGGAGCGCCTCCCCGCGCAGCGCCGCGGCTCGGCCCGGATCCAGGATCTCCGGGAACGGATCGCCGGGGTGCTCGTACGCGTGGCCGGCGAGGGAGGACAGGGCCTCGAGCTCCGCGACCGTCTCCAGCCAGCGGGGCACGTCGCGGCCGCTGCGCCGGCGCCAGCGCTCGACGAGGGCGGCGTGGAGCGGCCGCCAGGCGAGCGCGAACGCCACGGGCGCGAAGAGCTGATTCCGCGCCCACTCGACGCGCCCGACGGTCGAGACGAGCGCGGCGATCCGCGCGGACGCCGGCTCGCGTCCCGCGCGGAGCGCGTCGAGCAGCTCGCGGAGGCGGGGATCCTCGGCCGGCTCGCGCTCGAGACGCGCGGCGAGGAGCGCGAGCACCCGCAGCTCCGACGCCGGGCGATCGACGCCGCCGAGCACGCGCGCGATGGGATCGCGCAGCGTCCGCCCGAAGCCCCACTCGGCGAGGAGCACCGCCGCGAGCGGCACCGGGCCGAGCCCGGCGGCCCAGGTGGCGATCGCGGCGACGGCCGCCGCGGCGAGGGCGAGCGCGGCGGGGAGGAGCCAGGGCTCGACGAGTTCCGCCTCCGCGCCCCACGCCGCGAGCGCGCGCGCGTCCACGGCGGCCCGGACGTCGTCGCCGAGGACCGCGAGGTCCTCGCGGAGCTGGAGCCGCGGCGCGAGCGCCGCGACGGCGCGCTGGCGCGCGAGGAGCCCCTCCCGCGTCGCGGGCGCGAGGAGCCACGAGGCGAGCCGCTCCTCGCCCGGGCGCGTGCGCGCCGCGCAGAGGAGCTCGAAGAGGGAGCCCGTCCCGAACAGGTCCAGGTCCTGCGCGTACGGGTGACCCGGATCGGCGAACCCGTCGCCGGGCGTGCCGGTCCCCGCGAAGCGGCCGTCGAGCCGTCCGAGCGCGCGCTCGTGAAAGGCGATGGCGCGCCGCGCCCGTTCGCGGGCGCCGAACACGCGCTCGTGGGCGACCGCGAGCGCCACGAAGGCGGCGAGCGGCGCGAGGAGCCAGGCGACCGCGAGGGCCCTCGTGGCGAGCGCGAGCCAGCCGACGGCGATCGCGGCGCCGAACACGGTGAGCCGTGCCCAGGCGATCGCGGCGTCGCGCCGGTCGTGCCTCGCGACCTCGGCACGCCGCGCGGCGAGGCGGCGGGAGATCTCGTCGCGCGGGTCGGTCACGGGCGGAGGCTACCGCACGGTCCGGAGGCCCGCGCGGGGAAAGCAGGGCCGCCCCGGCGGCGAACGCCCGCTCGGGACGTCGATTCCATTGCGGCACCCGCGCCCCGTGGTGACGTTTCCCCGCGATGCGGCGCGCACCGCCGGCCGATCCGGCACGACACGATCGGGACTCGACGGGCCGCGCGCGGGGCGCGGAGCTCGCGGCGCGCTTCGCCGCCCTCCGCGGGGCGACGCTCGCGCTCGCGGCGCCCCTCTCGGCCGAGGACGCGATGGTCCAGTCGATGCCGGACGCGAGCCCGGCGAAGTGGCACCTCGCGCACACGACCTGGTTCTTCGAGACGTTCGTGCTCCAGGCCGCGGAGCCCGGCGCGCGCCCCTTCCATCCCGGCTACGCGTTCCTCTTCAACTCGTACTACGACGCGGTCGGCCCGCGGCAGCCGCGCCCGCACCGCGGCCTGCTCTCCCGGCCGCCGCTCGAGGACGTCCTCCGCTACCGGGCGCACGTCGACGCGCGGATGGGCGCGCTGCTCGCCGGGCCCGCCGCGGACCGGCTCCTCGACGTCGTGGAGCTCGGCATCGCGCACGAGGAGCAGCACCAGGAGCTGCTCCTCACCGACGTGAAGCACGCGTTCTTCTCGCAGCCGCTCCGCCCCGCCTACGGCGCGCCGCCCTCCCGCGCCGGCTCCGCGGCGCCGGCGCTCGCCTTCCTCCCGCGCGAGGGCGGCGTCCGGGAGATCGGCGCGGGGCCGGACGGGTTCGCCTTCGACAACGAGCGGCCGCGCCACCGCGCGCTGCTCGCGCCGCACGCGCTCGCCTCGCGGCCGGTCACCTGCGGGGAGTGGCTCGCCTTCATGGAGGCGGGCGGGTACGACGGGCCCGGGCCCTGGCTCTCCGACGGCTGGGCCGCGGCGAGCCGCGGCGGCTGGCGCGCGCCGCTCTACTGGGTGCGCGAGGGCGGCGCGTGGTGGCAGTTCACGCTCGGCGGAATGCGTCCGGTGGACGAGGCGGAGCCGGTCGCGCACGTCTCGTACTTCGAGGCGGACGCGTACGCGCGCTGGGCGGGCGCGCGGCTGCCGACCGAGGAGGAGTGGGAGGCCGCCGCGGCGGACGGGGAGCCCGACGGCGACCTCGCCGGCTCGGGCCGGCTCCACCCCGCGGCGGCGCGGGCCGGGGACGGGCTCCGCCAGCTCCTCGGCGACGTGTGGGAGTGGACCCGCAGCGCCTACGCGCCGTACCCGGGGTTCCGCCCCGCGGCGGGCGCGCTCGGCGAGTACAACGGCAAGTTCATGGTGAGCCAGCTCGTGCTGCGCGGCGGCTCGTGCGCGACGCCGCCCGGGCACGTGCGGCCGTCGTACCGGAACTTCTTCTACCCGGACGCCCGCTGGCAGTTCTCCGGCGTGCGCCTCGCGAGGGACGCATGATCGGACTCGAGGGAGCGGAGCGGGCGGCGGCGCGCGGGGCGAGCGGGTTCGCCGAGGACGTCGTGCGCGGGCTGTCGGCGCCACGCAAGGCGCTCCCGCCGAAGTGGCTGTACGACGCGCGCGGGTCCGCGCTGTACGAGCTCATCTGCGAGCAGCCCGAGTACTACCCGCCGCGGGTCGAGACGGCGCTCCTCGAGCGGCACGCGCGCGAGATCGCAGGGGCGATCGGCCCGGACGCGCTCCTCTTCGAGTACGGCGCCGGCAGCGCGCGCAAGACCGCGCTCCTCGTCGCGGCGATGACGCGGCCGGCGGCGTACGTGCCGGTGGACATCTCGCGCGAGGCGCTCCTCGGCGCCGCGGAGACGCTCGGGCAGCGCTTCCCGCGCCTCGCCATCCGGCCGGTCGTGGCGGACTTCGCGGGGCCCGTCGCCCTCCCGCTCGACGCGCCCTGCGCGCGGCGCGTCGCGTTCTTCCCGGGGTCCACGATCGGGAACCTCGATCCGCCCGAGGCGGTGGCGCTCCTCCACCGGATGAAGGTGCAGGCGGGGGCCGGGGGCGCCCTCGTGATCGGGGTCGATCTCCCGAAGGACGAGGCGACGCTCGTGCGCGCGTACGACGACGCGCGCGGCGTCACCGCCGCCTTCGACCTGAACCTGCTCGCCCGCATCGACCGCGAGCTCGACGGCGACTTCCCGCTCTCCGCCTTCCGCCACCGCGCGCGCTGGGACCCGCGGCTCTCGCGCGTCGAGATGCACCTCGAGGCGACGGAGCCGCTCGTCGCGCACGCCGCCGGGGCGACGTTCGCGTTCGCCGCGGGGGAGACCATCCACACCGAGAGCGCCTACAAGTGGGAGCCGCGCGCGTTCGACGCGCTGGCGGCGATCGCGGGCTGGCGCGCCGAGCGGACCTGGACGGACGAGCGGGCGTGGTTCGCGGTGAAGCTCTACGTGGCGGGCTGAGCCGCCG
>DASVZX010000083.1:0-4036 GCA_036391435.1 Anaeromyxobacter sp. | reverse complement strand
ACCTCGCCGCGCGCCGCCCCCGTGCCCGTCTCCGCCCGCGCCGAGGCCCCCGCGAAGGCGCGCGCGCCCGTGCTCGAGACGCGGACGTGCGTCGCGGATGCGCTGCGCCTGCCACGCGGGCTCGAGGGCAGCCTCCCCGGCGAGGTCGTGATGCACGTCGACGTCGCCGAGGACGGCCGCCCCGCGAACGTGTCGTTCCCCGGGAGCGTCGATCCGCGCCTGCGCACCGCGCTCGTCGCCGCCGTTCGGACGTGCCGCTTCACGCCGGGCGCCGACGCCTCGGGGCGCCCCGCCGCCGCCGCGACGACGATGCGGCTCCGGTTCGAGTAGCCGCGGCCGCGCTCAGGGCGCGGGCGCGATGAGCGCGACGGCGCGCGGCGCGCCGTCGGCCGCGACGACGAGCCTCACGAGCGCGCCCGAGGCGTCGCGCACGACCTCGACGAACTCCCCGCCCGCGGCGGGCTGCTGCGCCACGATCCGGAGCGCCTCGAGCCGTCCCACCGGGCGGCACGACTGCACCGTCCCGGCGGCGTTCACCTCGTGCTCGACGATGTCGCCGGACGGCTCGATGAGCCGCTCGCGCGCGCGGCCGTACGGAAGATCGGCCCGCGAGAGGAGCACCGGCCCGGCGTCGGCCAGCGGGGGACCGAGCGGGGCGGGCGGCAGCGCGGCGTCGGCGGGGCTGATCTCCGGCGCGGCGGCCGGATCGGAGTCGTCCGGGGTCGCGTCGGGGATCGGGGTCGTCGCGGTCGCGATCGGGGTCGGCGTCTCGGTCGGGGCCGAGGCCGCGGTCGGGGCCGGGGTCGGGGCCGCGGTCGGGGCCGGGGCCGCGGTCGGGGCCGACGTCGTCGTCGGGCTCGGGGTGGCAACCGCGGTCGGGACCGGATCCGCGGAGAACAGCACCGCGGCGAGCATCGGGCCGAGCAGCATGGCTTCCTCCGGCCGGGCGGAGAACGCCCGGGCGCTCGCACGCTGCGGCGCCCGCCGGAGCGGCGCCAGCCGACGCGCGGGGCGCGCCGTCCGGGGTCCGGGACGCGGCGTTGCCGCCAGCCTCAGGACCGCGGCGCGTACACGCGGTAGTCGATCTCCGGGAAGATGTTGTCCCGGCTCTCGACGTGCGCGAGCCAGCCCTCGTCGATCTGCCCGGCCCGGATCTGGTCGTTCAGCCGGGTGAAGCGGAGCACGTGCTCCTTCGTCCGGCGGATCGCGTAGTCCACCATCGTCCCGGTCTTCATGATGAAGGCCCAGTCGGACGACTGCGCGAGCAGCACCTCGCGCGCGGCCTGGTCGAGCGCGCGCCGCTCGAGCGCGGTCGGCTCGCGGTAGTCGCGGGCGAGCGCGATCATCCGCTCGGCCGCCTTGTGCAGGTGGCGGTAGATCCAGTCGTTCGAGCCGTCGAGCCACACGCCGGCGTAGCCGCCGGCGCCCCACGAGGAGAGCGGCGGCGTCGCGAGCTGCTGCTCGGGGTTCTCCCGCAGGTAGTCGCCCGGCGTGGCGAGCCGGAAGATGCGCTGGTCGAACGCGGTCTTCCGGACGAGGTAGTCGATGAACATCGGCCCCTCGTACCACCAGTGACCGTACAGCTCGGCGTCGTAGGGCGACACGACGATCGGCCGCACGCCGCTCATCCGCGACGAGAGGTGCTCCACCTGCCGCTCGCGGTTGAACATGAAGTTCCCCGCGTGCGACGCCGCGCGCTCCCTCGCGCGCGCGGGATCGTACGGCTCCTTGTGCGCGGTCTTGCCGGTGATCCGGTAGTACTTGATGCCGACGTTCTTCCGCTGGCCGGTCGGCTGGATGTAGGGCTTCACGTAGTCGTAGTCGAGGTCCCAGCCGACGTCGCGGTAGAACTCGCGGTAGTCGGGGTCGCCCGGGTAGCCGGACTCGGCGCTCCACACCTGCATCGACGACTCGGGGTCGCGCCCGAACGCCGCGGGGCCCGTCGGCGTGTAGATCGGCGCGTACACGCCGAAGCGGGGGCGCGGCGTGGCGTCCGTGATGCCGTGCGTGTCGACGAAGAAGTACCGGATGTTCTGCTCGGCGAGGAACGCGTCGAGGCCGGGGTAGTAGCCGCACTCGGGCAGCCAGATGCCGACCGGATCGCGGCCGAAGTGGCGCCGGTGGCTCGTGACGGCGACGGCGATCTGCGCGTGCACCGCCTCGGGGTACTGCTGCATGAGCGGCAGGAACCCGTGGGTCGCGCCGCAGGTGAGGATCTCGAGCCGGCCGGCCTCCTCGAGGCGGCGGAACGCGCCGACGAGGTCGCGCCGGTAGCGGTCGTTGAAGAGCTCCCGCAGCTCCCGGAACTCGCGCTGGTAGTGGAGCGCCAGCCCGTGGAAGGTCCCGTCGCTGCGGGTCCGGTGCGCCTCCTTGTCCGCGAGCTCGCAGAGCGCGTCGAGCCGCCGCGCGTAGCGCCCCATGAGCAGCTCGTCGCGCAGCATCGCGACGAGCGGCGGGGTCATGGTGATGGAGATCCGGAACGGGATGTTCTCGTCGGTGAGGCGGTCGAAGATCTTGAGGAGCGGGAGGTAGGTCTCGCTGATCGCCTCGTAGAGCCAGTCCTCCTCCAGGAAGTCCTCGTACTCCGGGTGACGGACGAACGGGAGGTGGGCGTGCAGGTGGAGGGACACGTACCCGAGCACGTCGTGGCTCATCGCCCCTCCCCGCCCTGCGGGCCGGGTCGCCCGCCCGGCGACGAGGTCGGCGAGAAGGGCCGGCCGCCCATCCCGCCCGCGCTCCCCCACGTGCCGCCGGCGAAGCGTCCCCAGTCGGAGAGCCGCGCGAGCAGCGCGCGCGCCTCGTCGGAGAACGGGCCGCCGGGGTGACCGGGCCCGAGGAGCCGCCCGAGCGGCACGTCCCACGGGATGCGCGCGAAGCGGTCGTCGACGACGGGCGACGGGCCGACCGGCGGCAGGCTCACCGGGTTCGACGAGCGCCCGACGAGACGGTCCGTGCCGCGGCGGTCGACCGCGTGGATCTCGGCGCGGTAGGTGCGCCCCGGCTCGAGCTCGTGCACGTAGTAGCCGCGCGACTCGAGCGCGAACTCGACCGTGCGGACGCGGTCCCAGCCCTCGCCGGCCTGCGCGAACACCCAGAGCTGCGCCCGTCCGTGATCGAGCCCGTCGAACCCGCGCGCCACGGTGTCGCCGGCGAGGTCCCAGTAGAGGAACACCGTCGTCGGATCGCGCGGCAGGGCGATGAACGCGTCGTCGCCGTACCCCCAGGGGAGCTCGCCGAGCCCCTCGTCGTACCCGGGCACGCCGGCGCCCTCCCCCTCGCCCGTCCACGGCGCGTCCCCGCCGGTCTCCGCCATCTGGTGCGGCGCCTCGCGGACCGCGTCCTCGCCGCGGACGCGCGCCACGAAGTGCCCCTCGGGGTCCGGCAGCCCCTCCGCGGGGCGTGCGCGCTCCCGCCGGGCGGCCTCGATCGCGCCCGCCGCGGCCGCCGCCGCCTTCTCGAGCTTTCCGCGCTTCGCCGCCCCGCGCGCCGGGGCCTTGGGCTCCCGGCCTTCCTTCTGCTCGCGCATCGCGTCCCTCACCGCGCGCGCGCCCTCCGCCGCGCCCTCCGCGGCCGCCTTCCCGACCCGAACCGCGGCCCGCACGCCGGCGCTGGCCGCCTTACCCGCCTGCTTCACCGCCCGGGCGGCCTTCGCCGTCGCCTCGCCGGCGCGGGCGCCGGCCGCGCGCGCCCGCGCGCCCGGGGTCCGGGCAGGCGGCTCCCTGGCCTCGCCGCCGCCGGCGGCGCCTTCCGCCTCGAGCGCCTCGATGATCTCGTTCTTCGTCTTCAGGCGGGAGTGGCGGGGGCCGAGCTTCTTCCGCGCGAGCTCGCGCAGGCTCTGCAGCGTCATCTTCTTGAGATCGGGCATGGCTCGAGGACCAAGAAACAAGCGGCGCGGGGACCGTCAAGCGGTTTCCCGGGGGTTTACCGGGTCGTGAGCCGCGTGTCCCTCCTGTGCGGGGCACTTCCCCCGGAACGCGTCTGCTAGGCTCCACGGTTGCAACGCCGGGGGAAGCGTGCAGGGACAGGGCTCGACGAC
>DASVZX010000082.1:0-1688 GCA_036391435.1 Anaeromyxobacter sp. | reverse complement strand
GGCCTGGGCCGCCTCCTCGCGCGCCTCGCCGGTGAGCGCGAAGAGGGCGAGCACGCCCACGCCCCCGAGCCGGGTCACGACCGCGCCCGCGTCGAGGGCGGCGCGCGCGGCGGACTCGAGCGCGATCCGCAGCCGGTCGGGCGCCCCGGGGAGCCCGTCGATCCCGGCGGCGTCGATCGCCATGCGCAGCACGACGGCCGGGCGAGGCACGAGCGCGTCGCCGTCCTCGCCGCGCTCGCGCGGGATCGGGTTGCGCGTCGAGACGGTCCCGTCCGCGCGGACCGTGTTCCGGTGCGTCTCCCGGCCGCGGCCCGGCTCGGGCGGATCGGGGGTGACGGGGCCGGTCTCCTCGAGGAGCTCGACGCGCACCTCGGTGCGGCCGAACCGGACGACGCTCCCGTCCGCGACGCGCCCCTCGGTGATGCGCTCCTCGCCGATGAACGTGCCGTTGCGGCTGTCGAGGTCGACGACCCAGACCTCGTCGCCCCTGCGCTCGAACATGGCGTGCATGCTCGAGATCCAGGGGTCGGTGATCTGGACGTGCGCCTCGGTCGAGCGTCCGACCACGGTCGGGATGTCCGGGAGGGCATACACCTTCCCGGCGTTCTCGCCCGTCAGGATCACCAGCTCCGACACGGTTCCCCGGCTCCCTTCTGCGTGGGCACGACCTCGGGCACGGCCATCCATGATAGCCTACCCGGGTTCGCGCATGCCCGCCTCGCACTCCCCAGCCGCCCCGAACGGCGGGGCGAAGGACCGTCTGGTGGGGCGCGTCCTCGGCGATCGATACCGGGTGCTATCTCGCCTCGGCGAAGGGGGGATGGGCACCGTCTACCTGTGCGAGCACGCGGTCCTGCACCGGCGCTTCGCGGTGAAGGTCCTGCGCGCGGATCACGCCGGGGACGAGGAGCTCGTCGACCGCTTCCGGAACGAGGCGATCGCGGCGAGCCGGATCGGGCAGGAGAACGTCGTCGACGTCGTCGACTTCGGCGCCGACGAGGACGGCTCGCTCTACTACGTCATGGAGGCGCTCGAGGGCCGGAGCCTCGGCGCGGTGATCCGCGACGAGGGGCCGCTCCCCGTCGCGCGGGCGCTCGACCTCCTCGAGCAGATCTGCCGCGCGCTCGCCGCCGCGCACGCGCGCGGGGTCGTGCACCGGGACGTGAAGCCGGACAACGTCTTCCTCGTGCGCCGGCCCGACGGCTCCGAGCGCGCGAAGGTGATCGACTTCGGGATCTCGCGGATCCCCGGGTTCGGCGAGCGCATCACCCGCGTCGGCGCGATCATCGGCACCCCGGAGTACATGGCGCCGGAGCAGGCGAGCGGCGCCTCCGTGGACCACCGCGCCGACGTCTACGCGGCCGGCGTGCTCGCCTTCGAGATGCTCACCGGCGGCCTCCCGCTCGAGGCGCCGACGCCGCTCGCGACGATCGAGGCGCACCGGACCCGAACGCCCGATCCGCCGAGCCGCCGGGTCGTGGGCGTCCCTCCCGAGGTCGACGCCCTCGTGCTGCGGGCGCTCGCGAAGCTCCCCGAGGACCGCTTCGCGACGATGGACGAGCTCGCCGCGGAGGTCGTGCGGATCCGCGTGGCGCTCTCGCGCGAGCTCGAGCGCGGGGCGCCTCTCGCCGTCGCGGACGCGGCGCCGCGCGGCGCCCTGCGGCGACCGAGCCGGCCGCGGGGCGAGA
>DASVZX010000081.1:0-3470 GCA_036391435.1 Anaeromyxobacter sp. | reverse complement strand
CTGGCCCCGGGCGTGCGCGAGCCGGTCGCGCGCGTCCGCCGAGGAGGGGGCGGGGAGCCTCGGGAGGGGGCGCGCGGCCGGGAGCGTCACGGCGCCCGGAGCGAGGCGGGGGAACGGCGCCGTCGCGCCGAGCCGCTCGTGCAGCCACTCGAGGAAGGCCGGGGAGGGCTCGTACCGCTCGCCCTCGAATCCCCACGCCCCGGGTCGCCGCGCGCGCGTCACGCGAACGAACGCTAGCACGCGCCCGGGACCGCGGCGCCGACCCCGATGCGACGGGACGGGCCGTCACCCCTTCATGACGAAGGTGATCTTGCCGTCGCGCTCCACGAACGCCGCGCGTACCCGCGACAGGTCGTCGGTGCCCCGCGAGCGCAGGTGCTCGCGGATCTCGTGGACGTTGATGCGCGTCCTGCGCAGGGCGCGCTCGACGGGCTCGCCGTCCTTCACGATCTGGATCGGTCGGCCCTCGACGAGGAACGCGATCGCGCCCCGCTTCCACGTGGCGAGCGACACGAGCCAGTCGAGCGCGAACAGCGTCGCGAGCGAGAGCACCCCGGTCGTGATCGTGTCGTCGTCGACGACGAGCGTCTTCCGCAGGGCGGTCCCGACGAGGAACATCACCGCGACGTCGAACCCGGCGTGGCGCGACATCTGGGTCCGGGCGAACACCCGGAAGAGGACGAGCAGCACCAGGTACATGATCGCCGCCCGGAAGATCACCTCGGCGGGCGGCAGGGTGGGGACGAACAGCTCCTCGAGGCTCATCCCCTCACTGTGTGGAGTCTCGACCGGCTTGCCCGCCTTCGTCCAGCCGTGGATGCCCTCCGGCATCTCCGACGCCCGGCCCGGGGGCGCCGCCCGCCGATCGCGGGCCGTTTCAGACCGCGGCCCCGGTCGGCGACCGCGCGATGAACCAGTCGGAGAGGGCCGGGGCCGACGCCTCCTCGCCGTCGGCGAGCTCGAGCCCGTGCCCCGAGAGGATCCGGGCGTGTTCCGCGCAGCCGGGCCGGAACCGGACCCGCTTCAGCCGCTCGCGGCCGCGCGCCCAGGAGGCGAGCAGGCTCGCCGCGAAGTCGCACGCCTCCACCGCGTGGGTGAGGTCGACCAGGAACTCCCGCGCGGGCGACTCCTCCATCGCCAGCCGGAGCGCCCAGGCGGAGGCTCCGTCGAAGGCCCCGTGAACCGCCAGCACGACCGCATTCCCGGCTTTCCACCGGACGATCGCCGCTCCAGTCATGGCCTCGAAAATCTAGCCACGGGGCCGCGGGAAGCGAGCGGGAATTTGCACTATCATCCGCCGCGCCTTGTCGCACCCAACCCCCATCGCGGTGCTGTTCGACCTGGACGGCACCCTCGTCGACACGGTCCCGTTCATCCTCGCCGCGGTGCGCCATGCCTTCGAGGGCTACGGCCGGTGCCCGACGGACGCCGAGTGGATCGCCGGGATCGGCACGCCGCTGCGGACGCAGCTCGCGTCGTTCGCGCGCCGGCCGGAGGACGTCGGCGCGCTCTTCGATCGCTACCGCGCATACTGGCTCGAGCACCACGACCGCGAGACGCGGTGCTTCCCCGGCGCGCTCGAGGCGGTGCAGGCGATCGCGCGCGACGGCCACCCCATCGGGATCGTCACCGCCAAGCTCGAGCAGGGGGCGTACCGCACGCTCCGTCACACGGGGCTGCTGCCCTACGTGCAGGCCGTGGTCGGCGCCGACTCGTGCGCGAACGCGAAGCCGCATCCGGAGCCGGTGCTGCTCGCGCTCGCGCGCCTCGGCTGTCCGCCCAGCCGCGCGGTGCTCTTCGGCGATTCGCCGCACGACATCGCCGCCGCCCAGGCGGCGGGGGCCATCGCGGTGGCGGCGCTCTGGGGAGCGTCCGGCAGGGAGGCGCTCGCCGCGGCGGGACCGGACCACTTCCTCGCCGACGTCGCGGAGGTCCCCGGGCTCGTGCGGTCGCTCTAGCGGCCGCCGGGCGCCACCGCCGCCGGCCGCTCGCCGCCGCGTCCGTGGTAGACATCCCGGATGCGCGTCGCCTATCTCGGTCCGCCCGGCACGTTCAGCGAGGAGGCCGTGGCCCGCTGCGATCTCGCCACGGGCGAGCCGGCGCCGTTCCCGACGTTCGCGGACGCGTATCGGGCGCTGCGGCGCGGCGAGGTGGACGGCGCGCTCCTGCCGGTCGAGAACTCGATCGAGGGGACCGTCGGGGCGACGCTCGACCTGCTCGTGCACGAGCCGGGGCCCCTCATCCGGCGCGAGGTCCTGGTGCCGGTCCGGCAGCACCTGCTCGCGCGCCCGGGCACGCGCCTCGAGGAGATCGCCCGCGTCCTGTCGCACCCCCAGCCGTTCGGCCAGTGCCGCCGGTTCCTGCACGATCGGCTCCCGGCGGCCCTCCTCGAGCCCACCCACTCCACGGCGGACGCCGCGATCAAGGTGGCGGGCGGCGAGCCCGGCGCGGCGGCGATCGGGTCGCGCGCCGCGGCGACGCGCTACGGGCTCGCCGTGCTCGCGGACTCGATCCAGGACGTGGACGAGAACGTCACCCGCTTCATCCTCCTCGCGCAGGCGGACGAGGGGCCCACCGGGGCCGACCGGACGAGCATCGCCTTCACGCTCGACCGCGACCGGCCGGGCGGCCTGCACGAGGTGCTGGGCGAGCTCGCGCGGCGGGGCATCAACCTGTCGAAGGTGCAGAGCCGCCCGATGAAGGAGGCGCTCGGGCACTACGTCTTCTTCCTCGACTTCGAGGCGCACCGGCTCGAGCCCGCGGCCGCGGACGCGCTCGCCGGCGTGAGGTCGCGGGTGCACCGCCTGTATCTGCTCGGCTCCTACCCGCGCGCCGACGCGCCGACAGCCTGACGGCGCCGGCCCGGGTCGCCGGGGGCCCAGGGTCGCGTCCGACGTCGGTCGGGTCGCGTCACGGCGCCGCTCCGCGCCCTCCTTGCACGTTCGGTGCACTCCGCTCCGCGTGAAGCCGGCGCGCCGTGGACCTTCGTCCGCTCGCGGTGCGCACAATCTTCGCTCTCACCCCCCGTGACAGCGTCCCTCGCGTCTGGTACGGAAGTTCCAAGGGAGACTGGGAGTGAGAATGTCCGAGACGCCCGCCGGCGCGCCCGCGCCCACATCCGGCGACATGCTCCGACCCGGCGACGAGCTCGTCGCGGTGCGCGCCGCGGGGTGGCGGCTCCTCGTCCCGCTCCGCGACGTGGAGCGGGTGCTCCCCGCCGCGATGCCGGCGGCCCGGCCCGCGCTCGCCGCCGCCGCGCCCGTGGTCGCCCTCGGCGACGACCTCGTGCCCGTCGTCTTCGCGGCCGCGCTGGTGGGCGAGCGGGAGGTGCGGCTCGCCGCCGCCCACCAGATGGTGCTGCTCGCCGGCGGCGGGCGGCGCGCGCTCCTCTGGGTGGACGCGGTCGAGGACGTCGTCGCGCACGCCCCCGCGCCGCCGCCCGGCGGCGCCCGCGCCGGCGCGCCGGATCT
>DASVZX010000080.1:0-15488 GCA_036391435.1 Anaeromyxobacter sp. | reverse complement strand
CGGGCGGGGCGGCCGGGGCAGGCGCTGGCGCGAGCGCGGCGGCCACGAGCGCGGCCGCCGCGATGCGTGGGGCGCGCAGGCTCACCGCCGGGTGCCTTCGGCGTCGGCCGGGGCCGTGCGCCGCGCGTTCTCCTCGCGCTGGACGTCCACGTCGTAGCGGACCGCGGGGCGGTCCTTGAGCTCGGCGGTGAGGCCGCCCTTCTCGAAGCCCACCACCTTGATGGTGTTCACCTTCCCCGGCTCGGCGTTGAAGGCGTACGAGGACTGCACCTTGAACTTGTAGCCCTCGAGGTAGCTGAAGAGGCCGTAGCCGTGGCCGCGGTAGACGAGCTGCACCGAGATCTGGTGGTTCCCCGGCACGATGCGGCCGTTGAAGATCTCGAACTCCTCGCGCTTCTCGAGATCGCCGTCGACGTCCACCTTCGTGTAGATCGGCGCGCCGTCGAGGGCGTAAGCGACCGACTCGAGATAGAAGGACGACCCCATCTCGTTCCGGTGGACGAGGACCGCCTTCGAGCCGGTCGTGATGTCGCCGCCGATGACCATCTCCTGCAGGTTCATCAGGCGCGCCTTCGTCCGGAAGATCTTCTCCTTCAGGTCCGAGACCCGCTCCTCGAGCGTGCGGACCTTGAGCTCGTTCTGCTCCTCGGCGCCGACGGCGGGCTTCGCCGCGCCGGCTGCGGGCGCGCCCGCGGCGGGCGCACCGCCGGTCTGCGCGACGGCGATCCCCGGCAGGGCGGTGCAGAAGAGAGCGGCCAGCGTGAGGTAGCGCACCACGTTCGTCCTCGCTTCCGGGCGAAAAACCCCCGGGAAATCGACGCCA
The DNA here is from genome assembly GCA_036391435.1 of Anaeromyxobacter sp. GTDB lineage: Bacteria > Myxococcota > Myxococcia > Myxococcales > Anaeromyxobacteraceae > Anaeromyxobacter. The sequence continues at coordinate 14,665 of DASVZX010000080.1, read as the reverse complement.
AGAACGAAGTTTATACCACCAGGGGTGCGAGGCGGCGAGCGCCCGGCCGCATGCCCCGGGGACGGGACGCCGCGCGATCGGCGCGCATGTGCGTCCGTTCGGCAGGTCTGAGGAGCGGAGGGGCGCGCTCCGGTTCGCCGCGCTCCACCTCGACGTTCGCGAAGGAGGCCGGGCCGGAGATCGAAGCGGCCCGGCCCGGCGATGGGCGGCCTACCCGCCCTTCTTCAGCTCGGTGAGGACGAGCTTCGCGACCGCCTTCAGCGTGTCGAACACGCCCACGCCCGTCGGGGCGACGGCCTGGTACTCGGGGACGGCGCGCGGGTTGAGGAGCCGGCGCAGCTCGTCGACCGTGGCGATGTTCGGCAGGTCCCGCTTGTTGTACTGCACGACGTACGGGATCCGGTCGAGCGCGTAGCCCTGCTCGGCCAGGTTCACGCGCAGGTTCTCGACGGACTCCATGTTCGCCTCCATGCGCTCGATCTGCGAGTCGGCGACGAACACCACGCCATCGACGCCCTTCAGGATGAGCTTGCGGGAGGCGTCGTAGAAGACCTGGCCCGGCACCGTGTAGAGGTGGAAGCGGGTCTTGAAGCCGCGGATCTCGCCGAGCGAGAGCGGGAGGAAGTCGAAGAAGAGCGTGCGCTCGGTCTCGGTGGCGAGGGAGATCATCTTCCCCTTCGCCTCCGGATTCGTCTTCGCGTAGACGTACTGCAGGTTCGTCGTCTTCCCGCAGAGACCGGGACCGTAGTAGACGATCTTGCAGTTGATCTCGCGCGAGCTGTAGTTGATGAAGCTCATCGGTCGGGCGTCACTCGCTCGCGTTCATTCGCTGAACAGGTTGTCGATGTCGTCGTCGGTGATCTCTGCGAAGGGGCTCGCCGCGCCCGGCGCGGCCTGCTTCTTCGCGAGGACGTCGAACACCCTGGCGAGCTCCTCGCCCGCCTTCTTCACCCGCAGGCGCACGAGCCCGAGCGAGCTCTTCGCGTCGAAGATCACGACGAGGACGACGCGCCCGGCCACGATGCTCATGTGGAGCGACTCGCGCTCGCCCTCGTGGAACTGGTTCGGGAACTCCTTCTCGCCGATGAGCTTCGCGAGGCCGCCCATCGCCGCGACGTTGCCGGCGGTGAGCGACGCGAGCGAGGTCGTGTCCAGGTTCTGCGCCTGGCCGCTCGACGCGATCAGCTGGCCGTTCTTGTCGACGAGGAACACGACCTTGGCGTTCGCGTCTCGCGTCAGCCGGTCGCAGATCCCGGCGATCAGCCGGAACTCCTCGTCGTACATCACCAGGCCGGAATTCATGCGCGCACCGAGCTCTCCGGGAGGACCCGAATCATCGCCGAATACCAGGGAACCGCCAGTCTTTCAATCCCGCGGCGCCGCCGCGACGCGACGATCGCGCCGCCGGCCCCGGCGCCCGGAGCCACGCCGCCAGTCCGGTGTCGGCGGATATCGTACCGCAGGTCAGAGCTCCCGCCGTCCCGCGAGCGCGCGCGCGAGCGTGACCTGGTCGGCGTACTCGAGATCGCCGCCCATGGGGACGCCCTGCGCGATGCGCGTGAGCTTGATCCCGGTGGGCTTCAGCAGCTTCGTGAGGTAGAGCGCCGTCGCCTCGCCCTCGACGTCGGGGTTCGTCGCGAGCACCACCTCGTCGACGGGGGACTGCTCGAGGCGCACGAGGAGCTCGCGGATCTTGAGGTCGCCCGGTCCGACGCCGTCGAGCGGCGAGAGCGCGCCGTGGAGGACGTGGTAGCGGCCGCGGAACTCGTGGGTGCGCTCGATGGCGAGGAGATCGGGGACGCCCTCGACGACGCAGACCGTCCGGGGATCGCGCCGCTCGTCCTTGCAGATCGGGCAGGGATCCTGATCGGTGAGCGTCTGGCACGACGAGCAGAGCGAGACGTCGCGCACGACCCCCGCGATGGCGGCGGCGAGATCGCCCGCGTACGCCGGACCGGCCTTCAGGATGTGGAAGGCGAGCCGCTGCGCGCTCTTCTCGCCGATCCCGGGGAGCTTCGCGAGCTCCTTCACGAGGCGCGCGATGGGATCCGCGACCGCCATGGACGGCTACCCGATGCCCGGGATCTTGATCCCGCCGGTCGCCTTCGTGACGTGCGCGTCGGCGGCGGCGCGCGCCTTCTCGGCGGCGGCGTTCACCGCGGCGGCGACGAGGTCCTCGAGCATCGCCTTCTCGGCGGGATCGATCGCGTGCTGCGGCTGCGCCTCCGCCCGCGGCCCGGCGGAGCCGAGCCGCTCCAGCGCCTTCGGATCGATCTCGAGGCGGACGATCTCGCACCTGCCGTTCATCTGCACCTTCACGAGCCCGCCGCCCGACTCGGCGTCCACCACGACGTCGCCGAGCTGCTCCTTGGCGTCCGCCATGGCCTTCTCGAGCTTCCTGGCCTGCCGCATCAGGTACTGGATGTCCACGCCGGGTCTCCTACAGCTCCTCGACCTTCGTGATCCCGCCCTCGAGGATGCGCGCCGCCTCGCGCACGTTGGGGTGCGAGCGGGCCGCCTCCTGCAGCCGCGCCGATCGCGCCTGCTTCTCCGCCGCCTCGGCCTGGGCGATCGACGGCGCCGGCGGTGCGGCGGGCGCGTCCGGCGACGCGGCCGGCCCGGTCCGCACCACGAGGCGCGTCGGCCGGCCGAGCGCGCGCGCGAACACCGCCTCGATCTCCGGGCGGCGCCGCTCGACCGTGTCGGCCACGATCCCCGCCGCCATCCGGACGACGATCTCGCCGTCCGCGATCGAGAGCAGCGCGGCCTCCTTCAGGGCCGGGACGGCGCGCGGGCTCACCTTCTCGACCTCCTCGACGAGCCCGCGCCAGCGATCGGCGGCCGTCCCCGCGGTCGAGGCCGGGGTCGCGGTCGAGTTCGGGGTCGCGGTCGAGTTCGAGATCGAGGTCGAGGCCGGGGTCGGAGCGCTCCGGCTCCCCCCCTCTCCCCCGCGCAGCGGGGGAGGGGGCCGGGGAGAGGGGGCACCCGCGGCCGAGGTCGCACCCCGCCCGCCGGCTCCGCCCGCCGCCGGCGTCCCGGGCGCCGGCGGCACCGGCGCGCCCCGCGCGATCGCCTCGATGCGCCCGAGCAGCTCGGACACCTGCGTCCCCGGCGCGAGGAACACGCCCTCGAGGAGCGCCACCTCGAGCGCGTAGCGCGGCTGCTCGGACAGCTTCACGTCGAGCACCGCCCGCTGCGCGAGGTCGAACAGGCGCGTGAGCTGCGCCGCGTCCGCGGCCTCCGCCTGGGCCCTCACGTCGGCGAGCTCCGCGTCGGGGAGCTCGAGGGGCGAGGCGGGCACGAGCTTGGCGACCACGACGTTCCGCAGGTGGCGCACGATCTCCTCGGCCACCCGCTTCATCTCGAGCCCGCGCGCGTGCAGCGCCTCGAGCTCGGAGAGCACCGCGGCGCCGTCGCGCGCGACGAGCGCCCCGGCGATCCGCGACACCGCCGACGCGTCGACGGTCCCCACGGCCTCCGCGACGTCCGCGTCGGACGGCGCCTCGCCGCAGGCCGCGCGCACCTGGTCGAGGAGCGAGAGCGCGTCGCGCATGCCGCCCTCGGCCTGGCGGGCGACGAGCCCGAGCGCGGCGGGGGAGATCCTCATCTTCTCCGCGGCGGCGACCTTGGCGAGCTGGTCCGCGATCTGCTGGAGCGTGAGCCGGCGGAAGTCGAAGCGCTGGCAGCGCGAGACGATGGTCTCCGGCACCTTGTGCACGTCGGTCGTCGCGAGGACGAACTTCACGTGCGGCGGGGGCTCCTCGAGCGTCTTCAGCAGGGCGTTGAACGCGCCCTGCGAGAGCATGTGGACCTCGTCCACCACGAAGATCTTGTAGCGGTCGCGGGCGGGCCGGTACTTCACGGCCTCCACGATGTCGCGCACGTTGTCGACGCCGTTGTTGGAGGCGGCGTCGATCTCGACGACGTCCACCGCCCGCCCCTCGGCGATCTCGACGCACGGCACGCAGACGCCGCACGGCTCGGCGGTGGGGCCCTTCTCGCAGTTGAGCGCCTTCGCCACGAGCCGGGCGGTCGTGGTCTTCCCCACCCCGCGCGGCCCCGTGAAGAGGAAGGCGTGCGCGAGCTGCCCGGTCTTCAGGGCGTTCGAGATCGTCCGGACCACGTGCTCCTGGCCGGACATCTCCCCGAAGACCTGGGGCCGGTACTTCCGTGCGAGGACGAGATAGGTCATTCCGTACTGGGGGAGTGCTCGGCTCCCCTCCGCTTCGCGAGGGGAGCCTGCGCTCGCGACCAAGAGATCCGTTCTCGGTACCAGACAACGAAGCCGGCCCACAATCCCCGGGCGCACGGAGGACCACCTACCGTTGCTCCCTTCCGGGCCTGGCGGGGTTTGGCAACCCCCACGTCGCCCGAGGATTCTGGGCCGGCTCCACGCCGCCGCCTCCTCTTATAAGCCCGGAGGCCGGGCGGCGCCCAGCGGCGGCGGTTTGTACCCCGGCTCCTCCGGAAAGCCAAGGGCCGGCTCGCCCCCTCCCCGGGGGGGCGGCGAGGGGCCGCCGATCGGCGCCCTCCCCCGGGCCGGACGTCCGTCTCGCGCACGAGACGTGAACGCCGGCTCACCGGGGCGCGAGCCCAGGTTCACCGGCGGTCATCGGTCCAGGCTCCCCGCGCGCGCTTCGCTCGACGTGCGGGGGATGTGGCGGAGAGGGTGGGATTTGAACCCACGGTACGGTTCCCCGTACACATGATTTCCAGTCATGCACCTTCGGCCGCTCGGTCACCTCTCCATCTGAATCGGGGGGGCCTCCGCCCCGCGGCCGCCACCGCGTGGCTTCGGACGTTTCCGGCGGGCTACGGCACCCCCCGAACCCCGGCTCGCTCCGGCGCAGCCTCGTCCGGCTGCGCCGTCGCTCGCGAATCGCTCGAATAAGCGGAGAGCGAGGGATTCGAACCCCCGGTACCGTTCCCGGTACACCTGATTTCGAGTCAGGCGCCTTCGACCAGCTCGGCCAGCTCTCCGCCGGCGGATTTAACCCAACTTCCGCGTGGTGCCAAGCGCCAAGCTACCCTTCCGACCCGTTTCCGTTCCCCCGCCGGGCCCTGAAGAAGGCGCGGAGCAGCTCGCCGGACTCCTCGGCGAGCACGCCGCGCTCGACCGGGAAGCGGTGGTTGAGCCGCGGATCGGCGGCGAGGTCCACGAGGGATCCCGCCGCGCCCGCCTTCGGATCGCTCGCGCCGTAGACGAGCCGGTCGATCCGCGCGAGCACCATCGCGCCCGCGCACATCGCGCACGGCTCGAGCGTCACGAAGAGGGTCACGCCGGTGAGCCGCCAGCGGCCGAGCGTGCGGGCCGCGTCCCGGATCGCGAGGAGCTCGGCGTGCGCGGTCGGGTCGTGGGCCGCCTCGCGGGCGTTGGCGCCGCGGCCGACGATCCGGTCCTCGAGCACCGCGACGGCGCCGACCGGCACCTCGCCGCGCTCGCCCGCCTCGCGGGCGAGCGCGAGGGCCTCCCGCATCCATCGCTCGACGTCCATCCGCACCTACATACTCGACGCGCCGCGCCTTGTCCCCGGCGGGCCTCGCTTCCGGGGATGCAGGTTCACGGCGCGGCGGCGGCGAGGGCCGGTCCGTCCGCGGGCCGGCCCTCCCCGTCCTAGGGGCCGGCGCGCAGCTCCGGCCGGTCCGCGCAGTCGAGCCCGCACGCGCGGCAGGTCTCGACCGCGCACGGCGGCGTGACCTTCCCCTCGCGCCCGCGCCGCCACTCCCGCGCGAGGTGGGCCTTCGTGACGCCCGGGTCGAGGACGTCCCACGGGAGCCGCTCGCCCGTCCCGGCCTCGCGCAGCACGAAGAAGTCCGGGTCGTGGGGCCAGCGCCGGAGCGCCCTCGCGAGGTCGCCGCCCGTCTCGCGGTGCGCGAGCTCGAGCAGGTCCGCCACGCGGCGGTCGCCGCGCGACACGAGCGCCTGGAGGTACGCCGTCCGCGGCGAGAGGAAGTCCACGTCGATCCCCTTCGGCCGGAGCGTCCGCTCGAGCGCCTTCCGCGCGCCCTCGAGCGCGGCGCGCGGCGCCATCCCGGCCCACTGGAACGGCGTCCACGGCTTCGGCACGAACGGATTCACCGAGAGGACGATCCGCCCCATGACGCCGCGCCGCTTCGCCCACGGCAGCATGACCTCCTCGCGGACGCGGAGCGCGAGCCGCGCCATCCCGAGGACGTCCTCCTCCGTCTCGGTCGGCAGGCCGCACATGAAGTAGAGCTTCACGCCCTGCATCCCCTCGGCGAGCGCCGCCTCCGCCGCCTCGACGATCCGGTCGTCGCCGAAGTCCTTGTTCACGACGCGCCGCAGCCGCTCCGTCCCGGCCTCCGGCGCGAGCGTCACCGTCCGCTCCCCGCTCGCGGCGAGCCGTCGCGCGAGGGCGCGATCGATCGCGTCCACGCGGAGCGACGACGGGCTGAACGCCCCGCCCGCCGCCTCGATCTCGCGCGCGAGCGCGCCGAGCCCCGAGTGGTCGCTCGTGTCCGGCCCGACGAGCCCGATCCGCTGGCCGCGCGCGATCCCCTCCCGCGCCTGCGCCCGGAGCGTCTCGAGGTCCACCTCGCGGTACGGCCGCTGCACGAACCCGGCCGCGCAGAACCGGCAGCCCCAGAGGCAGCCCCGCGCCACCTCCGTGAGCCAGAGGTCGCCGAACTGCGCGTCGGGTGAGTCCACCGCGCGCGAGGTGGCGACGCCGCGGAGGCTCGGCAGCCACGCCCGCCGCACCCGCTCCGGCGCGCCCTCCCGCGGCGCGAGGCGGGTCACCCACGCGCCGCCCGGCGCCCGCGTGTCCGAGTAGGCGACGTCGTACAGCGCCGGCACGTAAACGCCGGGGAGCGCCGCGAGCGCGCGCAGGACCTCCCTCCGCGGCGCGCCCGCGCGCGCCGCCTCGCGCGCGAGGGCGAGGAACGGGGGCACGAGCGCCTCGCCCTCCCCCACGAGGAACGCGTCCACGAACGGCGCGAGCGCCTCCGGGTCGATCTGCACCGCGACCCCGCCGGCGACGACGAGCGGGTGGCGCCCGTCGCGGTCCGCGCTCCGGAGCGGCAGGCCGGCCCGGTCGAGGAGGGCGAGCACGTTCCCGTGGTCCTCCTCGAACGAGAGCGAGAAGGCGACGACGTCGAAGTCGCGCAGCGGCCGCCCCGACTCGATGGCCCGGGGCTCCGCGCCGTCCTCCGGCAGGAACGCGCGCTCGCAGAGGGCGCCCGGGTCGGCGTTCAGGAGCCGGTAGACGGCGTGGACCCCGAGGTTCGCCATCCCGATCCGGTACGCGTTCGGGTAGACGAGCGCCACGCCGAGCCTCCCGCCCGGCTCCTTCCGGAGCGCTCCCCGCTCGCCCGCGTGCCCGCCGTCCATCGCGTCCCGTCTAAGACAACCACGAGGGGATCGCCACCATCAAAGGTCCCGTTCCCTGCTACGATCCTCGCCCTTCCGCGAGGGACCGACCCGATGACCTCCCGCCTCCCCCTCCTCGCCGCGCTCGCCGCCGGCCTCCTCGCCGCGCCGGGCGCGATCGCGGACCCGCCCGCGGCGAGGCCCGCCCCCGCGGCGGACGCCGGCGGGCTGCCGGGCGTGGACCTCTCGTCCCTCTCGCCCGAGCAGCGCAAGCTCGTGCTCGCGTGGGCGAAGGAGGCCTTCTGCTACTGCGGCTGCCCGCACACCGTGGACCAGTGCCTGCGCACGCACGCGAGGTGCCACCACGCGGCCCGGATGGCGACGCTCGCGGCGCGCCTCGTGAAGTCCGGGGCCGGCAAGGCCGAGCTCGCGAAGGCGCTCGACGCCTACTACGACTCGTTCGAGAAGCGCGCGAAGCTCGACGTCGCGCAGTTCGGGCCGCCGCGCGGCGGCCCGGCCGCGCCGATGACGCTCGTCGAGTTCTCCGACTTCACCTGCCCGTACTGCCAGCGCGTGCACGCGCCCCTCGCCGCCTACGTCGCGGCGCGCGCCGACCGGGTGAAGCTCTTCTACAAGCCGTTCCCGATCGAGAGCCACCCGGGCGCGCTCGACGCGGCGCAGGCCGCCGAGTGGGCGCGCTCGAAGGGGATCTTCTGGGCGATGCACGACGCGCTGTTCGAGCACCCCGAGGCCGCCCACGACGTCGCCGACCTCGCCGACCTCGCCCGCGACGCCGGCGGAGACCCGGCCGACCTGCGCACCGCGCTCGAGGAGAAGACCTTCCTCGAGAAGGTCCGCGGGTCGCAGTCGGAGGCGCGGCAGGCCGGGATCCGCGGGACCCCGACGCTGTTCCTGAACGGGCGCATGCTCGTCCTCTCGGACTTCTCCGAGGAGGGCCTCGACCTGACGCTGCAGGACGAGGCCGAGTGGCAGCGGCACGGCGGCTGGGAGCGGGACTAGGTGCCGGAGCGCCGCGCGCCGGAGCGGGGCGGGGGGCCGCCCCCGTCGTTCGACCTCGACGCGCACGGGCGGCTCGTCCCGCGCTCCGACGACGCGCGGCGCGCGCTCGCCGACCGCGCGGGGCGCTTCGTGCTCCTCCCCTCCGCGGGCGATCTCCTCGTCGCGCGCCGCACGCCGGCCATCGGCGGCGCCGCCCCGCGGCCGCGCTGCATCCTCGCCGGCGACCTCGCCGGGTTCCCCATCGCCGACTTCCTCGCCTTCGTGCACCAGTCCAGGCTCACGGGCGTCCTCACCGTCGCCGCCGGAGGCGCGGAGCGGTCCATCGCGTTCCGGGACGGCGAGGTGCGCAGCGCGCGGTCCACCGCGCCGGGCGAGCGCGTCGGCGAGGTGGCGGTCCGGCTCGGGTTCGCGTCCGAGGCCCAGGTCGCGGCGGCGGCCGCCGGCGACGGGGCCGTCGGAAAGGCGCTCGTGGACCGGGGGGTGCTCTCCCCGAACGACCTCTGGAAGTGCCTGCACGAGCAGGTCACCGCGGTGTTCCACGCGATCCTGCTCTCGCCCTCCGGCACCTTCTTCCTCCTCGACGAGCCCGCGGGCGAGCGGCACGGCACGCCGCTCGCCGTCAACACGCAGTCGCTCCTCATGGACGGCATCCGGCGCATCGACGAGCTGTCCCTCTTCCGGGCGCGGATCCCCGGCCCCGGCACCTACCTCCGCCGCAAGGATCCGCCGCGCCGGGTGACGCTCCGGTCGACCGAGCACGCGCTCCTCGCGCTCGTGGACGGCCGGCGCACCGTCGCGGAGCTCGCGACCGCCGCCCACGTCTCCGAGTTCGACGCGACCAAGGTGCTCTACCACCTCGCCGAGGCGGGCTACGTCGAGGCGGTGGCCGACCCCGTCGCGAGCGCCGCGCCCGCGGAGCGGATCCCGGCGCTCGGCGCCGGGCTCGTCGGGCTCCTGCGCGGCGTGACCGCGGCGATCCCGCCCGGCGCGCGCGCCGCGTTCCTCGACGCGGGCCGCGCGTTCCTCGCCGAGCCCGAGGCGCCCTTCGCGCCGCTCCTGCTCGGGCTCGAGCCCGCCCCGGACGGCGGGCTCGACGAGGGCGCGCTGTCGGCGCGCCTCGCCGCGCTCGATCGCCGGACCCTCGCGCGCCTCCACCCGTCCGCCGATCCCGCGAAGGTGCTCCTCGAGGCGCTGCGCGAGGTCCTCTTCTTCTGGCTCTTCCAGGCGGGCGAGCGCGTCGGGCGCGACGTGGACGAGTCGCTCGCCCGGGCGGTCAAGGCGAAGCTCGCCCAGCTCGAGGGGCTCGCGTGACGGAGCTTCCCTACGCGACGCCCGAGCTGCCCGGCTCGGGCGGGACGCTGCGGGGCGCTCCGGAGGACTTCCGCGTCGACGAGGTCCCCGCCTACCTGCCCTCCGGCGCGGGCCCTCACCTCTACGTCCGGATCGAGAAGCGCGGCCGCACGACCCCCGACGCGCTGCGGGCGATGGCGCGGGCGCTCGGCGTGCCCGAGCGCGACGCGGGCTACGCCGGCCTCAAGGACCGCGACGCGGTGACGACGCAGTGGCTCTCGTTCCCGGTGGCGCGCGACCCGGATCCCGCCGCGCTCGAGGGACCCGGGCTGCGCGTGCTCGAGGTCTCGCGCCACGCGAACAAGCTCCGCGCCGGCCACGTGCGCGCGAACCGCTTCGCGATCGTCGTGCGCGGCGGCGACGCGGCGGCGGCGCGGGCGGCGGCGGCGGCGCTCGCCGGGCGCGGCCTCCCGAACTTCTTCGGCCCGCAGCGCTTCGGGCGCGACGGCCGGAACGCCGGGACCGGCCGCGCGATCCTCCTCGGCGAGCGGACGCCCGAGGCCGCGCGCGCGGCGCGCGACCGGTTCCTGCGCCGGCTCTCGATCTCGGCCTACCAGTCGCTCCTGTTCAACCGCTGGCTCGCGGCGCGGATGGCGGACGGGCTCTTCGCCGCCGCGCTGAAGGGCGACGTCATGAAGAAGCTCGACACGGGCGGCCTCTTCGACTGCGAGGACCCGGCCGTGGACGGCCCGCGCGTCGCGCGGTTCGAGATCTCCCCGGCGGGGCCGATGTTCGGGCACAAGCTCCGGCCCGCCGCCCACGACGCGCTCGCCCGCGAGGAGCGGCTCCTCGCCGCGGAGGGGATCGCGCTCTCCGACTTCGCCCGCGGCCGCGGCGAGGCGGAGGGGACGCGCCGGGCGGCGCGGCTCCGCGCCGAGGTCGCCGTCGAGCCGCTCGCGGAGGGCGGCGGGTACCGGGCGTCCTTCGAGCTGCCGAAGGGCTCGTACGCGACGGTCGTCCTGCGCGAGCTGACGAAGTCCGGCGCCGCGCTCGCGGAGCCGGACGAGGGGTAGCGCCGCGCGCCGGCGCTACTCGAGCGCGACGATCCGGAACTCGGTCCGCCGGTTCTGCGCCTTCCCCCTCGCCGTCTTGTTCGACGCGATCGGCTTGGTGGGCCCGTACCCGACGGCCTCGAGCCGGTCGGGCGAGACGCCCTTCGCGACGAGGTAGTCGCGCACCGCCTCCGCGCGCCGCTGGCTGAGGCGCATGTTCGACGCCTCGCCGCCGACGGAGTCGGTGTGCCCCTCGATCGACACGCGCATCTTCGGGAAGTCGTTCAGCACCTGCGCGACCTGGTTGAGGAGCGGGAACGAGTCGGTCAGCACGCGGTACTTCGCGGTCGCGAAGTGGACCTGCTGCTTGATCTCGATCTTCTCCTTCTTCACCTCGACGAGCGTGTACTTCTTCGGGCAGCCGTCGGGCGCCGGGCCGAACTGCGTCGGGCACTTGTCCAGCCGATCGGGGATGCCGTCGCCGTCGGTGTCCACGTCCGGGCAGCCGCCGTTCTCGGCGAGGCCGGGGACGTCCGGGCACTTGTCGACGTCGTCGGGCACGCCGTCGCCGTCGCGGTCGAGGATCGGGCAGCCGCGGTTCTCGATCGGGCCCGGCTCGTTCGGGCAGGCGTCGATCTTGTCGACGATGCCGTCGCCGTCGTTGTCCGGGTCGGGGCAGCCGTCCTCGTCCTGGAAGCCGTCCTTGTCCTCCGGGTCGAGCGGGCAGCGGTCGATGTCGTCGGGGATGCCGTCGCCGTCGGTGTCCTTCGCGACCGGGCAGCCCTGCGTCTCCTTCGGGCCGGGGTCGTTCGGGCACGCGTCCTCGTTGTCGGGGATGCCGTCGCCGTCGGTGTCGGGGCAGCCCTTGAACTCGGGCTTGCCCGGAACGTCCGGGCAGAGGTCCTCGAGGTCCGGGACGCCGTCGCCGTCCCGGTCCGTCTTCTCGATGACCACCACCTGCTTGGGCGGCGGCGTCGGCTCGGGCTCGGGCTGCTGCTTCTTCGCGATCGTGACCTGGGTCGGGCCGCACGTCCTCGAGAGCTCGAGCGCGCGCTTCACGCTCGTCTCGGCGGCGGCGACGTGCTCCTGGGCGCGCGAGGCGTGGCCGTAGTCCGTCTCCACCTCCGCGAACTCGACGTTCGCCTCCGCGGCCGCCAGCTCCTTCGGCGCGCAGCGCTGCGCGCCCGAGCGCCTCGCCTTCTCGATGTCGGCGCGGACCACCGCCATGCCCTGGCGGAGCTTGCCGCCCGTGGCGCAGGCGGCGACGACGACGGCGGCGAGCGCGGCGAGGGTCCCCGGGCGCGTCACGGCGTCTCCTCGCGGTTCGTGGCCGCGATGGCGTTCTTCTTCGCGGCGGCGGCGAGGTCCCGCGCCCTCGCGGCGAACTTCGTCGCCGCCTCGTACTGGGAGCGTCCGGACACCTCCCGGGCCTTCTGGAGATAGAGCTCCGCGCCGTGGAACTCGTACGGCGAGGTCTGCGGCGCGCCGGCGGCGCGCGCCGACTCCACGGCGACGTCCGCGTCGATCAGGGCGGCGGTCGACTGGATGGGGCCGCAGCCCGCGAGCACCGCGAGCGCCGGGAGGGCGAGGAGGAGCCGCACGGAAACCCCTTTCCTTGAAGGCTTTTTCGACGCTACCCGCGGGGGGCGGGAGAGTCAAGGAACGCCCGGTCGGTCACCGGCTTCGCGCGCCCTCGCGCGCCGCTCGGCCCGGGGAGCGGCGGCCGGGCCGGGCGGGCGGTGCGCGCCACGCTCGCCGTCCGCCGGGCGACCTCACCGAGCGGGCCCGCCGGCGCGACGCGGCTCACCTTGCCGCCAGGAGGTCGTCACATGGGAATCATTGCCTGGATCGTGTTCGGGTTCATCGTCGGGCTCATCGCCCGGGCCATCGTGCCGGGGCGCCAAGGGATGGGGTTCGTGATGACGACGCTGCTCGGCATCGCGGGCTCGCTCATCGGCGGCCTCATCGCGTCGGCGCTCTGGGGGCACGGCGCGGCCACCCGGTTCGAGCCGACCGGCCTCATCGGCAGCATCATCGGCGCCATCATCCTGCTCGTCATCGGCGGGATGGTGATGGGGCCGAGACGGCGGACGGTGTAGGGCGGCTACGGGACGGGGCAGGCGGGCGTCGCGGGGACGCCCGCCAGGGTGTTGCAGTAGCTGGTCGGCGCCGCGGTGACCCCGGCGCTCACGTAGCTCGCGAAGGGCACCGCCGGCCAGACGGTGTTCGCGGCGTCGACGGTCCCGCCGCCGGCCACGGCCACCGCGTACGAGCCGGTCGCGACGCACGCGAACAGGTTGCTCGCCGCCCCGCACGCGCTCGGCGCGATGCTCCAGGCCGCGCTCGACTCGAACGCGAGCTGGTCGGCGGCGTTCGCGTACACCCGGTTGCCCCACAGCGCGAGCGAGATCCCGTTCTGCGCGACGAGGACGCCGCCGACGCTCCGTCCGCCGCCCGGCCCGTAGCCGCGCGGCGCGCCGCCGCCGTTCGAGAACACGTCGCACGCGAGCAGGCTCACGGCGGACGCGGTGACGGGCTCGACGACCAGGCCGGTGCCCGCGTTGCCGTGGATCCGGGCGCCGTAGAGCCGCGCGTCGATCGTCGCGCCCGGCGACAGCAGCACCCCCTCGTGGGCGTTCCCCGTCACCTCGACGGACCTCGTCGGATCGCCGTCCACGCCGAAGGTCACCTTGCCGCCCGCGATCCGCGCGCCGACGTCGCTGTCCCGCAGGGCGCCCCCCTGGATCGTCACCTGGGCCGCCGGATCGGCGTCGACCCGCAGCGCCGGGCCCGCCACGCGGGCGACGGTGACGCCCGAGAGCTGCGCGCCGCACGTCCCCGAGACCTCCACGCCCGTCGTCAGCGCGCCCCCGCCGTCCACCGCCACGTCCGCGAGCGCGGGCGCGCCGCTCGAGCCACAGCCGGCCAGGACGGCCGGGCCGGTCGCGGCGACCGCCTCGATCCGGAAGGCGCCGAGCTGCCCCTCGAGCGCGACGAGCGGAGCGGCCGTCGCGGCCTCGAAGCGGAGGAGGGTCGTCGCCCCGGCCGCTCCCGCGACGGTCACGCCCGGCGGGATCGCGATCGGGCCGTCGCCCGTCGCGACGTCGCCGAACACCACCAGCGCCTGCGCGGGCGTGGCGTACGCGCGGACCGTGACGGGGCCCGAGGCGGCGAGCGCGCCGGCGCTCGCGAGCGCGTCGCCGAGCCGCCTGAACCGGCACCCGGCGGGAGCCGCCGCGCCGGTGGGGAACGGCGAGGCCCCGGAGATCGACCCCGCGATCGGGTCCGCGGCGAGCTCGGCGCCGGAGAAGGCGGGGCACTCGCACGTGGCGGCGCCGGAGCGGGTCCCGCACTCGAGGCCCTGCGCCGTGCACCCCGTGGCGGACCAGGCCCCGCAGGCCGGATCCGCGTCGGTGCAGGTCTCCGCGCGCTCCTTCGCGTCGACGCCGGCGCAGCGCGTCTCCCCGGGCGTGCAGCGGGAGGCGGTGCAGGCCGCCGCGCGCTCGCTGCACCTGCCGTCGTTGCCGCACGCCTGCCCCGACGGGCAGTCCCCCGTCGTGCCCGGCGCCCCGCACGGCGCCCCCTCCACGTCCACCTTGCACGCGCCGAGCGCGAGGGGGAGCGCGGCGGCGAGGGCGAGCGCGGGCCGCATCAGAACCTCCTCTCCACGAAGAAGAGGGTGACGCCCGCCGCCGCCGCCGCGCCGGCGACGGCGTACAGCGCGTTCGCCCTGCGGGCGTTCGACTGCGCGCCGTCCGCGTACGCCCGGGCCTGGGGGCCGTCCGGCTGCGACATCGACCTGAGCGCGTCCGCGTCGTGGCTCGCCGCCGCGCCGAAGTACGCGCCGGTCGCCACCGCCGCGGCCGCGGCGCCGGTGGCGATCCAGGTGTAGACGCGCCGCCGCTCGCGCGGCCTCCGGGGCGCTTCGGCCGCCGCGACCGCGGGCGCCCCCGGCGGCGCCGCCTCGAGGTGG
>DASVZX010000079.1:0-2926 GCA_036391435.1 Anaeromyxobacter sp. | reverse complement strand
TCGAGAGGGACCTCGTCGGCCGCGCGACCGCCGCCGAGGCGCGCGCGGCGGAGGCGGCGCGGCGGATCGATCAGCTCGCCGCGGAGCGCCGCGAGGCGGAGGCGCGCGGCGCCCGCGCCGTCGAGGAGGCCCAGGCGCGCTTCCGCGAGGAGCTCCAGCGCCGCGACCAGCTCCGCGCGCAGGAGGTCGGGCGCCTCCAGGCCGCCGTCCAGGAGCGGGCGAAGCGCGAGAAGGCGCTCGAGATGGAGCTCGCCCGCGCGCGGGGCGCGCGCAACGTGGCCCAGCCCGCGGCCGGCGGGCCGGGCGAGGAGAAGCCCGCCGTCGCCGCCGCGGTGCCGGGGCAGCGCGGGGACGAGTAGACCGGAGGCCCCCGCTCCCTGCCTTGTACGTCGGGGGCTCTCCCCCCGGCGCTGCCAGGGAGAGAGGAGCGGGGGTGCGCGTCGCCGCTGGGCGGCGACGCGGTCGATCGGAGTGCGACGCGGTCATCCGTCGACGTCCGCCGTCACCGTCACGTCGCGGCGCCGCCCGGGGTGCGTGCGCATGCCGCTCTCGTGCGCGCGGACGGCGTTCCGGCCGGCCCGCTTCGCCGCGTACAGCGCCGCGTCGGCGGCGTCGATGAGCGCGCCGAGATCGCGCCCGTCCTCCGGGAACACCCCGATCCCGATCGAGATGGTGACCCTCCCGGTCTCGGAGGCGCCGTGCGGGATGGCCGCGGCCTCCACGGCGGCGCGCAGCCCCTCCGCGGCGGCGAGCGCGGCGGCACGGTCGGCGCGGGCGAGCAGCACCGCGAACTCCTCGCCGCCGTAGCGCGCGACGAGGTCGACCTTGCGGACCGCCCGCCCGAGGATGCCGGCGACGTCCCGGAGGATGGCGTCGCCGGCCGGGTGGCCGTAGGCCTCGTTGTACGGGCGGAACCGATCCACGTCCACGAGCGCGATCGCCATCGTGTGCTCGAACCGCGCGCTCCGCTCGAGCTCGAGGTCGAGCCGGGCGAAGAGGCTGCGCCGGTTGTGGGCGCCGGTGAGCGCGTCGCGCTCCGACAGCCGCACCATCTTGTGGTGGAGCCGCGCGTTCGCGACCGCCATGGCGACCTGCGCGGCGATCGAGTCGACGAGCCGCTCCTCGTCGGCGTCGAGCGGCGCGCCGCCCGCCTTGCGCACGGCGAGGACCCCGCCCGCGTCCTCCCCCTTGCCGAGCGGCACCGCCCGGAACCCGGGGATCGCGTCGCCGGGGCGGATGCGCGAGCCGATCGCCGCCTCGAGTCCCCCGCGGGCGGCGCGGAGCACGAGGTCGCCGGTCGCCTCGTCGGCGAGGAACACCCGCACCGCCTCGACGCGGTCGTCGCGGCCGAGCCGCTCGACGAGCGCGGCGAGGAGCTCGTCGAGATCGAGCGTCGATCCGAGCGCGCGCCCGAGCTCCACGAGGAACGACATGTCGCGCGCCCGCTTCTCGGCCTCGGCGCGGACGGCGAGCTGCCGCTCCAGCGCCTCCATCGCCGCCGCGTCCTCGATCCGGCGCGCGTGGAGGTCGGTGACTGCGGCGAGCGTCTCGTTGTACTCGGCGGCGAGCCGGCCGAACTCGTCGGCGCCGCGGACCGGCACCCGGTGCAGGAAGTCCCCCTGCCGGGCGCGGTGCATCGCGGCGACGAGCCGCTTCAGCGGGTTGCGGACGAAGATCCGCACGACGACGACGTAGGTGATCGCCATCGCGGTCGAGAACACCACGAGGGCGACGATCGCCGTGCGGTACACGTGCTCCAGCCCCGGCGCGACGAGGCGGGTCTGGTGCCGGAGCCAGAGGACCCCCACGAGGGCGAAGAGGAGGGACGGCGCCCCGAGCGCGAGCATGAGCTTCCGGCCGATGGAGCGGCGGACGTAGCGGAGCATGGGCGGACCCCGGTTATAACCGGGAACGATGGCGATCCTCCAAAGCCGGCTGCTCGCCGCCTTCTCGCATGGCTTCACCACGCGCGGCGGAGGGGCCTCGACCGGCCCGTTCGAGAGCCTGAACCTCGGCGGGCAGGTGGGCGACGAACCCGCCGCGGTGGCGGAGAACTGGGCGCGGCTCGAGCGCGAGACGGGGCTCCGCTTCGCGCGCGTCCGCCAGGTGCACGGCGCGCGCGCCGTCCGGGTGGAGGCCCCGTCCCCGCCTGCGCTCGAGGCGGACGTCGTCGTCACCCGCGCGCCGGGCGTCGCCGCCTGCGTCTCGGTCGCGGACTGCGTGCCCATCCTGCTCGCGGACCCGGAGACGGGCGCGGTCGCCGCGGTCCACGCCGGGTGGCGCGGCACCATCGCCCGGGCGGCGGCGGAGGGCGTCCGCGCGCTCGGGCGCGAGGCGGGCGCGCCGCCGGCGCGCCTGCTCGCGTGCGTCGGCCCGGCGATCGGGCCGTGCTGCTACGAGGTGTCGCCGGACCTCGCGGCGCGGTTCCGCGCCGGGCTCGGGCCGGAGACGGTGCGCGAGGGGCGGTCGCCGCACCTCGACCTCTGGCGCGCGAACGTCGCGGTGCTCGAGGCCGAGGGGCTGGCGCCGGAGCGGATCGAGGTCCTCGCGCGCTGCACCGCGTGCGAGCGGGAGCACTTCTTCTCGCACCGGCGCGACGCGGGCCGGACGGGGCGGCAGGTCGCCTTCATCGCCCCACGCGCACCCACGCCTTGATATCGGGCGCGGGGCGCGTCCCCGGGCCCCTTACTTGGACGGACGACCCGACTCGCCTAGAATTCTTCGAGTTTGGGCACGTGCTCTCGAGACGCCGCGCTGGCGCTTCTCCTGCTCGCCGGCTGTGCCGGCGCGGGCGATCCCGTCCGCCGCGATCTCGACGCGCTCCGCGGCGAGGTCCGCGCCCTCCGCCAGGACAACGAGGAGCTCTCGCGCCGCGTGGATCTCCTCGCCGCGCGCGTGGAGGTCGCCGCCGGGCGCGGCCGGGCCG
>DASVZX010000078.1:0-17512 GCA_036391435.1 Anaeromyxobacter sp. | reverse complement strand
GGCGGGCGCGGCGGGCGCGGCGGGCGGCGGCGGGGTCGCGCCGGCGGGAGCGCCGGCCTTGGCGGCCTTCTCGGCCTCGGCCTTCGCGCGATCGCGCTGCGCCTGCAGCATGCGCGGGTTCGGCGCGAGGATCATGAACATCTGGCGGCCCTCGAAGCGTGGCGCCGACTCGATGACCGCCACGTCGCGCAGGTCCTCGATCACGCGCTGCAAGACCTTCTGGCCCAGCTCGCGGTGGCTCATCTCGCGGCCGCGGAACATGACGGTGATGCGGGCCTTGTTCGACTCGGCGAGGAACTCGCGGACCTTCTTGAGCTTGGTCGTGTAGTCATGCTCCTCCGTGCGCGGGCGGAGCTTGACCTCCTTCAGCTGGACGACGACCTGCTTCTTCTTGGCCTCGTTCTGCTTCTTCTTCTCGAGGTACTTGAACTTGCCGTAGTCCATGATCTTGCAGACCGGCGGCTTCGCCATCGGGCTGACCTCGACGAGGTCCATCCCGAGCTCCTGCGCGCGCGCCAAGGCCTGCTCGACCGGAAGCACCCCGAGCTGCTCGCCCTCGGGCCCGATGACCCGCACCTCCCTCGCCTTGATGCGGCGGTTCGTGCGGGCGTCGCGATTCGAGGTGCCTCGACTGTCTCTCTGCTGGATTGCCATGCTCCTCCGGAGCCGGGGAAAAAGACGACGTAGGATAAGGATTTCGCTCGGAAAGTCAACGCGAAGCGAGGGTGACCCCCGGGAACGCCCGAGCCCGTGCCCGTGCCCGAGGAGGAGCCGGGCGCGGGCGCGGGCTCGTGCACGTGCACGGACTACCGCGCGTTCGGATCCGAGGAGTCCTTCTTCGCCTCACGGATCCACGACATCATGTCGCGCAGGCGCTTGCCCACCTCCTCGATGGGGTGAGCCGCCTCGGCGATGCGGAACTGCTCGAAGGTCGGGCGCCCGACGTGGTTCTCGACGATGAACTCCTTCGCGAACTGGCCGGTCTGGATCTCCTTGAGGATCTTGCGCATCTCGTCCTTCGTCTGCGCGTTCACGACCCGGGGGCCCCGCGTGTAGTCGCCGTACTCCGCGGTGTCCGAGATCGAGTGGCGCATCCAGGCGAGGCCGCCCTCGTACATGAGGTCCACGATGAGCTTCAGCTCGTGGAGGCACTCGAAGTAGGCGCTCTCCGGCTGGTACCCCGCCTCGACGAGCACCTCGAAGCCCGCCTTCACGAGCGCCGAGGCGCCGCCGCAGAGGACCGCCTGCTCGCCGAACAGGTCGGTCTCGGTCTCCTCCTTGAAGGTCGTCTCGAGGACGCCGGCGCGGGTGCCGCCGATCCCCTTCGCGTAGGCGAGGCCGAGCTGGTGCGCCTGGCCGGTCGCGTCCTGGTGGACGGCGATGAGGCAGGGGATGCCGCGGCCGTCCTGGTACTGGCGGCGGACGAGGTGGCCCGGGCCCTTCGGCGCGACGAGGAGCACGTCCACGTCGGCCGCCGGCTTGATCTGGCGGAAGTGGATGTTGAAGCCGTGCGCGAAGAGGAGCGCCTTCCCCTTCGTCATGTGCGGCGCGATCTCCGCGTCGTACACGGCCTTCTGCGTCTGGTCCGGGATGAGGACCATGACGACGTCGGCCTCCTTCGAGGCGTCGGAGACCGACAGCACCCGGAGCCCCGCGCCCTCGGCCTTGGCCTTCGACTTCGAGCCGGCGCCGAGGCCGACGCGGACGTCGACGCCCGAGTCGCGGAGGTTCAGCGCGTGGGCGTGGCCCTGGGAGCCGTACCCGATGACCGCGACCTTCTTCTTCTTGAGCAGGTCGAGGTTCGCGTCCTTGTCGTAGTAGATCGTCGCCATCGCTTTCGGTTCCTTTACTTGAGGTTCGGGGGGGCCAGGGTCTTGAAGCCGCGCTCGAGCGCGATGCGCCCGGACCGGCACAGCTCCTGGATGCCGAAGGGGCGGAGCCGCTCCTCCAGCGCGTCGAGCTTGCCCTCCGTGCCGCTCGCCTCCACGACGAGCGCGTCGGGCGAGACGTCCACGATGGTCGCCTCGTACGTCTCCGCGAGGGCCCGGAGCTCGGCGTGGTTCCGCTCCGGCGTGTGGATCTTCACCAGCATGAGCTCGCGCTCGATGAGGTCCTGGGCGACCAGCTCCCGGACCTCGACCACCGGCACGAGCTTCTGCACCTGCCGCACGACCTGCTCCACCGGCTTCGAGGAGAGGCGCACGACGATCGTCATCCGCGAGTACTCGGGCCGCTCGGTGGGGCCGACGGTGAGGCTCGCGATGTTGTAGCCGCGGCGCGAGAACAGGCCGGCGATGCGGTGGAGCACGCCGGGCTTGTTCTCGACGAGGAGGCTGATGGTGTGGATGGAGTGGCTGGGCCGCTCCTCGTTGCGTTCGACCATGGCTTACTCCCCTCCCCCGTCGATCATGTCGTTGAGCGGCGCGCCGGCCGGCACCATCGGGAACACCTTCTCCGCCCGCCGGATGCGGACGTCCACGATCGTCGGGCCCTTGTCGTTCGCGAGCGCCTGGTCGATGACCGCGTCGAGCTGCTCGGGCGTCTCGGCGCGCAGGCCGAGGCAGCCGTAGGCGTCGGCGAGCTTCACGAGGTTCGGGCGATCGCTGAGCGGGGTCTCGGCGAAGCGGCGGTCGTAGAACAGCTCCTGCCACTGGCGGACCATGCCGAGGAACAGGTTGTTCAGGACGAAGATCTTGATCGGCAGCGCGAGGTCCACCGCCGTCGCGAGGTCCTGCAGCGTCATCTGGAACGAGCCGTCGCCGTCGATGCCGATGACGAGCTCGCCCGGCCGGCCGAGCTGGATCCCGATCGCGGAGGGCAGGCAGAAGCCCATCGTGCCGAGGCCGCCCGAGGTGATGAACGTCCGCGGCTCGGAGGTCTTCCACCACTGCGCGGCGAACATCTGGTGCTCGCCGACGCCGGTCGTGCAGATCGCCTTCCCCTTGGTCTTCTGCCAGATCCGCTCGATCACGTACTGCGGCAGGAGCTGCTTCTGCCCGGCCTGGTCGTACTTGAGCGGGTACTTCGCGCGCCAGTCGTCGACCTTCTTCCACCACGGGGCGAGGTCGGGCTTGCCGTGCTGCGCGAACGCGCGCCGGACCTCCTCGGTGAGCTGGGGCAGGAGCTTCTTCATGTCGCCGACGAGCGGCACCGTGGCGGTGACGAGCTTCGAGATCTCCGCCGGGTCGATGTCGAGGTGGACGATCTTCGCCTCGGGCGCGAACGTGGAGAGCTTCCCCGTCACGCGGTCGTCGAACCGGGCGCCGAGCGCGACGATGAGGTCCGAGTTCTGGACCGTGTAGTTCGCGAACCGCGAGCCGTGCATGCCGAACATGCCGAGGCACTGCGCGTTCGTCTCCGGGTAGGCGCCCTTGCCGTGCACGGTGGTGACGACCGGCGCGCCGACGAGCTCGGCGAACGCGAAGACCTCCTTGTGCGCGTTCGAGATCCGGACGCCGCCGCCGAGGTAGATGACCGGCCGGGTGGAGCTGCGGACCAGGAGCGCGGCGTCCTTGAGGCGCGGCTCCTCGCGAACCGGGGGGTGGTAGCCCGGGATCTCGACGGACTCCGGGTACCCCTCCCACTCGATCTCGGTGTTCAGGATGTCCTTCGGGATGTCGACGAGCACCGGGCCGGGCCGGCCGGTGCGCGCGACGTAGAAGGCCTCCTTCATGATCCGCGGGATGTCGCGGGCGTCCGTCACGAGCCAGTTGTGCTTCGTGATCGGCATCGTGATGCCGGTGATGTCCGCCTCCTGGAAGGCGTCCGTGCCGATGAGCGCCGTCGAGACGTTCGCGGTGACCGCGACGAGCGGCACCGAGTCCATGTACGCGTCGGCGATGGCGGTGACGAGGTTCGTCGCCCCGGGGCCCGAGGTCCCCATGCAGACGCCCACCTTGCCCGTCGCGTGGGCGAAGCCCTCCGCGGCGTGGCCGCCGACCTGCTCGTGGCGGATGAGGACGGTCTTCGGCTTCTCGCAGCCGTAGAGCGCGTCGTACAGCGGCAGGATGGTGCCGCCGGGCATGCCGAAGAGGTACTCGACCCCCTCGGCCTCGAACGCCCTGCGCACCGCCATCGCGCCCGTGATCTTCTCCTTGGCCATGTTCTTCCCTTCCTCGCCTACGCCCGCGACGACTCGAACTTCGCGATGGCGTCGTCCTGCGACAGCAGGAACCCGAGCTCGTCGACGCCGTTCATGAGGCAGTAGCGGGAGAACGCGTCGACCTGGAACTTCGCCTTGCTGCCGTCGGGGAGCGCGACCTCCTGCGCTCCGAGATCGACGGATACCTTCGCGCCGGGCGCGGCGACGAGCTTCGCGACCGCGGCCGGCTCGAGGACGACGGGGAGGAGCCCGTTCTTCAGGGCGTTGTTCCGGAAGATGTCGGCGATGCGCGTCGAGATCACGGCGCGGATGCCGTAGTCCACGAGCGCCCACGGCGCGTGCTCGCGCGACGAGCCGCAGCCGAAGTTGTCGCCGGCGACGAGGATCGTGCAGCCCTCGGCCGCCTTCGTGTTGAGGACGAAGTCGGGCCGGGGCTTCCCGGCGGCGTCGTAGCGCCAGTCGGAGAAGAGCGCCTTCCCGAGCCCCTTCTTGTCGGTCACCTTGAGGAAGCGGCCGGGGATGATCTGGTCGGTGTCGATGTTCTCGCGCGGGATGACGACCGTGCGGCTCTCGATGGTCTTGATCGGCTCCATGCCCTAGCCCTCCACCAGCCGGCGCGGATCGGCCACCGCGCCCGAGACGGCCGCGGCCGCCGCGGTGGCCGGGCTCGCGAGCAGGGTCCGCCCGCCGGGCCCCTGCCGGCCCTCGAAGTTCCGGTTCGACGTCGACACGCAGTACTCGCCGGGCCTCAGCATGTCGCCGTTCATCGCGAGGCACATCGAGCAGCCCGGCTCGCGCCACTCGGCGCCCGCCTCGCGAAAGATCCGGTCGAGCCCCTCCGCCTCGGCGGCCTTCTTCACCGCGTGCGAGCCGGCGACGACGAGCGTCCGCGTCTTCACCTTGCGGCCGCGCATGACCTTCGCGGCCTCGCGCAGGTCCTCGAGGCGCCCGTTCGTGCAGCTGCCCACGAACACGACGTCCACCTTCCGCCCGAGGATGGGCTCGCCGGCCGGGAGCGCCATGTAGCGGAGCGCGCTCTCGAGCGTCGCCCGCGCGGCCGGATCCCGCTCCGCGGCGGGATCGGGGACGCGGCCCGTCACCGGGATCCCCTGCGACGGGTTCGTGCCGAAGGTGACCATCGGCTCGAGCCTCGAGACGTCGATCGTCACCTCGCGGTCGTAGCGCGCGCCCTCGTCGGTCGGGAGCCTCCGCCAGGCCGCGACCGCCGCGTCCCACGCGGCGCCCTTCGGCGCGCGCGGCTTGCCGGCGAGCCACTGGAACGTCGCGTCGTCCGGCGCCACCATGCCGGCGCGCGCGCCGCCCTCGATCGCCATGTTGCAGAGGGTCATGCGCCCCTCCATCGTGAGCGCGCGGACGGCGGGCCCGACGAACTCCATCACGTGCCCGGTGCCGCCGCCGACCCCGATCCTCGCGATGATCGCGAGGATGAGGTCCTTCGCCGTCACGCCCGGCTGGAGCGCGCCCTCGACGCGGATCGCGAGGCTCCTCGGCTTGCGCTGGAGGAGGCACTGCGTCGCGAGGACGTGCCCGACCTCGGAGGTGCCGACGCCGAAGGCGAGCGCGCCGAACGCTCCGTGCGTCGCGGTGTGGCTGTCGCCGCAGACGACGGTCATGCCCGGCTGCGTCGCGCCCATCTCGGGGCCGAACACGTGGACGACGCCCTGCTGCGGGTCGCCGAGCCCGTGCAGCTCGATCCCGAAGTCCTTCGCGTTCCGCTCGATCTGCGCGACCTGCTTCGCGTTCTGCTCGTCGAAGAACGGCCAGCGGCCGTCCGGCAGGCGCGGGAGCGTCGGCGTCGAGTGGTCGGTCGTCGCGAGCGTGCGCTCGGGGCGGCGGACCTTGAGCCCCCGCTCCCGCAGGACCGTGAACGCCTGCGGGCTCGTCACCTCGTGCATGAGGTGCAGGTCGACGTAGAGGACGGCGGGCGTGTCCGGCGTCTCCGGCCGGACGACGTGCGCGTCCCACACCTTCTCGAACAGCGTGCGTGGCGCCATGTCTAGGGGGTCCCCATCTCCGCGCGGGCCTCGCTCTCCTTCGGCGGCGAGATCTTGAGCGCGATGCGGTTCACGACGTCGAGGAACGCCTGCGCGGAGCCCTCGATGATGTCGGTCGAGAGCGCGCGGCCGCGGTACACGCCGGTCGGGTGCTCGACCTCGATCGAGACCTCGCCCTGCGCGTCCTCGCCCTTCGAGACGCTCGCGATCTGGTAGTCGCGGAGCTTCACCTGGATGCCGGTGATCCGCTCGATCGCCTTGAACACAGCGTCGACCGGGCCGTCGCCCGCGGCGACCTCGCGCGTCTTCTGTCCGTCGGCGGAGCGGAGCGCGATCGACGCGCACGGGATCGTGCCCGTGCCGGACGTCGTCGAGAGCGCGTCGATCTCCCAGGCCACGCCGCCCTTCCCGAGGATCTGCCCGTGCACGACGAGCGCCTCGATGTCGGCGTCGTAGATGTCCTTCTTCTTGTCCGCGAGGATCTTGAAGTCGGCGAAGACCTTGTCGGTCTGCGCCTCGTCGAGCTTGTAGCCGAGCGCGATGAGCCGGTCCTTCAGGGCGTGGCGGCCGGAGTGCTTGCCGAGGACGAGCTGGCTCTTCGCGAAGCCGACCTCCTCGGGGCGCATGATCTCGTAGGTCTCGCGGTGGGTGAGCATGCCGTGCTGGTGGATGCCCGCCTCGTGCGCGAAGGCGTTCTGGCCGACGATCGCCTTGTTGCGCTGGACGTGGAGGCCGGTCACCTGCGACACGAGGCGGCTCGTCGGGTAGAGCCGCTCGGTCCGCACGCCCGTCCTGACGCCGAGGACGTCGCTGCGCGTGCGCATCGCCATCACGATCTCCTCGAGCGACGCGTTGCCCGCGCGCTCGCCGATCCCGTTGATGGTGCACTCGACCTGGCGCGCGCCCTCCATGACGCCGGCGAGGCTGTTCGCGACCGCGAGGCCGAGGTCGTTGTGGCAGTGGACGGAGATGACGACCTTGTCGATGCCGCGGACGTGCTTCCTGAGGTAGCGCAGCGTCTCGGCGTAGGTGGTCGGGAGCGCGTAGCCGACGGTGTCCGGGATGTTCACGGTGCCGGCGCCCGCCTCGATCGCCTTCTCGACGACCTCGGCGAGGAACTCGAGCTCGGTGCGGGCGGCGTCCTCCGCGGAGAACTCGACGTCGTCGAACTTCTCGCGCGCGAGCTTCACGCCCTCGACCGACCGCTTGATGATCTCCTCCTTCACGAGCTTGAGCTTGAAGTCGCGGTGGATGGGCGAGGTGGCGAGGAAGACGTGGCAGCGGCGCCGCGGCGCGTGCTGCAGCGCCTTCCAGGACGCCTCGATGTCGCCCTTGTTGCAGCGGGAGAGGCTCGCGATGATCGGCCCCTCCACCTGCTCGCCCACCGCGGTGATCGCGGCGAGGTCGCCGGGCGAGGCCGCGGCGAACCCGGCCTCGATGACGTCGACGCCGAGGTCGCGCAGCGCGCGGGCGACCTGGAGCTTCTGCTCGAGGTTCATCGACGCGCCGGGGGACTGCTCTCCGTCGCGCAGGGTGGTGTCGAAGATGACGACGCGGTCCTGGGCCGAGCTCACCTGGCTTTGGCCTTTCTTTTCAGGTACTTGCGCACCTGCGGCGATGTGGGAATCGCGCATCTTAGCAGAGTCGCCGGAGAACGAAAGCGACGGGCTGCCGGGCTGCGCCGGGCGATTGGGAGGGGGGTTCGACATGACAGGTCCTCGGCTTGAGTCGGCCGGAGGAGCTGTCGTCGCCTATTCGAGGGCAACCTCTCCGGCCGGTTACGGCGGAAGAGGTCGCGGGACGTCAGCGTGCCCGAACGGCCTCTGCCGCCGGGCGAAGAAGTCGATGCTGACGTCTTACGAAAGACACGGAGACGCGAATCTACCGAAGCCGGGACGCGGCGTCAACAGACGATCGTTGAGTACACTCACCGGATGAGCTCGCCCTGGCTCTCGGTCGTCATACCGACCTACAACGGCGCGCGGTACATCGCGGACGCCTTGCGCTCGGTCGCCTGCCAGGGCGGGACCGACATCGAGCTCGTCGTCGTCGACGACGGCTCGACCGACGCGACCCTGGAGGTCGTCCGCGGCTTCGAGGGGCGCCTTCCCCTGCGGATCGTGACCCCCGGGCGGATCGGGAACTGGGTCACGATGACGAACATCGGCCTCCGCGAGGCTCGGGCCGAGTGGGCCTCGCTTCTCCACCAGGATGACCTCTGGCTGCCCCGGCGTCTCGAGCGGATCCGCGCGGAGGTGCGCGACGCGACCGGCGCCCTCGTGCTCCACGATGCGGAGTTCGTCGGGCCCGACCAGCGGCCGCTCGGGCGCTGGCGATGCCCGCTGCGCGCCGGTACCGTCCAGCGCTCCGACTTCCTCGAGCGGCTGCTCGTCCAGAACTTCATCGCCATCCCCTCCCCGGTCTTCCGGAAGGAAGCGGTCCTCGCGACGGGCGGGATGGACGAGCGGCTCTGGTACACGGCGGACTGGGATCTCTGGCTGCGCCTCGGCGCCATGGGGCCGGTCCGGTTCGTCGCCGAGGCGCTGGCAGGCTTTCGGATTCACGCGGAGTCGCAGACGCTCGGGCGTGCCGTCCGCGACGGCGAGATGGAGGCGCAGCTCACGACCGTGCTGGAGAGGCATCGGGGGGTGCTCCAGGCACCGCACCGGTCTCGCGCGCGCGTGATCGCCGCAGCGAGGGCATCGATCGCCGTGAACGCGGCCCTCGCGGGCGCATCTCGCGGCGAGCGCATTCCGTGGGGGACATTGCTCCGCACCGTCGCCCAGCTCGCTGCGGCGGGAGGCGCCTGGCGTTACGCGCGGGACTCGCGGATCGTGGAGCGGGTACTGGCGCGGCTCAGGGCGCGGCGCGGCTAACGCCCTCACCGGTGGCGTCGCAGCGCGGCGTGCAGGAACGCGAACAGCCCGACCTCCGCGCCGACGCCCATGAGCAGCAGTCCGAGCACGCCCCGGCGCGGTTCGGCAAGCGCGCCGAAGTGGCCCGCGGCCCAGTTCCAGAGCATGGAGGCGTCGATCGCGAGGCCGATCGTGAGGAGGGTGCCGCCGGCGAGAAGTCCTCTTCCGAGGGTCAACCCGCGCGCGAACTGTGTCAGGAGCGGATTCGGGCGGAGGACGCGGGTGCCCGCGACGTCGCGGACCAGCGTCGCGCCCAGGATTCCCTGCAGCCCGATGAGAAGGAGCGTCCCCCCGAGGAACAGGACGTGGAAGTCGAACTGCCGCCCGAGGACCACTGCCGGGCCCGCGCTCACCGGCACGGCGATCAGCAATCCGGCCAGCACGAGCGCCACGCCTGGCAGGAACAGCAACTGGTCCGGCGCGTGGATCAACATGAACTCGAGGTGGCGCCAGCCGTCACTCCAGCGTCGCAGGTGGGAGGGCCGGCCGCGGCGGTCCGGGTGCAGCGTGACCGGGACCTCCTCGATGCGCAGCCCGATCACCGCCGCCTTTATGAGCATCTCCGAAGCGAACTCCATTCCGCTGCTGCGCAGGTCGAGCTCCCGGAAGGCGTCGCTCGAGATCGCTCGCATCCCGCAGTTCACGTCGCGGATCCGCGTTCGGAACAGCCGGTTCAGCACGAACGTCAAGACGGGGGTCCCCAGGTTCCGGTTCAGCCAAGGATTCGCGCCCTCGAGGATGGTGCCCGGCGGCAGGCGCGTACCCATGACGAGATCGGCCCCGGCCCGCCAGCGTGCCACGAACCGATCGATCTCGCCGAAGTCGTAGGTGTCATCCGCGTCGCCCATGATGAGCAAGCGGCCGCGCGCCTCTCGCATCCCGTGCCGCAGCGCGCTGCCGTACCCCCGTTCCGCGACATGGACGACGCGGGCCCCCGACCTCGCCGCGATGTCCTGCGACCCATCCGTGGACCCGTTGTCGGCCACGACCACCTCCCCGTCGATCCCGAGCCGGACGAAGGCCGCGCGCGCCTTCTCGATCACCACCGAGAGGGTCCTGGCCTCGTTGAGGCAGGGAATCACGACGGAGGCCGTCAGGTCAGCACTGCACCCGGCTCGATCGTCGGCGAGCACGTCCGACACCATCGCGGGAGCGGAAGAGGTCATGCGCGCCCAGCCTACCCGATCTCGCGCGTGATGGATTCGGAGGCGCCGATCGACCGGCTCACGGCCCCTCGGCGGGCGGCGGAGCCGCGCCGCTTGCCACGGCGTCCGGGCCGGTCTCGCGCTGGGAGGCGAACGGTCCGAGCGCGGCCGAGGTCGGCGTCGTCGCCCTGCGGGGCCGGGGGTCGGCGTTCACCACGGGCTGCCGCCGCTCCGGAGCCGCACGATCAGCAGCAGCACCTGGGCGCCGGCGCGGAGCATCGCCCACGGGCTCATCTTCGATCCCCTCGCGTCGCGCCACGCGAGGAGCGGCTCCTCGACGACGTCCGCCGCGGAGAGCGGCTCGCCGCCTCCGCCGTGGAGGAGCCTCGCGAGGAGCTCGACGTCGAACACCCAGCGGGTCCGGAACGGCGCGGCGAGCGCGCGCGCGAGGGCCGGGGTGGCGCGAAAGAGCTTCGCGCCGCACTGCGTGTCGTAGACCGGCAGGTCGAGCGCGATCGACGCGGCGGTGGCGAACACCCGGCCGAGGTAGTGACGGGCCGCGCGCCGCTCGATGCGCCGGCCGAGGAGCAGGACCCGCGACGCGAGGACGACCTTCGCCGGAGACGCCCGCGCGACGTCGACGAGCCGGACGAGCTCGTCGACGGGCGTGGACAGGTCGGCGTCGCAGAAGCCGACGAGCTGGAACCCCTCCGCCAGCGCCGCGAGGAGGCCCGCGCGCACCGCCTCGGCCTTTCCCCGGTTGCGCTCGAGGCGGAGGACCTCGACGCGCCCGGGCGCCTCGGCGCGCAGCGCGTCGAGCACCTGGCCCGTGCCGTCCCGCGACCCGTCGTCGACGAACCGGATCGCGATGTCGGGTCGCTGCCGGGCGAGCCGCGCGAACTCGGCGCGGTCGAGCCGCCGCGCCTCGTCGTAGCAGGGCACGACGAGCGCGACGGCGGCAGGGGAGCGTCCCGCGTCCTCGGCCGTTCGCTGGCTCATCGACCTCCCGGGCTCCGCGCGGCGGAGGCGCCGTCAGTACGGCGGCGCCGCCTCCTTCTTCGCGAGCGCGACGAACGCGTCGAGGCCCATCGTCTTGAGATCCTCGCCGCCGTGGCGGCGCGGCGAGACCCCCTTCCCCTCGACCTCCTTCTCGCCGACGACGAGCGTGAAGGGGATCTTGGCGAGCTGCGCGTTGCGGATCTTCGCGCCGAGCTTGTCGGACGAGGGATCGACCTCGACCCGCAGCCCCTCCGCGTCGAGCCGCGCGGCGACCTCCTTCGCCCACCCGTCGAACCGGTCGGACACCGTCACGACCCGCGCCTGGACCGGGGCGAGCCAGGTGGGGAAGCTGCCCGCGTAGTGCTCGGTCAGGATGGCGATGAACCGCTCGAAGGAGCCGTAGACGGCGCGGTGGATGACGACCGGCCGGTGCTCCTTGTTGTCGTCGCCGACGTAGGTGAGGTCGAAGCGCTCCGGCGCGGCGTAGTCGAGCTGGATCGTGCAGGTCTGCCACTTGCGGCCGAGCGAGTCGGTCACGACGAAGTCGATCTTCGGGCCGTAGAAGGCCCCGTCGCCCGGGTTCAGCTCCCAGGGCATCCCGATCTTGTCGAGCGCCGCGCGGAGCGCGCCCTCGGCCTTGTCCCAGAGCGCGTCGTCCCCCACCCGCTCCTCCGCCTTGAGCGGCCGGGTCGAGAACTTGAGCGAGAACTCGAGGCCGAAGGCGCCGTAGACCGTCTTCATGAGGCCGACGATCCGGTTCACCTCGTCGGCGATCTGTGACTCCATGACGAAGATGTGCGAGTCGTCCTGCGCGAACTGCCGGACGCGGGTGAGCCCGCCGAGCGAGCCGGACAGCTCGTTCCGGTGCAGCACGTCCACCGTGAAGTACCGGATCGGCAGCTCGCGGTAGGAGCGCTTCCCCATCTTGTAGATGAGGTAGTGCGACGGACAGTTCATCGGCTTCAGGCTCATGTCGAGCCGCTCCTCGAGCGGGAGGCTCGGGTCGGCCTCCTTGTCGAAGACGAGGAACATGTTCTCGCGGTAGACGCCCCAGTGGCCGCTCTGCTCCCAGAGCTTCTTGTTGAAGAGGAGCG
The DNA here is from genome assembly GCA_036391435.1 of Anaeromyxobacter sp. GTDB lineage: Bacteria > Myxococcota > Myxococcia > Myxococcales > Anaeromyxobacteraceae > Anaeromyxobacter. The sequence goes on along the minus strand of DASVZX010000078.1, from coordinate 5,242 downwards.
GCGTCTTCACCTCCTGGTAGCCGTTCGCCTTGACGAGGCGGCGCATCGCGTCGGCGAGGACGTTGTAGAGCGTCGTCCCGTGCGGCAGCCAGAACGCCGAGCCCGGCGCGACCTCGTGGAAGGCGAAGAGGCCGAGCGCCGGGCCGAGCTTGCGGTGGTCGCGCTTCTTCACCTCCTCGAGCCGCGCGAGGTGCGCCTCGAGCGCCTTCTTGTCGAAGAAGGCGGTCCCGTAGATGCGCTGGAGCATCGGGTTCCTCGAGTCGCCGCGCCAGTAGGCGCCGGCGACGTTGAGGAGCTTCACGACGCCGATCCTGCCGGTGGACGGGCCGTGGGGCCCGAGGCAGAAGTCGACCCAGTCGCCGTGCTTGTAGAGCGTGAGGGTCTTCGCGCCCTTCGCGGCGATGTCCTTCACGATCTCGACCTTGTACCTCTCGCCCATCCCCTCGAAGAGGCCGAGGGCGGCGTCCATCGAGACCTCCTCCCGGACGAAGGGGAGATCCTGCTTGATGGCGTCGTTCGTCGCCTGCTCGATCCTCTCGAGGTCCTCCGGCGTGAACGGCGCCTCGCGGGCGAAGTCGTAGTAGAAGCCGTCCTCGATCGCGGGGCCGATGGTGACCTGCGTGCCCGGGTAGAGCTTCTGGACGACGCTCGCCATCACGTGCGCGGCGTCGTGGCGCGCGACCTCGAGCGCCTCGGGGCTCTTCGTCGTCACGACCTCGAGCTTCGCGTCGCGCTCCAGCCTGCGCGAGAGGTCGACCGGCTGGCCGTCGAGCTTCGCGATGTAGGCCGCCTTGGCGAGGCCCGCGCCGATCGACGTCCTCACGAAGTCGAGGATGGTGGTGCCGCGGGCGGCTTCCTTCCGGCTGCCGTCGGGGAGGGTCACCTGGACGAGGTCGGGCATGGTTCGATGAGCCTGTGGTCGCGCGCCGGCAGGGCGCCGGTTCGGCGAGGTTGTGAGTAGCAGCCGCCCGGGAGGCACGCAAGGACGGCGCGCGGCGCCGGGAGGGCGGCGTCCGCCGCGCGCCGGGATCGACCGTGCTAGCATCCGCGCCCGTGCAGATGCTGCGTCGAGCGGCGGAGAGCGCCGCCGCCCCATGGCTCGCCCTGCTGCTCCTGGTCGCCGCCGCGCACGGGGGCACGCTCGCCGACGGCTTCGTCTGGGACGACGCCAAGATCATCGTCGAGAACCCGGCCACGCGCGACCTCTCGCGCATCGGCGAGGTGGTGCTGTCGCCGGATCAGGTGCGGCCCTACTACCGTCCGCTGAACCGCGCGTCGTACCTCGTCGATCACGCGCTCTTCGGCATGGACGCCCGCGCGTTCCACGCGGTCAACCTGCTCGTCCACGCGGCGAGCGTGCTCCTCCTGTTCGCGCTCGCGCGCCGGCTCCTCGGCGCGACGTGGACGGCCTTCCTCGCGGCGTCGCTCCTCGCGGTCCACCCGATCCACGGCGAGGCGGTGGCCTTCGTCTCGGCGCGCAACAGCCTCCTCGCGCTGGCGTTCGCCCTCGCGGCCCTCCTCCTGTTCGTCGACGCGACCCGCACCCGCTCGCGCGCGCTGGCCTGGCTCTCCGGCGGCGCGTTCTTCCTCGGTCTCGCGAGCAAGGAGCAGGCGGCGATGGTGCTCCCGGTCGCCGCGGCGTGGCTGTTCCTGCCCGGCACCGGCGCCGCCTGGCGCGGGTGGCGCGCGTGGCGCGCGCTCGTCCCGCACGTCTGCGCGCTCGGGGTGTACCTCGTCCTCCGGTCGATCGCGCTCGGCGCGCCCGTCGGCGCCGCACCGGCGGCGCAGGGGCTGCTCGCGCGCCTCGCCCCGGACGCCTGGGTGATGCCCCGTTACCTGTGGCTGACGCTCTGGCCGGCGAGGCTCACGATCTTCCACGTGGCCTCGCCGCCCTCGGGGGTCCTCGAGATCCTCGCGACGGCGGCGACGTGGCTCGCGGTCGCCGCCGCCGTCGCCGTCCTGGTCCGCCGCCCCGCCCTCGCCTCCACCGTCGGGCTCGTCTGGCTCGCGGCGAACCTCGTCCCGATCGCGAACGTCGTCCCGCTGGCCGCCACGACGCCGCTCGCCGAGCGGTTCTTCCACGCGCCCGCCGTCGGCATCTGGCTCGTCGTCGCCGACGCGGCGCGGCGCCTCGCGGCGGGGGGCGGAGCCCGGCGCGCGATCGTCCTCGCGTGCTCGGCCGTGGCGCTGGTCGCGCTCGCGGGCCGCAGCGCGGCTCGCACGCGCGACTGGCACGACGACCTCGCGCTCGCGCGGGCCGCGGTGAGCGCCGAGCCGCGGGCGGTGGGAGCGTGGTTCGACCTCGGCGTCGCCCTGAAGAACGCCGGCGATCTCGCGGGCGCCGAGCGCGCCTGGCGAGCGGCGCTCTCCGTCGATCCCCGGCACGCGGGCACGCTCACGCAGCTCGGGACCGCCGCGGCGGTCCGCGGCGACTACGCGCAGGCGGAGACGCTCCTGCGCGCGGCGATCGAGGCGGACCCCGAGCTGGCCACGGCGCACCTCAACCTGGCGCGGGTCTACGACCGCACGGGGCGGCAGGCGGAGGCGCTCCGGGAGTACGAGGCCGGCCTCGCGCTGATCGATCGGCCCGAGGAGCGCCAGCCCGCCGCCGTGGCGCGGGTGCGAGAGCTGCGGCGCTGAGCGGTGCGAGCGGCGTCTGAGCCAACTTCGACTGAACCTTCACGCCGACACCGCTTCGATCGCGCGTCGCGCGCCGCCTCACGTCCGGGGCGTGAAGCGCCGCAGGAACCCCTCGACGGCCGTGCGAGCCTGCTCGCGCGCCCACTCGAGCGGCGCGCCGACCGCGGCCCACTCCACCGCGACGCGCAGCTGGGCCTCGGTCACGTCGCCTGCGCCGTCGAGCGGCGAGCGCCAGGCGGCGCCGTCCGCCTCGCTCACGAGCGCGCCGACGCGCTGCCAGAACGCGGTGCGGTACCGGAACCCGCGACCTTCCACGGCCAGGTCGACGAGCCGGCCGTCGCCCTCCCGCGCGAGGAAGCCGCGGTCGGCGAGCGACTCGGCCGCGAGGAGCACTCGCGTCGTTTCCGTCATGGTCCCCTCCCCCGTCCTCGGCGCACCCCCACGCGCGCAGGGTGCAAACAGCCGAGGTGCGACCCGGAGTCCCTGTCGCGTCGCGATCTTCGCGGCTGCGGCACTGCAATGGCGGGACCGTGCCGAGGCGAACGATGGCGCCGCAATCGGCGATCCCCACTGATCTTTCCCGGCCTTCACGGTGTGTGCGACATGCGCGCAAACACCCACCGTGGGGCATATCGCGCAGGGTGCGCGGTTCGGCGCGCGACCGTCGGCCTCGCGCCGCTCGCTCCCGACCGCGGTGGCGTTCCGCGGGTGACGCCCCGCGAAAACGAGAGGGGCCGGCGCAGGCGCCAGCCCCTCGGTGCTCCTCGAGTAGGCCCGGTCGGTATCGAACCGACGACCCCTACCGTGTCAAGGCGCCTGGGCAGACTCCGGGGGGCGTTGCGTTTCGTAGCGTGTAGATGCTCGGAAACCCCTGGTAGCAGCGGGAAAGATGCGTCAGAGGCACCGCGTAGACTGATGTGCAACCGGACGCTTCCGAGGGCGGTTCCTCGGAGCGTTGTGACCCCGCGACGGGCCTCGGGGTCACACGAACGAAGCGGGCCCCGAGGCGGCACGAACCGACCCCGGGGCCCTTGGCCCGCGAACCTGAGAGGAGGTTCACGATGCCCGTCACGAACCCTACCCCGGCACGCGGACTCACGCCGAGGTTCATCGAATCGCTCACCTCCGCCGACGCTCGGTACGACGTGCCCGACCGGCGCGCGCCGGGCCTGCGGCTCCGCGTGCTCCCCACGGGCCGCAAGGTGTTCCGGTGGGTCTGCAACGCGCGCGGGCAGGTCTACACGATCGGCCCGTGGGCGCTCTCGGAGGCGCCGGGGTTCGTCACGCTCGCGCAGGCGCGCGAGTGGCTCGACAAGCTCAAGGCGGCGCACGTCAGCGGCACGATCGACGCCGTGGAGGCGGAGATGCGCGCCGCGATGCGCCCCGCTTTCGCGGCCCTCGCCGCCCCGGCGGACGCGAGCGTTCCCACGTTCGCGAGCGTCGCCGAGGAGTTCTACAAGCGCCGGATCGTGCCGCACCGGAAGGTGCCCGAGGTCGCGCGCCGGATCCTCGATCTCGACCTGATCCCCGCGCTCGGCGCGCGCCCGATCGAGGCGCTCACGACGCGCGAGTGCGCCTCCGCGATCGAGCGCGTGGTGGACCGCGGCGCCCCCGTCCACGCGGGGAAGGTGCTCGCGACGCTCAAGCAGGCGCTCCGCTTCGCCGAGGCGCGCGGCTACCGCGCGGGCAACCCCGCGGGCCCGCTCGACCCGAAGGATCTCGGCGTCGAGAGCAACGTGTCCGATCGGTGGCTCACGGCGGAGGAGATCGGGATCTTCTGGCGCTCGCTCGATCCCGACCTCACGGAGCCGCGCGCCGACAAGCACGGCAAGGTGCAGCGCCGCACCTCGCTCGACCCCGCGACGCGCGCGGCGCTCCGCTTCCTGCTCCTCACGGGCGCGCGCTCGGGCGAGCTGCTCCGCGCGAGGTGGACCGAGATCGACCTCGACGCGGCGACGTGGACCGTGCCCGTCGCGAATCAGAAGCTCACGAAGGATCAGGCGCGGAAGGCAAAGCCGTTCGTGATCCCGCTCTCGGCGACCGCGCTCGACCTCGTGCGCGAGCTTCGCGCGCTCGCGGGCGAGTCCCCGTGGATCGTCGCGAGCGATCAGTCCGACGACGGCGCGTACACGGACAAGGCGCTCGGGCGCGCCATGCGCCGGATGTTCGAGGGCGACGCGCCCCGCCTCGTGCTGCCCGGCGGGCCCGCGACGCCGCACGACCTCCGCCGCACGATGCGCACGCACCTCGGGAAGCTCCGCGTGCCGCTGCACATCGTGGAGCGGTGCCTCAATCACTCGCTCGGGCGGATCGTGCAGACCTACGACCAGGGCGACTACTTGGACGAGCGGCGCGAGGCGCTCGACAAGTGGGACGCCTACGTGCGCCGCCTCGTGGCGCCCGCCGAGTCCAACGTCGCGTTCCTGCCCTCGGCGGCGGGAGGTGTCGCGTGAAGCGGCCCGCGCGACCGATCGAGCAGCACGGCGCGAACACGCGGCCCGGGCCAACGGCGATCGCCGCCGCGCGCCGGGACGCGCTCACGCGCGAGGGCGAGTGGCTCGCGAGCGCGCTCCGCGAAGGTCCGCGCGGCGCGCGCCGCGCT
>DASVZX010000077.1:0-10300 GCA_036391435.1 Anaeromyxobacter sp. | reverse complement strand
CGCCGAGCAGGCTCGCGCGGACGGCGCGCGGCGTGTGCGCGGGCGCGGCGCCGGTCCCGCGCGCCTCGCGCGCCGGCCGGACCGGCACCTCGGCGCCCTCCAGGATCGCGAGCAGCTCCGCGGCGCTGCCGGCGCGCCGGTCCCGGTCCTTCTCCGTCGCGCGCGCGACGAAGTCGACGAGCTTCGGCCAGGCGGCGAGCTCCGGCGCGGCGGAGGACAGGCCCGGCACGCGCTCGAACGCGTGCGCGGCGACGAGGGCGCGGATGTCCGAGGTGTCGAAGGGGTGGCGACCGGTCAGCATCACGAACCCGAGGATCCCCGCCGCGTACAGGTCGGCGCGCCGGTCCACCTCGCCCCCCACCGCCTGCTCCGGGGCGAGGTACTCCGGGGTCCCGAGCACGAGGCCGGCCTGGGTCCGCGCCGAGTCCGGGCGCGCCTCGCTCCACTTCGCGATGCCGAAGTCGAGGACCTTGAGCGTCTCCGCGGCCCCGCTCCCGGAGAGCCACAGGTTCTCCGGCTTGAGGTCGCGGTGCACGATGCCCGCCTCGTGCGCGGCGGCGAGCCCGTCGAGGAGCTGCCGGAGCAGCCGCACCGCGCGGGCCGGCGCGAGCCGTCCCTCGCGATCGAGCACCGCCCGGAGCGCCTCGCCCTCGAGCAGCTCCAGGGCGAGGTAGGGGCGGCCCGCCTCGTCCTCGCCGAAGTCCAGCACCTCCACGACGTGCGGCGACCGCAGCTTGCTCGCGACGCGCGCCTCGCGCCGGAAGCGCTCGCGGTCGGCGGGGCTCCGGCGCAGGTCGGCGTGCAGCACCTTCACGGCCGCCTTGCGGCCGACGTGGACGTGCTCGGCGCGGTAGACGGCGCCCATGCCCCCGGCGCCGAGGAGCGCCTCGATGCGCCAGCGCCCGTCGAGGACGGCGCCGGGCGCGAGATCCGGGGCGTCGCCCGCGCCCTCGGCGGCGCCTCCGCCCTTCCCGGAGGGGGTGCCCATCGCGCTCACCCGCCCCGCAGCATGGAGAGGAGCACGATCGCGAACACGACGGGGACGAGCAGCGCGACGAGCCCGCCCACCGCGAGCATGGCGAGCACGGCCCAGCGGCGGGGGCCGGAGGGCGGGAGCGGCGCGTCGAAGGGGAGGCGGAACGGCACGGGCGCATTCTACTCGCGCGCGGCGCGGACGCGAGGCGCGCCCCGAGGCGGCCGGGCGGAGCTCGGCGCGCCACCGCGTGGAGGCCACGCCGGTCGCCTCGAGCGCCCACGGCTCACGCGGAGAGCAGCGCGCGGAAGCGCAGCGCGTAGGCCGGCCCGCGGGCCTCGTCCTCGTGCTTGAAGAAGACGAACGCGTCGTCCCAGCGCTGCGCCAGCACCGTCCGGGCCCAGCGGGCGAGGGCGGCGTCGTCGTAGTCCGGCCGGCGCAGGCGGAGGTAGCCGAACCCCGCCGTGGCGACGACGGGCGTCGAGCGGTCGCCGTCGTCCGCGACGCAGAGCGCCGCGCCCGCGTCGGAGAGCGCCGCGAGGACGTCGTCGTCGTGCCAGCTCGCGTGCCGGAACTCGAACGCGGCGCGGCCGCCGCGCGGGAGGAGCGCGAGGAAGTCGCGGAGGCGCGGCAGGTCCTTCTTCAGGGAGGGCGGCAGCTGCCACAGGATCGGCCCGAGCGCGGGCCCGAGCTCGGCCGCGACCGAGTGGAAGAACGCCACGTCCTCGCCGGCGCCGGCGAGCCGCTTCACGTGCGTGATCCGCTGCGGCCCCTTGAGGGCGAAGACGAACCCGGGCGGGACCCGGGCGCGCCACCCGGCGAGCGTCGTCGCCTGCGGCATCCGGTAGAACGTGGCGTTGATCTCCACCACGGGGAGCCTCGCCGCGTAGGCGGCGAGCATCCTCGAGGCGGGCAGCGCCTCCGGGTAGAAGCTGCCCTTCCACGCGGGGTACGAGTAGCCGCTCGTGCCGGCGAGGACGCGCACGGGGAGGGCGTACCCGGACCGGGGCGCCCGCGCTCGCCCGAAGCGGGTGCCGGGACGGGGAAGCGGTCGCGCCTGCTGGCCGCCTCCGGCGCGACCGTGCGCGCCGCGGATCCGGCCGGGGCGACGATCCGGCGCGCCGCCGGCGCCCCCGGGGTGGTGTCGCTCCGCGCCGTCGCCGAGGCGCTGCCGCTCCGCGACGGCGCGCTCGGCGCGCGGCCGCCTCCGGAGGCGATCAGCCCCGCTCCTCCGGGAACCCCGCCGCCCGCCACGCGAGCATCCCGCCCGCGAGCTGCTCCGCGTCGAAGCCCCTCCCGCGGAGGAGCCGCACCGCCGGGATCGACCGGTGCGCGGTGAGGCAGATCGCGACCACCTTGCGCGCGGGGTCGAGCCGGAGCGCGGGGAGCGCGCGGGAGAGGGACGTGATCGGGGCGGAGATCGCGCCGGGCACGTGGCCGGCCCGGAACTCGGCCTCGGTGCGCACGTCGACGACCTGCGGCGGCGGGATCGCCGCGAGGTCCTTCGCGAGGCGCGGCGCCGGGATCTCCGGGACCGCGCCGAACGGGAGCCACCAGAAGGCGGAGAGCGAGAGCGCCATGAGCGGGGATCTCTCGTATCATGCGACCCCATGCTCCGCATCAGCTGGCCGCTCGCGATCGTGCTCGCCGCGGCGATCGCCGTCGTCGCCCGCCGCCCGCGGATGCTCCCGTGGATCCTGGCCGTCCTCGCGGTCTGGTTCCTCGTCGAGACGTCGCGCGGGCGCGGGCGGCGGTAGCGGGGCGGCCCTCTCCGTTGGCGGTCGGGGCCCGCGGGGATCGCCCGGGCGACCGCTCGCGGGGCGGGCGCCGGCCCGCTCGATCCGACACCGGACGCGCGGCCCCCGCGGCGTCCGCCCCGATGCCCAGCTTTCCGGCCGGAGGCCCACGTGCGACTGCCCGGGAAGGGGATGAGCTGGAAGGAGTTCGGCAAGGGGGTCTACGGCGAGACCTCGCGCGACAACGTCACCGATCTCGCCGCGACGGTGACCTACTACGGCGTCCTCGCGCTGTTCCCGTTCGTCCTCTTCCTCGTCGCGCTCGCGTCCCTGCTGATCACGCCGGCCGACGCCGAGAAGATCGTGCGCCAGCTCGCGGCGGTCGCGCCGCCCGCCGCGACGGACATCATCGGCGGCCGCATCCAGCAGCTCGCGCAGCAGCAGAACGTGACGCTCGTCGGCTTCGGCGCGCTCGGCGCGCTCTGGGCGGCGTCCGGCGGCGTGACGGCGGTGATGCGCGCGCTCAACGTCGCCTACGACGTGACGGAGGGGCGGCCCTTCTGGAAGGTGCGCGCCATCGCGGTGCTCATGACGATCGTCGCCGGGGTGCTCGGGCTCGCCGCGGCCGTGGTCGCCATCGCCGCCGGGCCGCTCGGCGATCGCATCGGCGGCCCCGTCGGGATCGCGATGGCCTGGCTCCGGCTCCCGGTCGCCGCGATCGTCATGATGTTCCTCTGGGCCGTGATGTACTGGGCCCTCCCCGACGTCGAGCAGGCGTTCAAGTTCATCACGCCGGGCTCGGTCGTCGGCGTCGTGCTGTGGGTGCTCGCGTCGTACGCGTTCTCGCAGTACGTCGGGCACTTCGGGAGCTACGACAAGACCTACGGCGCGCTCGGCGGCGTGATCGTGCTCCTCCTCTGGATGTGGATCTCGTCGCTGGTCCTGCTCGTGGGGGCGGAGATCAACGCCTTCATCGAGCACCGCTCGCCGGAGGGGAAGCGCGAGGGCGCGAAGAGCATGGCGGAGACCGGGACGAGGCCTGAGGCGCGCGCGGCGGCGCCCGGCGAGCCGATCCCCGCGGATCGGCGGCCGGCGGACGAGCCGCTGCACGGCGGGGAGGGCGGGGAGGCGCGGCCGGCGCCGGTCGCCGCGCGGACGGGCGGTGGCGGGGGCCGGCTCCGGGGCCTCGTCGCGATCGCGGCCGGGTTCGCCGCGGGCGTGCTCGTGGCGCGGCGGGAGGCGTAGCGCGGGGGGCCGCGGTCCCCTACGCTTCGACCGCATGCCCCGGACCCGCCTGCGCCTCGGCGTCTCGTCCTGCCTCCTCGGGCGGAAGGTCCGCTACGACGGCCAGCACAAGCGGAACGCGTTCCTCGTGGAGGTGCTCGGCGCGTCCGTCGAGTGGGTGCCGGTCTGCCCGGAGCTCGAGCTCGGGCTGGGCGTGCCGCGCGAGCCGATCCGGCTCGTCGGGGCGGCGGCCGCGCCGCGCCTCCTCGCCGAGCGGAGCGGGACGGACCACACCGACGCGATGCTCCGCTTCGCGCGGGCCCGCGTGCGCGAGCTGGAGGCCCTCGGGCTCGACGGGTGGGTGACGAAGAAGGACTCGCCGTCGTGCGGCATGGAGCGCGTGCGCGTCCACCGCGCGGCGGGCGGACCGCCGCGCCGCGACGGCGTCGGCCTGTTCGTGCGGGTCCTCATGGACCGGATGCCGCTCCTGCCCGTCGAGGAGGAGGGCCGGCTCGAGGACCCGGCGCTGCGGGAGAGCTTCGTCGAGCGGATCTTCGCGTACGCGCGCTGGAAGGCGGCGGTCGCGGCGGGGATGCGCCGCGGCGACCTCGTCCGGTACCACGCGGCGCACAAGCTCGCGCTCATGGCCCACAGCCCCGCGGCGTACCGCGCGCTCGGGGCGCTCGTCGCGGGCATGGGGAAGGGCGCGATCCGGCCGACCCTCGACGCGTACGCCGCCGGGCTCATGGCGGCGCTCCGGACGCCGGCGACGCGCGGTCGCCACGCGAACGTCCTCCAGCACGCGGCGGGCTACTTCCGGGACCTGCTCGACCCGGACGACCGGCGCGAGCTCGCCGGGGCGATCGAGGACTACGCGAGGGGGCACGTGCCGCTCGTCGTCCCGCTCACGCTCGTGCGGCACCACGTCCGTCGCCACGCGGACGCGCGCGGCGTCGACTGGCTCGCCGGACAGACCTACCTCGATCCGGATCCGAAGGAGCTCATGCTCCGCAACCACGCGTGAGCGGCGTTCCCCCGTGCGCCCCCGGTCCGCCCGCCCCGTCCTCGTCACCGGCGCGACCGGCTTCGTGGGGCGCGCGCTCGTCCCGGCCCTCCGCCGCGCCGGGGTGGCGGTGCGCGCGACGTCGCGCCGGCCGCCTCCAGCGCCGCGCCACGGGCGCGGCGGCGGCGCGGTGGAGTGGGTCGCCGCCGATCTCGGGCGCGCCGCCGACCTGGCGCGCGCGCTCGACGGCGTCGGGGCGGCGTTCTTCCTCGTGCACGGGATGGCGAGCGGCGCCGAGGACTACGCCGAGGAGGAGCGGCGGAGCGCCGCGGCGTTCGCGCGCGAGGCGGAGCGCGCCGGCGTCGAGCGGATCGTCTACCTCGGCGGCGTCGCGCCGCGGGGGCGGCCGTCGCGGCACCTCGCGAGCCGGCTCGCGGTGGGCGAGGTGCTCGTCGGAGGTCGCGTCCCCGCGCTCGAGCTCCGCGCCTCGATGGTCGTGGGCGCGGGGAGCGCGTCGTGGCGCGTCGTGCGCGACCTCGCGCTGCGCCTCCCCGCGATGGTCCTCCCGTCCTGGGCCGAGTCTCGGACGAGCCCGGTCGCGATCGACGACGTGGTCGCGGCGCTCGCCGCCGCGCTCGACCTCCCGCTGCGCGCCGGCCTCTCGCTCGACCTGCCCGGCCCCGAGGTCCTGGCGGTGCGCGAGCTCCTCGAGCGCGTCGCGGCCCTCCGCGGCCGGGCGCTGCCCTGGATCCGGGCGCCGCTCCCCGCGCCGAGCGTGTCGAGCCTGTGGCTGAAGCTCGTCTCCGGCGCGGAGTGGAACGTGGTGCGGGAGCTCGTGCTCGGGCTCGAGCACGACCTCCTGCCGCGGGACGGCGCGTCGTTCTGGGATCGCGTCGCCCCGCGCGCGCTCGTCCCGTTCGACGAGGCAGCGCGGCGCGCGCTCGCGGGCGACCGCGCGACGCCGGGGCTGCGCGGGGCGCTCGGCGCGCTCGAGGAGTCGATCGTGCAGTGGCTCGGGCCGCGCCCGCGGCGGGCCTAGACGGGCGGCGCGACGACGGCGACGAGCACGCTCCACGCCGCGTGCGACGCGATCGACGGCACGAGCGTCCCGCGCCGGGCCGCCAGGGCGCCCCACGCGGCGTAGGTCGGCGCGGTGGCGAGCGCGAGGAACGGCTGCCCCGTCGCGAGCGCCACCGCGACCGCGATCCCGGTCGCCGCGGCGACCGCGCCGGCGCGGCCGAGGCGCGGCTCGAGGCGGGCCTGCACGACGCCGCGCCAGAACAGCTCCTCCGCCGGCGCGGCGAGGAGCCCCAGGACGAGGGCGGGGCCCACCCCGCGCGGCTGGAAGCGCGCGAACATCGACGCGAGCGGCGCGCACAGCGCCTCGGACACGCCGCCGCACCCCGCCCAGAGGAACGCCCGCGCGCCGGCGTAGAGCAGCAGGGCGGTCGAGAGGGCGAGGCCGAGGTCGCCCCAGCGCGGGCGGAGCCGGGCGGCGAGCCCCGGCGCGGCGCGGGCGGACAGGGCGATCCAGGCGGCGCAGAGCGGGGCCGCCGCGAGGAAGAACCAGCGGGGGCTCGCCGCGACGAGGAGCGCCCACAGCGCGGCGGCCGCCGCCGCGGCGACCGTGGTACGGTTCACGCCCGAACACTACCTTCTGCCCTGGCGCGACGAAAGGAAGGGGACCGCGCGATGGCCACGATGACGTCGGTGAACCCCGCGAACGGCGAGGTCCTCGGCCGGTTCGAGGAGATCTCTGACGCGGAGCTGGAGGCCCGCCTCGCCCGCGCCGCCCAGACGTTCCGCGCCTGGCGTCGGCGGCCGTTCGCCGAGCGCGCCGGGCTCATGCGCGCCGCGGCGGACGTGCTCGAGCGGCGCAAGGACCGCTGGGCGCGCCTCATGACCCTGGAGATGGGCAAGACGCTCAAGTCCGCCGTCGCCGAGGCGGAGAAGTGCGCCCTGGCCTGCCGCTTCTACGCGGAGAACGCGGAGCGGTTCCTCGCCGACGAGGAGGTGAGGTCGAGCGCGACGCGGTCCTACGTGCGCCACCTCCCCCTCGGTCCGGTGCTCGCCGTGATGCCCTGGAACTTCCCCTTCTGGCAGGTCTTCCGCTTCGCCGCGCCGGGGCTCATGGCCGGGAACGTCGGGCTGCTGAAGCACGCCTCGAACGTGCCGCAGTGCGCGCTCGCGATCGAGGAGGTCTTCCGTCAGGCCGGCTTCCCGGACGGCTGCTTCCAGACGCTGCTCGTCGGGTCGGCGCGGGTCGCGCGGATCGTGGAGGACGACCGCGTCGCCGCGGCGACCCTCACGGGGAGCGAGGGGGCGGGCGCCGCGGTGGCGTCGGCGGCCGGCCGCGTCATCAAGAAGACCGTGCTCGAGCTCGGCGGGTCCGACCCGTTCGTCGTGATGCCGAGCGCGAGCTTCGACGCGGCGGTGCAGACCGCCGTCACCGCCCGCTGCATCAACAACGGCCAGTCCTGCATCGCCGCCAAGCGGTTCATCGTCCACGACCGGATCTACGACCGGTTCGAGCGCGAGATGGTCGCGCGGATGGGCGCGCTCCGGGTCGGCGATCCCATGGACCCGGCCACCGACGTCGGTCCCCTCGCGACCGGCGCCGAGCTCGAGAAGCTCGCGAGGCAGGTGGACGCCGCGGTGCGGGACGGCGCGAGGCTCCTGTGCGGCGGGAAGGCGCCGGGGGGGAAGGGCTTCTACTACCCGCCCACCGTGATCGCCGGGATCCCGCGGACGTCGGCCTCCTACCGCGAGGAGATCTTCGGCCCCGTCGCGATGCTGTACCGGGTGAGGGACCTCGACGAGGCGATCGCGGTGGCGAACGACGTCCCGTTCGGCCTCGGCTCCTCCGTCTGGACGAACGATCCCGAGGAGCGGCGCCGGTTCGTGGACGACCTCGAGGCCGGCGCGACCTTCGTGAACGCCATGGTCGCGTCGGATCCGCGCCTGCCGTTCGGGGGGGTGAAGCGCTCGGGCTACGGCCGGGAGCTCGCGCGCGACGGGATCCGCGAGTTCGTGAACGTCAAGACGGTCTCGATCCACGAGGAGACCCCGAAGCCCCAGGCCGCCACGGAGTGAGCGCCGGCCCGCCGGCGCGCCCCCGGGCCCCCGCGCGGCGGCCGGCTGCGCTACACTCCCCGCATGGCTCGCGTGCCCGAGAAGCGGCCGGACCCGTCGGTCCGGCTCGAGCGCCTCCAGCGCCTGCAGGCGCTGACGGAGGCGCTCGCCGCGGCGGCCACCCGCGAGGAGGTCCTGCGGATGGTGTTCGAGCGCGGCCTCTCGGTCGTCGACGCGAGGGCGGTCGCGATCTTCTCGGAGCGGCGCCCGGGAGAGCTCGAGCTCGTGCAGGGGCTCGGGGTGTCGGAGGAGTTCGCGTCCGGGTTCCGGCGCGTGTTCGCGGACGAGCCGCTCCCGAGCGCCGAGGCCTACCGCACCGGCGAGCCGGTGTGGCTCGCCTCGCCCGCGGAGATCGCCGCGCGCTTCCCGACGCTCGTGCCGCTCGCGAAGCGCGAGGGCGTCGTCGCGTGGGTCGCCCTCCCCATCACGCTCGCCGGCTGGAAGGGAGCGGTCGGCCTGCAGTACGGGGAGCCGCGGGCGTTCGACGGCGAGGAGCGCGCGTTCGTGCTCGCCGCCGTCACCCAGGCGGCGCGCGCCATCGAGCGGGCGCGGCTGTTCGACGCCCACAAGCGGCTCGCGGAGCGGCTGCAGCAGCTCCAGCTCACGGCGGGGACGCTCTCCTCGGCGGCGACGCCGCGCGACGTGGCGGCGGCCGCGTTCCGCGCCCTCGGCGCCGTCGGCGCCTGCGCGGCGGAGATCCACGCGCTCGAGGGACCGGACGCGATCCTCCTCCTCGCGCGGCACGGGCGCGCCGCGGAGTCGGAGAGCGGGCCGATCCGCCTCGACGCGCCGGACCCGGCCGCGGAGGTCGTGCGCTCCGGCCGCGCGCTCTGGCTCGACTCGCCCGCCGACCTCGAGGAGCGCTACCCGCACCTCGCGCGGGAGCGGGCGCGGCGCGAGGAGGGCGCCTGGGCGGTCGTGCCGCTCCTCGCGTCCGGGCGCGCGCTGGGCGCGCTCACGGTGGCCTTCGCCGAGCCGCGCCGGCTCGAGGCCGACGAGCGGAACTTCGTGCGGCTCGTCGCCCAGCCGTGCGCGGCGGCGCTCGAGCGCGCGCGCCTGTTCGAGGACGCGGCGCGGAGCCGCGCCGAGGCGGAGTCCGCGTCCGCGGTGCTCGGCGCGCTCGTCGCAGCGGCGCCGGCGGCGCTCGCGCTCCTCGACACCGAGGGACGGCTGCTCCGCGCGAACGCGGCGTTCGCCGCGCTCACCGGCCTCGGCCGCGACGCCCACGAAGGCCGCAGCCTCTCCGATTACCTCCCCGGCGTCGCCGGCGACCAGGTGAACGCGATCGTCCAGGCGGCCCGCGACTCCGGCCGCGCCGAGGAGCGCGACGTCGTCGGCGAGACGCGCGCCGCGCCGGGGACCACGCGGCGCCTGGGCGCCGTCGCCTTCCCTCTCAAGGTGGAGGGAAAGTTCGCGGGGTTCGGGCTCTTCCTCCGGGAGCGCTAGCCGTGGGCGGCGCGCGCCGCGGCGTTCTTGCGCTGCGCCGAACGGTAACAGTAGGATTCGACCGTGAAATTCACGTGCGAGCGGTGCGGGAAGAAGTACGCCACCGCCGAGGATCCGGCCCCCGGCCGGGTCTACAAGCTCAGGTGCAAGGCCTGCGGCCACCTGATCGTCGTGAAGGCCGCCGCTGCCGCCGCACCCGGGCAGCCGCCCTCGGCCCCGCCGGAGCCGCCGTCGATCGGCCTCGAGATCGGCACGCCCGAGCCGGCGCAGATCCCGGCCCCTCCCGTCCCCGCCGGCCGGCCCGCGCTCGGCTCGACCGCCGAGGCCTCCGCCGCCGCGATGCGGTCCCAGCACGACCTCGAGCTCACCCCGCGGCAGGGCGACTCGGGCTACGTCGACCTGTTCGCGGACGTCCCCGACGGCCCGGCGAACCTCGCGCAGAAGGGCGAGGATCCGTTCCTCGCCGCCGCGCGCGCGTCGCTCCCGGAGACGCACGGGAGCGCGGCGCTCGAGGCCTCGCCGGATCCCTTCGCGGACCTGCGCGACGACCTCTCGGCGGCCGCGCCGTCCGAGCCCGCGCCGCGCTCGCAGCCGTCGGTCCCGAAGGTCCCCGTCATCCCGAAGCCGGAGGACCAGGGGCGGAGCGTCGTCCCGCTCGTGCTCATCGGCGCGGGCGTCGCCGTGATGGTCGGGATCCTCGCCTTCGCCCTGCTCTCGTCGGGCAGGAGGGGACCGCCCCGGGCGCCGCCTCCGCCCGCGGTGGCGACGCCCGCCCCCGCCGCTCAG
>DASVZX010000076.1:0-4953 GCA_036391435.1 Anaeromyxobacter sp. | reverse complement strand
GGAGCGGGAGGCCATGCTCGAGGCGCTCGACCGCGCGGGCTGGAACCGCACCCGCGCGGCGGAGGCCCTCGGCGTCTCGCGGGTCACGCTCTGGAAGCGGATGAAGCGGCACGGCGTCGCGGGCCCGAGCGGCGGCGCGGACGCCTGACGCGCGCCCGCGGCGCGCCGCGGGACCCGCGGGTAGGATCCCCTCGTGCCGGAGCTGCCGGACATCGAGGTCTACGTCGAGGCCATCGCCTCGCGGGTGGTGGGCGCGCCCCTGCGGCGGATCCGGCTCGGGAGCCCGTTCCTGCTGCGCTCCGCGGAGGTCCCGCTCGCGGAGGTCGAGGGGCGCCGCGTCCTGGCCGTCCGCCGCCTCGGCAAGCGGATCGTGCTCGCGCTCGAGGGCGAGCGGTTCGTCGTCCTCCACCTCATGATCGCCGGCCGCCTCCACTGGAAGGAGGCCGGGGCGAAGCTCCCCGGCCGCGCCGGGCTCGCGGCGTTCGACTTCCCGTCGGGCTCGCTCGTCCTCACCGAGGCCGGCACGAAGCGGCGCGCCGCGCTCCACGTCGTCCGCGGCGAGGCCGCGCTCCGCGCGCTCGACCGCGGCGGCCTCGAGCCGGCCTCGGCGGACCTCGCGTCGTTCCGCGCGGCGCTCCTGCGCGAGAACCACACGCTGAAGCGCGCCCTCACCGATCCGGGCCTCTTCTCCGGGATCGGGAACGCCTACTCGGACGAGATCCTGCACCGCGCCCGGCTCTCGCCGGTGAAGCTCACCTCGCGCCTGACGGACGAGGAGATCGCGGCGCTCCACGGCGCGACGCGCGCGGTGCTCGCCGAGTGGACCGACCGCCTGCGGCGCGAGGCGGGTGGCCGCTTCCCGGAGGGCGTCACGGCGTTCCGCGAGGAGATGGCGGTCCACGGCAAGCACCGCCGCCCCTGCCCTGCGTGCGGGACGGCGGTGCAGCGGATCGTGCGCGCCGAGAACGAGGTGAACTACTGCCCGCGGTGCCAGACCGGCGGCCAGATCCTGTCCGATCGCTCGCTCGCCCGGCTGCTCAAGCAGGACTGGCCGCGGACGATCGAGGAGCTCGAGCGGAACCCCGCCCTCGGCGTGCGGACCGCCCCCGCCGCTCCCGGGGGGAGAGGCGGATGACGCGGGCGGAGATCGTCGCGGCGCTGCGCGAGAGGACGCGCGTGCTGTACGAGGGCAAGCTCACGCCCCACCGGAGCTGCGGGATCGCGCTCGCGGAGGCGTTCGGCACCGCCACCCGTCCCTACCAGGCGCTCCGGCGCGGCGGCCTCACCGGCGACGGCCAGTGCGGCGCGATCGTCGCCGGGCAGCTCCTCCTCGGCGAGCTCCTCGGCGATCCCGATCCCACCGGGCCGCCGCGCGCCGAGCCCCGCGAGGCGATGGAGGAGTACCGCGCCAAGATCGCCCGGCGGGTGAACACCGGCGGCGCGACGACGCAGATCTGCAACGACCTCGTGGCGCGCTTTCCGGTGTTCCAGTCCGAGGAGCGGGCGCTCTTCTGCACGGACATCGCCGCCACCGTCGCGGAGATCGTCGCCGAGATCGCGCTCGCCCACGGCGCGAGGCTCGAGCCGACGCCGCTGCGACCCTGAGCCGCGCCCCGCGCGGGCGCCGCGTCCGCCCTCGCGCGGGCCGCGCCCTCTCGCGGCGCTTCCGGCACGCTCCGTCCGTGCGCACCTCGGGTCATGGCCAGCGCCTCGCAGGTGTTGCACGAGGACGAGAAGATCCTCTCCTCCCGGACGAAGGACCTCCACCGCGCCATCGTCTCGCTCCAGGAGGAGCTCGAGGCGATCGACTGGTACCAGCAGCGCGTGGAGGCGACCGGGGACCCGGAGCTCCGCGAGATCCTCGAGCACAACCGCGACGAGGAGAAGGAGCACGCGATGATGCTCCTCGAGTGGATCCGCCGCCACGACGTGGCGTTCGCCCGGATGGTGAAGCTGCACACCGGGCACCCCGGGCCGATCGTGACCGAGGAGGACGGGGCGGAGGCCGCCGGGGCAGGCCAGGGGGACGGGCGATGAGCTGGGCGGACCGCGAGGCGGCCCCGTTCGGGCAGGACGTCTGGGACCAGATCGACGCGGTGGCGCGCGCGGCCGCCGACGAGGTCCGCGCAGGCCGACACCTGCTCGAGCTCGTCGGGCCGCTCGGGTTCTCCGCGCGCGCCGGCGTCGCGGAGGACGAGCGCGTCGGCGAGGACGAGGCGGAGGAGCGGGTCCACGTCCACGTCCCGCGGGTGAGCGCGCTGCCGATCCTCCACCGGACCGTCTCGCTCGGGGCTCGCGCCGTGGCCGCGAGCGCCGCCCGCGAGCCGCTCGTCCTCTCCGAGATCGCCGAGGCGGCGCGGGAGATCGCGCGGGCCGAGGACCGGCTCCTCTTCGCCGGGAACGGCGCCGCCGGCGTGCGCGGCCTCCTCGAGCACGCGGGGTCCGTCGAGCTCGTCCCCGGCGACTGGGCCGACCCCGCCCGGGCCGCGGACGACCTCCTCGACGCGCTCGCCCGGCTCGACGCCGCCGGCCGCCACGGCCCCTTCGCGGCCGCCGTCTCGCCCGCCCGGTACTACCAGCTCTTCCGCCCCCACCCCGGGAGCGCCCTCACGCCCTACCAGCAGCTCCTCCCCGCGTTCGCGGGCGGCATCGTGAAGGCGCCCGCGCTGCCGGACGGCGCCCTCGTGGTGGTCCGGTCTGCCTCGGGCCCCCGCGTGGTGATCGGCCAGGACCTCGCCGCCGCGTACGACGGCCGGGAGGGGATCTTCCACCGCATCTCGCTCGTCGAGTCGGTGACGCTCCTGCCCGGGGTGCCCGGGTCGGTGGCGATCCTCCGGACCGGGCGCGGGTGAGGCGGCGGCGTTAGACCGCCGGCATGGAGCTCTGGCACGCCTGGGTCTGTCCGTACTGCATGCGGGTGCGCATCGCGCTCGCCGAGAAGGGGATCGCCTACGACGAGCGCGAGATCGAGCTCGCGCGCAAGCCGCCCGAGCTGTTCGCGGTGAATCCGGCCGGCGGCGTGCCGGTGCTCGTCGTGGAGGGCGGCGCCGCGATCCCGGAGTCGATCGTGATCCTCCAGTACCTCGAGGATCGCTGGCCCGAGCACCCCATCTTTCCGCCGGACCCCCTCGGCCGCGCCCGCGCGCGCCTGCTCCACGACCGGATCACCGCGGCGCTCGCGCCCCACCTGCTCGCGCTCGCGCGGGGCACCGACGCGGAGAAGGCGGCGGCGGAGCGCGCCGTGAAGGAGGCGCTCGCGAAGCTCGAGGCCGAGGCCCCCGAGCGAGGCTTCCTCGCCGGCCCGTTCTCGGTCGCCGACATCGCGCTCGCGCCGTTCGTCGCGAAGCTGCCCGACCGGCTCCGGCCCGCCGCCCTCGCGCTGCCGCGGCTCGCGCGCTGGCAGGAGGCCGTCCTGTCGCGGCCCTCCGTCGCGGCGCACACCGCGCCGCGCCGCGCCACCTGAGGCCATGGCCTTCTACCAGGACCCTCCTCGCCTCGGCGACACCTACGCGGCGGACCCGCTGCTGCGCGAGCACCTCGCGCGGACCGTCCCTCCGGCCGCGCTCGCCGAGATCGAGCCCGAGCTCGCGGAGCTCGGCGCGCTCGCCGGCGGGCCGCTCCTCGAGCTCCAGGCGGCCGACCGACTCTCGGAGCCGCGCCTCGTGCAGTGGGATCCCTGGGGCCGGCGCGTCGACCGGATCGAGCTCACGCCGCTGTGGCGCGAGGCGGCCGTCCTCGCCGCCCGCCACGGGCTCGTCGCCGCGGCCTACGAGCGCCGGCACGGCGCCGCGTCGCGGACGCACCAGCTCGCGATGGTGTACCTGCTCGAACCGTCCCTGGACGTCTACTCCTGCCCGCTCGCGATGACGGACGGGGCCGCGCGGACGCTCCTCGACCTCGGCAGCCCCGCGCTCGTCGAGCGCGCGGTCCCGCGGCTCACGTCGCGGGATCCCGCGCGGGCCTGGACGAGCGGCCAGTGGATGACGGAGCGGGCCGGCGGCTCCGACGTCTCCGGCACGGAGACCGTCGCGCGCCGGGACGGCGACGGGTGGCGCCTCCACGGCGCGAAGTGGTTCAGCTCGGCGACGTCGGCGGAGATGGCGCTCGCGCTCGCGCGACCGGAGGGAAACCCGGCCGGCTCCCGCGGCCTCGCGCTCTTCTACGTCGAGACGCGCAACGAGGACGGCACGCCGAACGGGATCCTCGTGAACCGGCTGAAGGACAAGCTCGGGACGCGGAAGCTCCCGACGGCGGAGCTGACGCTCGACGGCGCGCGGGCCGTCCCCGTCGCGGGGCTCACGGGGGGCGTCCGGAGCGTCGTGCCGATGCTCGAGGTGACGCGCACCTGGAACGCCGTCGTCGCCGCGGCGGGGATGCAGCGCGCGCTTCACCTCGCGCGCGACTACGCCGGGCGAAGGGTCGCCTTCGGCGCGCCGCTCTCGGCCAAGCCGCTCCACCGCGACACGCTCGCGGGGCTCGAGGCGGAGCGCGAGGGCGCCTTCCTGCTCGCGTTCCGCGCCGCGGCCCTCCTCGGCCGGCGCGAGACGGGCGAGGCGACGGAGCGCGAGCGGGCGCTCGCCCGCGTCGCGATCCCGCTCGCGAAGCTCACGACCGGACGCCAGGCGGTCGCCCTCGCGTCCGAGGCGCTCGAGTGCTTCGGCGGGGCCGGGTACATCGAGGACACCGGGCTGCCGCGGCTCCTGCGCGACGCCCAGGTCCTGCCGATCTGGGAGGGCACGACGAACGTGCTCGCGCTCGACGCGCTGAGGGCGCTCGCGGAGGGCGGCGTCGCCGGGGCGCTCGCGGCGGAGATCGACGACGGCCTCGCGGCCGCGCGGGATCCCGCGCTCGTTCCGGTCGGGGCCGCGGCGCGGGCCGCGCTCCACCACGCGCGCGGCTTCCTCGCGAGCCCGGCGCCGCCCGACGTCCGCGAGGGCGCCGCGCGGCGGCTCG
>DASVZX010000075.1:0-13559 GCA_036391435.1 Anaeromyxobacter sp. | reverse complement strand
CGCTGACGCGGCGCGGTTCGCGCCGTTCCTCCCCTGGCGAAGCGCGCGCGCCCGCGGGTCACGCGCGGGGCTACGCCGCCTCGTCGCTCGCCTCGGCCAGCAGCCGCCGCTGGCCCTGGAGCCGCTGGATCGCGGCGACGTCCTGCACCGTCTCCAGACACCCGAGGTAGCGTCCCGACGCGTCGCGCACGGGCCAGTAGCGGATGTGCACCTTGCGCGGCCCCATGTCGATCCAGAACTCGGCGACCTCGCGCCGGCCCGCCTTGAAGTCCGCCAGGATCCGCTCCACGAGGTGCACGCTCTTCTCCGGGTGGCAGTTGCGGACGTTCGTGCCGATGGCGCCGCGAGAGCGCGGGAAGATCTTCTCCCCGCGCTCGTGGCTGAAGTACCGGACGCGGTCCTCCTGATCGACGAACGACAGCTCGACCGGGAGCGTGTTCAGGATCGCCGCGAGCACCTCGCGATCGAGGCCGTACGACAGGTCCTCGAGCTCGGTGGCGCGGACGATCTCCTCGGCGATGCGGTAATAGCGCTCGCGGGTGCCGGCGCCGAGCTCCGCCTCGACCGCCTCGATGGCCGCGACGATCCCGGCCTGGGTCGCCCCGTCGAGCATCCGTAGCGCCATCGGGTACAGGATGTCGTTCTCCTTCCAGAAGTGGCCCTTGCAGAGCTCGGCGTACGCGCCGAACGCCTCGCGCAGCGCGCCGAGCGGAGCGCGGTCGCCTCGGACGAACGCGCCCGCGGCGGCGTCGATCCGCTGCACGAGCGTCTTCGCCTCGGCGTGCTCGGCGAGCATCACGGCGATCGGGCCGCCGTGGATCGGCATCCCGGCGCGCTCGAGCAGCGGGAACACCGTGCGCTCCTCCTTCTGGTTGTGGCAGCGGTCCACGTAGCCGACGAGGTACTCGCGCAGGTTCGCGACGAGGCCGGGCGACGGGCCGCCCGGAGCGGCGAGCGCCTTCTCCGCCGCGGCGAACACGCGCTCGGTGATCTCGTGGTCCGCCATCAGCAGCTCGCGCCAGGTGGTCTCGGTCGTCATCGTCTCGCTCCGGGGTGGGGGGCAGGTGGCCCGACGGCGCCGCGCGCGGCGCCTCGCGAGCAGGCCACGGAGCAAGAAGCCGGCCAGCGCGGGCGCGGCGGAATTGCAGGGAGTTTCCGCGCAACCGGCCGGCGACGCACCGAGGCGGAGTGCTCCGACACCGGCATTTCGTTGCGGCGACCACCGCTCCCGGCGGCCAGCTACGAGTCGCGGCGCAGCGCCTCCAGCTCCTGCCAGCGCGCGTAGAGGCGCTCGACCTCCGCCGTCACCTGCTCGAGCTCGGCGCGGAGCGCCGGAACCGTCTCGCCCGCCTTCTGGTACGTCGCGGGATCGGCGAGGGTCGCCTCGAGCGCGCCCTTCCGCTCCTCCGCCGCGAGGATGGCGGGCTCGATCCCCTCGAGCTCGCGCTGCTCCTTGAAGCTGAGCTTGCCGGGCTTGCGGGGCCGCGGCGGCGGCGCGGCCGCTGCGGGCTCGCCCGCTCTCCCGGGTCCTCTCCCCCTGGCGCCCCCGGGGGCCGCGGCGACCGAGCCCGCGCGCTCCGCAGCGGCGGCGGCCTCGGCCTGCGCCCTCAGCGTCCGGTAGGTCTCGTAGTTCCCCGGGTACCGCAGGACGCGGCCTTGGCCCTCGAAGGCGAGGATCGCGGTCGCGACCTTGTCGAGGAAGTACCGGTCGTGCGTCACGAGCAGCACGCTCCCGTCGAAGTCGAGCAGGAGCCGCTCGAGCGCGTTCAGCGTGACGAGGTCGAGGTCGTTCGTGGGCTCGTCGAGGACGAGCACGTTCGCGCCCTCGAGGAACAGCTTCGCGAGGAGCAGCCGGTTCCGCTCGCCGCCCGAGAGCGCCTTCACCTGCATGCGCTGCACGGTGACCGGGAAGAGCAGGTCGTCGAGGTAGTCGCGGAGGGCGACCTTCCGGCCGGAGAGCTCGACGAAGTCCTCGCCGGTCTTCCCGGGCGGCGAGCCGCCCGCGGCCTCGTACACGGTGCGCTCGGGGTCCAGGCTCGCGCGCTGCTGGTCGTGGTAGGCGATCCGGGTCCGCTTCCCGGTGACGACCTCGCCGGCGTCCGGCGCGAGCTCGCCGAGGAGCACCCGCAGGAACGTCGTCTTGCCGACGCCGTTCGGCCCCACGATCCCGACGCGCTCGCCCCGCTGGAGCTTCAGGTCCACGCGGTCGAGCACCGTCCGGCCGCCGAACGCCTTCGAGATCCCGTGCGCGTCGAGGACGACGTGCGAGAGCCGCGGCGCCTCCGCCGTCCGCAGGTCGGCGGCGCGCGGGCGCGACCAGCCTCGCTCCGCCATGAGCCGGCGCGCCCGCTCGATGCGAGCCTTGCTCTTGGTCCGCCGCGCCTCGACCCCGCGCCGCAGCCACGCGACCTCCTGGGCGATCCAGCGGTCGCGCTTGTGCTGCGCGGTCGAGGCGAGCGCCTCGGCCTCGAGCTTCTGCGCGAGGTACGCCTCGTAGTTGCCGGGGTAGCTCGCCACCCCGGCGCCCGGCGCGATCTCGACGATCCGGTCCACGAGATCGTCGAGGAAGTACCGGTCGTGCGTGACGAGGAGGAGCGCGCCGGGGAGGACGTCCAGCTCCTCCTCGAGCCAGTCCACGGTGTCCGCGTCGAGGTGGTTCGTCGGCTCGTCGAGGAGCAGGAGGTCGGGGCGCGTGAGGAGGGCGCGCGCGATGGCGACGCGCTTCCGCGTGCCGCCCGACAGCTGCGCCACCGGCCGGTCCCACTCCTTGACGCCGAGCCGGTCCAGGAGCCGCCGCGCCTCGTGCGCCGTGTCCCAGCCGCCGAGGTGCTCGATCCGGTCCCCGAGCGCGGCGAGCTCCTCGAGGAGGCGTGCGTGAGACGCCTCGTCCCGCTCGGCCGCGAGCCGCGCCGAGAGCGCCGCGTGGGCCTCGAGCGCGGCGCGGAGCGGCGCGCGGGCGACCTCGAGCTCCGAGGCGACGGTCGCGCCGTCGGCGAACTCCGGCTCCTGGGGCAGGTACGTCACCGTCGCGCTGCGCCGGAGCTGGAGCTGGCCGCGGTCCGGCTCCGAGGCGCGCGCGAGCATCCGCATGAGCGAGGACTTCCCCGACCCGTTCACGCCCACGAGCCCGATCCGCTCGCCGTCGTCGATCGTGAACGTGAGGCCGTCGAAGACCGTGCGGCTCCCGAAGGAGAGCCCGAGGCCGGCGGCGTGGAGGAGCGTCACCGCGCCTTCATAGCAGAGCGGCGGGCGCGAGCACGGCCCGCCGCCGCCCGGAGGCGGAGGGCGCCTGCCGCCCGGGCGGGCGGCCGCACGGAGTTGTCTCCGCCCGGGACGGTCCGGTAGGCTGCGCGCCGCCTTTCGCCCGAGGGTCCATGCGCTCGCCCCCCGCCGCCGCGCTCGCCGCCGTGCTCGCCGTGCTCGCCGCCCCGACCGCGGCCGTCCGCGCGGAGATCGCCGTCGAGTGCCACTGCTTCAAGGACCGCACCTGGGACCCGGCACGGCCCGAGTCCGCGGACCCGTACGTCCTCGCCACGACCCGCAGCTCGCTCCTCTCCGCCGCGTTCGGCGTCGGCAAGGGCGACGTCGTCCGGGCGGTGATGGGCGGGACCCGTCCGGACGACCTCTGGATCGCCCACTGGGCCGGCGCGCGCGCCGGGCGCGACCCGGCGGCGCTCCTCGCCGCGAGGGAGCGGCTCGGCTCGTGGCGGGCCGCGCTCGCCGGCGCGAGCGGGCTCGGGCTCGTGTTCGAGGGGGCGCTCGCGCGGGGCGCCGCCGACGGCGCGCTCTCGGCGATCGCGATCGACGACGTCCTGCTCGGGCGCCTCCACGCGAACGCGGAGGACGTGGCGCTGCTCCGGGCGGCGCGCGCGAGCTCCGAGGAG
The DNA here is from genome assembly GCA_036391435.1 of Anaeromyxobacter sp. Taxonomy (GTDB): domain Bacteria; phylum Myxococcota; class Myxococcia; order Myxococcales; family Anaeromyxobacteraceae; genus Anaeromyxobacter. The sequence continues at coordinate 9,675 of DASVZX010000075.1, read as the reverse complement.
GTCGTGCTCGCCGCGGTGCTCGCGGCGAGGCTGCGCGCGCCCGCGATGCCGCTGCTCGCGCGCGTGAGGTCGGGCAGCGCGAGCTGGGGGTCGACGCTCCACGACGTCGGCCTCGCCCCGCACGACATGGACGCCGTGGTGCGGACGCTCGTCCGCTGAGCGGGACGAGGCGCGGCGGCGCCGGCCGGCTGCGCGGCGCCGCCGCGGCCGCGCTACTTCGTGGCGACCTTCTCGCCGCCGCCGATCGACGCGAGCAGCTCCTGCGCCTTCGCCGGGAGCGCCCGCGCCGCGGCGGCCGCCTCCTGGAGGGCGCCGTCCTTGAACTTCGCCGCGGCGGTCTCCGAGCTCGCCGCGATCTCGGAGAGCGACGCCTCCGCCCTCTCGACGGCGGCCTTGTCGAGCCCCTTCGGCAGCTTCCTCGTCTTCTTCAGCTCCGCGATCCGCGCCTTGACCGAGTCGAGGAGCGGGGGCAGCTCGGCCGTCGCGGACCGGAACGCATTCGTCAGCTCGTCCCGCTTCGCGGCGGCGGCGGCGCCGAGCGCCTTCGCCTTGTCGGCGGCGGCGCCGGCGGAGGCGAGCGCCTCCTTGTACTTCTGCGCGGCGTACAGCCCCTTGGCCTCCGCGATCTGCCGCGCGAGCGCCTCCGTCTGCGTCGGCACGAGCTTCTGGGCCTGGGTCTTCACGGCGTCGAACGCGGAGTCCGCGGCCTTGAGGGCGGCCTCGGCCGGGAGCTTGGACGGATCGGTGCAGGCCGCGAGGACGACGGCGGCGCAGGCGGCGAGGACGAGCTTCGATGGGCGCGACATGGAGTCTCCGGGTGAGGGTTGGGTGCAGCGGGCGGACGTCTATCACGCGGGCCGGGGGGCGGTCCTTGACGGGGCGCGCGGACGCTCCGTCCGTGCGGCGGATCTCCCCCGCGCCCGTGCCGCGCCGCGTCCAGGGCGGGGTCGCGTGACCGCGTCCGGGCCCGGCGCTACGTTCCGGGCGCGTGCGCTTCGCCTACTACGCCCGCCTCTCGCGCAGGGACCAGGCGATCTACCGCAAGAGCGACGAGGTGACCTCCATCCCGCTCCCGGACGCCGCGGCGGCGACCGCCGCCGTGGAGCGGCTCGCGGCGGCGCTCGCCCGCGACGACGCCCCGGGCGTCGCGGTGGCCGCGGCGGAGATCGCGGGGCGCCTCTCGCGCCAGCTGGGCGCGCCCGCGCCGGTCGTCGAGGTGCTCGCGGTGCGTCCGAGCCGCGACTGGGGCGAGCTGCACGGGCTCTACACGCAGGAGCCGGACGAGGCGGCCCGCATCCGCGTCTGGATGCGCACGGCGCGGCGGGCGGACGTCGTCGCGTTCCGCACCTTCCTCCGGACGCTCCTCCACGAGCTCTGCCACCACCTCGACTTCGAGGTGCTCGGCCTCGATCGCTCCTTCCACACGGAGGGGTTCTTCCGGCGGGAGTCGAGCCTCGTACGCCAGCTCGCGCCCGCCGCGCGCCGCCCCGCGCAGCGGGCGCTCCCGCTCCCGCCCGGCGGCCCCCCGCGCGGGCGGCGAGGGTGAGCGCCCCATCGGTCGCGGTGCCGGTCCGCCGGCGCGCGCGGTAGATCGGCCTCGCTCCGCGCGCGAGACGCGGGCAGGAGGAAGCCATGGCCGTGCCGGTGCTCGATCTGTGGATCGACGGACGCAGGGTCCCGAGCCGGAGCGGTCGAGCCGGCGACGTGTTCGACCCGGCGCGCGGAGAGGTGGTCCGGCGCGCGCCGTTCGCCGGCGCGGAGGAGGTCGGCGCCGCGGTCGCGGCAGCGAAGCGCGCGTTCCCGGCGTGGCGCGACACGCCGCCCATCCGCCGCGCGCGCGTCCTCGCGCGGTTCCGCGAGCTGCTCGAGGCCAACCGCGACGCGCTCGCCCGGCTCGTCACCGAGGAGCACGGCAAGACGCTCCCGGACGCCACCGGGTCCGTCCAGCGCGGGATCGAGGTCGTCGAGTTCGTGGCCGGGGCGCCGCACCTGCTCAAGGGCGAGCGGGCCGAGGACGTGGGGCGCGGCCTCGACACCCACTCGGCGCTCCAGCCCCTCGGCGTCTGCGCCGGGATCACCCCCTTCAACTTCCCGGCCATGGTGCCGCTCTGGATGTTCCCGGTGGCGATCGCCTGCGGGAACACCTTCGTGCTGAAGCCCTCGGAGAAGGTGCCCTCCACCGCCCTCCGCATGGCGGAGCTCGCGAAGGAGGCGGGGCTCCCCGACGGCGTCCTCGACGTCGTGCCGGGCGACCGCGAGGCGGTCGACGCCCTCCTCGCCCACCCCGACGTCGCGGCGATCTCGTTCGTCGGCTCGACGCCGGTCGCGCGCCACGTTTACGAGACCGCCACGCGGAGCGGCAAGCGCGTCCAGGCGCTCGGCGGCGCGAAGAACCACGCGGTCGTCCTCCCCGACGCGGACCTCGCGTTCGCGGCGGACGCGCTCGTCGGCGCGGCGTACGGCTCCGCGGGCGAGCGCTGCATGGCGATCTCGGCCGTGGTGGCCGTGGGCGCCGCGGGGGACCCGCTCGTCGCGGCGATCGCCGAGCGCGCCGCGCGCCTGCCCGTCGGCCCGGGGACGGCGCCCGGCGTCGAGATGGGGCCGCTCGTGACGGCCGAGCACCGCAGGCGCGTCCTCGGCTTCGTGGACGCGGGGGCGAAGGAGGGGGCGACGCTCGTCCTGGACGGACGGCGCCTCTCCGGGGAGCGCGGCTTCTTCGTCGGGCCGACGCTCTTCGACCGCGTGACGCCCGGGATGTCGATCTACCGCGAGGAGATCTTCGGGCCGGTGCTGGTCGTGCTGCGCGCCGCGACGCTCGACGAGGCGATCGAGCTCGTGAACCGGAACCCGTACGGCAACGGGACCGCGATCTTCACCCGCTCCGGTCACGCCGCGCAGCGCTACGCCCGCGACGTGCAGGTCGGGATGGTGGGCGTGAACGTGCCGATCCCGGTGCCCGCGGCGTTCTTCTCGTTCGGCGGCTGGAAGCAGTCGCTGTTCGGCGACCTGCACGTCCACGGGCCGGAGGGGGTCCTCTTCTACACGCGCCGCAAGGTCGTCACGGCGCGCTGGCCCGCGAGCGAGGAGGAGTCCCGCGGGACGTTCGCCATGCCGACCCCGGGCTGACCGGCCGCCGATCTACCCCGCCGGCCTCTTCGCCGGCGCCGCGGCGTCGGGCTTCCGGGCCCCGGCCGCCACGCGCGCCGCCTCCTCTCGCCGGCCGCCGCGCGCGTCCTCCTCGTCCGCTCTGGCGTCCGTTCGTGTCCCCTGCGTCGGGGCCGATTCGGGCCGCTGCTTTCCGTAGAGGCCAGGCGGAGAGCAGGCGAGCGGGATGATCAGGAGCAAGCCCAGCGCGGCCCGGGGCGACAGCCGCCGCCGCCCCGCCCAGAGCGCGCCGGCGATCGCGAGCGCGGCCACGTAGGTGCCCGGCCACGCGTACGGCACGCGCAGGAGCGCGTCGTGCCAGGAGAGCAGGATCTCCCGCGCCGCGCCCGCGGCGGCGATCGCGAGGAGCGCCGGGGGCGCCGCGCGCGGGAACGCGGAGAGCAGCGCCTCGAGCCCCGCCGCGGCGAGGAGCGCGAGCGCGGGCGCGATCGCGACGAGGTAGCGCGACTCGCGCCAGTCGTCGCCGAGCCCGATGCGCGTGAAGGTGAGCACGGCGAAGCTGACCGCGACCGGCGCGAGCAGGAACCGGAGGCGGCGCCCCCGCGCGGCGACGGCGACGGCGGCGCCGGCCGCCTCGAGCAGGATCAGCACCGCCGGCTGGCTCCGGCGCAGCGCCTCGTAGAACCAGCTGTCCGCGAGCTGCCGCAGCTCGAGCCGGGGCGCGACCATGCCGCCGTACGCGTTCCAGTGGACCCACCAGAGCGGATCGCGCAGGGCGATCGCCCCGACGAGCGCCCAGGCGCCGAGCGGCGCGACCGCGAGCGCGGCGGGGCCGGCCCGCCGGTGGCGCGCGAGGAGCGCCGCCGCTCCGAGCGCGGCGAAGAGGACGCCCTCCGGCCGCGTGACGGCGCACCAGCCGATGCCCGCGGCGGCGATCCAGGGGCGCCGCTCCGCCCAGCCCCACACCGCGATCGCGAGCGCCGCGGCGAAGGGCAGCTCGGTCATCGTCGAGGAGGCCTGCCCGAAGAAGTCGTACTGCGCCGCGAGCAGGAGGGCCGGCACCCAGGGGCGGGCGAAGCCGAGCGCCCGCGCCGCGCGCATGGTGGCGATCATCCCGAGCACGGCGACGGCGGCGCTCGTGAGGCGCGCCACGGCGATCCCGAGCGCCGCGGGCGCCGCGTACACGAGCGTGAACCCGGGCCGGTCCCACGGGTCGAGGAGCCGGATCGGATCGGCGAGCGCGGCGCGCAGGTGAACGAAGTGCGTCCACTGATCGTTCACCGGCACCTCGGGCGAGAGCAGCGCCGTCGCCGCGAACAGGGCCGCCGCCGCCGCGGCGAGCGCTCGCTCGCGCGGCAGGAGGCCGGACGCGAGGCGCGGCGCGAGGCCGGCGACCGCGAGGGTGACGAGGGCGAGCGGGAGGGCGATCACGCGGGGAGGCGACCTCGGTCGCCGGCACCACGATGTGCACGGGCGGTCGGTGCGCGCGAGGGCGCCCCCGGCGAGGCCGTCACCACAGCCACGTGCCCGGGTTCGGGTAGGGCTGCCCGCGGCCGAGGACCATGAGCCCCTTCGCGCAGCGGACGACGTACCAGACCCCGACGAGGAGGAGGAGCAGCGCGCCGATCGCGACGAGCGTGAGGATCCCCGAGAGGACGCCGTACAGGATCGCGAGCCAGAACGTCCGGATCTGGAACCGGTAGTGCGACCGCAGCGGCTCCGGCGCCTCCCCCACGTTCACGTAGGCCATGATGACGCCGATGATCGCCGTGACGCCGGAGACGAGCGCGACGAGGTAGAGGACGTAGACGATCTTCGCGGTCGAGTCCGACTGCGCGACGGGCGGCGCCGGGGTCGTCGGGAGCGGGGTGCCGGGATCCATGGGTGCCCTCCGGGGTGCGCTGCGCGCGGATCCTAGTCGCGCCGGGCGCCGTACGCGAGCACGGCGCTCTCGACGGCCGCCTCGAGCCCGAGCCCGGGAAAGCGCGCGAGGACCGCCGCGCGCGCGGCCGCGGGGTCGGCGGCGGCGCGGACGAGGCGGGCGACCTCGGCGTGGTAGCGCGCCTGCGCCTCGAGGATCTCGCGGCCGCCAAAGGCGCCGTGCCCCGGCACGAACCGCGCGACCGCGAGCGACGCGAGCTGCTCGAGCCGCCACTCCAGCGCGCCGGCGTCCGCCTCCTCGTAGTTGTAGTGGTAGCCGTGGAACACGAGGTCGCCGACCGCGGCGAACCCCTCCGGCTCCATCACCACGACGGCGTCCCCGGGCGTGTGCCCCGGCCCGAGGTGGGTGATCACCGCGGCGGTCCCGCCGAGGTCGATCGTGAGCGCCGTCCCGAAGGTGCGCGCCGGCGCGTACGCCTCCGCGTCCGCGAACAGGGGCGCGAGGAGCGGATCGCGCCGCCGCGCGGCGATCATCCCCCGGTGCTGCGCCGCCATCGCCTCGGCGCAGCGCGCGTGGCAGACGACCGTCGCGCCGCGCGCGGCGAAGTGGCCCGCGCCGAGGGCGTGGTCCGTGTGGTGGTGCGTGAGCGCGACGTGGCGCACCGGAGGGAACCCGCGCCGCGCGAGGGCGGCCTCGACGAGCCGGGCGTGGGCGGGCGCGATGAGCGGGTCCACGACGAGCGTCGCGTCCCGGCCCGCGAGCGCGAGGCAGTTCGTCCCCCAGCTCGTGAGCATCGTGTCGCCGCCCAGGGTGAGGAGGAGGAGCCGGGGAGTGAGGAGCGTCTCCTGGAGGTCGAGCACGGGCGGGAGCCTACGAGCGTCCGGGGCCCGGGTCGAGGGGCGGGGATGGGGGTGTATGTCGAGGTCGGGGTCGGGGCCGAGCCGCCGCGCCCGCGGGGCCCCCCGCCCGTCCGATGTCACGCCGGGCGCGGCCGAGCCTCCCTTTTTTTGACCGCGCTCGACCCGCCACGCTAGCGTCCGTACCCACAGCGCGCCGCCCCCTCACGCCGCACCGGGGCGACGCCCGAACTCCAGGAGGGATCCCATGATGCGTCGCTCGCTCACGTTCCTCGCAGTGATGGCCCTCGCGGCCGGGTGCGCCTCCAACCCCGGCAAGCGCCAGAAGATCATCGACGACGAGGTCGCGCGCCTCCGCGCGCCGGAGATCCCGCTCACCTCGTTCGGCGCGTTCGAGATCCGGCCGATCGCGATGAGCCCGGACGTCCAGGAGAAGCCGGAGAAGGTCGCGGTGGCGAGCGACCTCGGCCAGCGGCTCGAGGCGCAGCTCCGGCCCACGCTCGACGGCTGGGCGGCGGCGGCGCCCGCGCCGGCGAAGGGCCGCACGCTCGTGATCCAGCCGACCGTCGTGAACCTGCGGATCGTCGGCGGCGCGAGCCGCTTCTGGCTCGGCGCGATGGCGGGGGACTCGTCGATCGACGTCGACCTCCAGCTCGTCGACAAGGCGTCCGGCCGCGCGATCGCGAAGGAGCGCATCGCGAAGAGCTCCGGCGGGATGTCCGGCGCGTGGTCGATGGGCGCGACCGACAAGAACCTCACGCAGTACGTCATCGACATCGCGAACGCGTACCTCGTGAAGTACCACCCGTAGCCCGCGCGCTCGATCCGGCACCCGGCCGGCGGGGCCCCCGCCGCGCCGGGCCGACGGGCGCGGTCAGTCGTAGAGGCGGAGCTGGACGAAGGCGGACAGCGGCGTCCACCCGTAGTCGCTGCGGAGGGCGAGCCCCTCCGGCTCCGCGCCCCACGGCACGTACAGCGTCGCCTGGACGGACGCCGCGTCGGAGAGCGTGTACGTCAGCGACGGCGAGAGGACGCCGGAGCCGTCGCGCGGGGAGAGGAGCGCGAGCGCCTGGCCGGCGAGCTCGTTCGTGAGCTCGAGCGTCGCGAGCAGCGCCACGGCGTGCCGCCCGAGGATCTGGGTGTCGCCGCGCAGGTACCGCTCGCCGAACTCCCGCGAGCCGGCGAGCAGCGCGACGACCTCGCCGGGCGAGCGCGCGCCGAACCCCGAGTAGTGGTACTCGGCGAGCGCGGCCAGCCCCCGGCCGACGGCGAAGCGGTACGAGCCGCCGGCGACCGCCTTCGGCGCGAGACGTCCGTCGCCCCACGCGCCGCCGGAGGGGAGGGGATGGGGGGCGCGGAAGAGGGCGAGCTCGCCGTGGAGCTCCGCGTCGCCGACCGCCGCGGACGACGTCACGCCCCCGAAGACGTCGCGCGCGCGCCAGCCGCCGACGAGCTCGGTGTCGGCCTTCCCCAGGTCGCCGCGGAGCCGCCCCGCGAAGATCGACGCGTCCGGAGACTCGCCGAGCGCCGCCACGCCCTCGACGGACGTTCTGTCCCCGAGCCGCACCTCGGCGCGGACCGCGTCCACGCCGCGCCGCCACTCGCGGTCGGCCTCGAGCGGCGAGAACGGCGCGAACAGGTCCACGGCGCCGAAGAGCACGCCGCGGCCCCAGCCGATCGCCTGGCGCCCGACGGTCGCCTCGGCGCGGCCGAGGTGGAGCGCCACGCTCGCGCGGTCGAGCTCGTGTCGCCAGGCGAAGGACGGGCCCGAGGCGATCCGCCCGTCGAGCGGCTCGAGCCGCCACGGCGGCGGCGCCGCGTCCACGACCGCGCCCGCGCCGAGGGCGTCGGTGGCGGCGCCGGTCCACAGCCGCTGCTCGTAGGCGATCGCGACCGCGGCCCACGTCGAGGGGCGCACGTCGAGCTCGAGGCGAAGCCGCCAGTACGAGGCGGCGCTCGTCCCCTCGGGGAAGAGCGACGGGTCGTCGGGCGGGTCGGCCACGACGAGCGAGGACTTGAGCGACGTCCGGAGCGACGCGCCCCGATCGCCGTCCCTCCAGAGCTCGCGCCCCGCGGCGCCCCCCGGCGCGGCGAGCAGCGCGGCCGCGAGGGCGGCGAGCGCGGCGCGGGCAGGCCCGGGAGAAGGCCGCGCGCGCACTCAGCCCCTCGCCGGCTCCGGCGCCTTGCCGACGCCGGGCAGGATCTCGTGCGGCGCCTCCCCGGCCTTCGCCTCGTCGCGCGCCACCCGCCCGTCGACGAGCGTGACGACGCGGACGGCGTGCGCGACGACCCGCGGGTCGTGGGTCGAGAAGAGGAACGTCATCCCGTGCCGGTCGCGCAGATCGCGCATGAGGTGCATGAGCACCTCCGCGTTCTCGCCGTCGAGGTTCGCGGTCGGCTCGTCGGCGAGGACGAGCCGCGGCCGCGCCGCGACCGCGCGCGCCACGGCGACGCGCTGCTGCTGGCCGCCCGACAGCTCCGCGGGCCGGCGGTCGGCGAGGTCCGCGAGGCCGAGCTCGGCGAGGACCTCGAGCGCGCGGGCGCGCCGCTCGGCCCCGAGCCCCTGCAGCTCGAGGACGAACTCGACGTTCTCGAGCGCGGTCAGGACCGGCACGAGGTTGAAGGCCTGGAAGACGAACCCGAGCGATCGCAGGCGCAGCTCGGCGCGCTCCCCGCGGGAGAGCGACGCGATCCGCCGGCCGAGGACCGAGAGCTCGCCGGCGGTGGGCACGTCGAGCGCGCCGACGAGGTTGAGCAGCGTGGTCTTGCCGCTCCCGGACGGGCCGACGAGCGCGAGGAACTCGCCCTCGCGCACCTCGAGGTCGACGCCGCGGAGCGCGGGGACGTCGAGCTTCCCCTGGCGGTAGACCTTCGCGACGCCGCGGGCGGACAGGACGGGCCCGGTCACTGGGCGACCCTCAGCGCGGCGGCGGGGTCCGTCCGCGCGGCGAACCACGCCGGGTAGAGCGAGGCGAGCACGGTCGCGCCGACGGAGACCGCGAGCGCGTAGGCCGGGATCCACGGGCCCATGTCGCCGTAGATCACCGGCTCGAACACGACGCCCTGGAACGACCAGCTCGCGCCCATGAGCGCGCGGAAGTCGAGGCCGTGCACGGTGATCCACCAGACGAAGGGGAACCCCGCCGCGAGCCCGACGACGCAGCCGGCGAGCCCGAGCGCCACGGCCTCCTGCATCACGAGCCGGACCATGCGCCACCCGCGCATCCCGAGCGCGGAGAGCACCGCGAACTCCCGGCGGCGCTCGAGCACGGCGGCGAGCTGCGCGCTCGCCACGCCGAGGAGCACCACGAGGAGGACGACGCCGGAGACGAACCGGGAGCTCGCGCGGTCCTGGTCGAGATGGCCCTTGAACTCGGGGTTGATCTCGCCCCAGGTGAGCGCGTCGTCGCCGCCCTTCAGGGCCGCGGCGAGCCGCGCGCGCGCCGCGTCCACCGTCCGCCAGTCGTCGAGCACGAGCGTGATCTCACCCGGGCCGGCGAGGCCGGTCAGCGCCTCGACGTCCTCCAGGGCGACGGCGCACACCGAGAGATCCGTGTCGTCGCTGCCGGTCGAGACCGTCCCGACGATGCGGAGCATCAGGCTCTCGATGTTCCCGCCCCGGCCGACGGCCGTCGCGACCACGTCGTCGCCCACCCCCGACCGGAGCCGCTCCGCGACGGCCTCGCCGATCACGACGGCCCCGCGCTCGCCCGGCAGGAGCCAGCGGCCCGGGGCGACCTTCGTCGCGAAGCGGTAGATCCGGGCCTCCGCGGCCGCCTCGACGCCGACCACCTCGACCGGCACCACGTGGGTGCCCATCGCGAGGAGCAC
>DASVZX010000074.1:0-22960 GCA_036391435.1 Anaeromyxobacter sp. | reverse complement strand
GACGCTCGCGCCGGCCACGAGCGCCGCGATCGCGGCGCCCGCGCCGATGCCGGCGGCGAAGCGGAGCGCGCTCACGCGGCACCTCCCCCGGGCGGCGGAGGGACCGCGATGCAGAACTCCGTCACCGCCCAGGGCGCGCGGTTCGGGTCGTCGTCCCCGACGAGGAACACCTCGCCGCCGTAGCGGCTCATGAGCTCCCGCGCGACGTGCAGCCCGAGCCCGGACCCGCGGAGGTCGCCCTTCGTCGTGAAGCGCGGCTCGAACAGCCGGGCCCGGTGCTCGGGGGCGATGCCGACGCCCTCGTCGGAGACCCGCACCTCGACGCCGCCCGTGACCGAGGGGAGCACGCGGACGAGCACGCGCGCGCCGTCCCCGCGCGACTCCACCGCCTCGAGCGCGTTCGCGAGCAGGTTCGTCGCCGCGTGGACGAGCGCCCCCGGGTCGCCCCACCCCTGGACCTCGCCGTCGTGGCGCTCGAGCCCGAAGCGCCGGGCGAGCGGACGGACGCGGTGCGCGAGGAGGTCCACCGCGCGCGACACCACCGGGCCGACCGCGAACGGCTCCGGCTCCGCCTTGCCCGGCCGGAGCAGGCCCTCGTACTCGTTCACGATCTCGCCGAGGCGCGCGAGCTGGGCGCGGAGCAGTCTCCAGTCGTCGGCGCCCCGCAGGTCGGGGAGCGCGCGCTCGAGCAGCACCGCCGCGGCGTCGGCGCCGGTCAGCGGCTGCCGCAGCTCGTGGAGCAGGCTCGGCGCGAGCAGGTCGGCGCCCGCCATCGCGGGCTCCTTCCTCTTCTGCTTCCCTCGCTCGCTCATCGTCTGGCTCTCTCTCAGGCGAGGTGCGCCTGCGCCGCCGCCGGCAGGAGCACCGTGACCGCGGCGCCCGCGCCCTCCGTGCTGTCCACGAGGATCTGGCCGTGGTGCGCCTCCACGATGCTGTGCGACACCGAGAGGCCGAGGCCGACCTGGCCGTTCCGCTCCTTCGTCGTGAAGAAGGGGTCGAAGATCCGCTCGCGGATGGGGGCCGGGATCCCGGGCCCGGTGTCCGCGATCCGCAGGCGGAGCGCGTCCCCGTCCACCGTCCCGACCGACACCTCGAGCTTGCCGCCGGTCGGCATCGCGTTGATGGCGTTCTCGAGGAGGTGGGCGACGACCTGCTGGATCTGGACGGGGTCGCCCTGGGCGTCGGGGAGCCGCTCGTCCACGCGCCGCTCGAGCGCGATCCCGGAGGCGCGGATGCGGTCCTCGTAGAGCGCGAGCGCGGAGCTCACGGCGCGCTCGAGCGAGAACCGCTGGCCCGAGCCGCCGCGCTCCTGGTCCGCGAAGCTGCGCAGGTCCTCGATGACGCGCGACATCCGGGTCGCCTGCTCCTGCGCGCTCGCGAGCATCCCCGCCTGCTCGGTCCCCGCCGGCGCCTGCTTGCGGAGGATGGCGAGGTAGCCGGTGATCGCGGTCATCGGGTTGTTGAGCTCGTGCGCGAGGCCCGCGGCGAGCGAGCCGATCGCGGCGAGCTTGCGGGTGCGCAGGATCTGGTCCTGGGCGGTCTTGAGCTCGGCGGTCCGCTCGGCGACGCGGTTCTGCAGCTCCTCGTTCCACGCGCGGATCTCCTCGTCGCGGCGCCGGATCTCCGCGGTCATGCGGACGAAGGCGCGGCCGAGGTCGGCGAGCTCGTCGCGGCCGGACGCGTCGACGGGCGCGCCGTAGTCGCCGGCGGCGATGGCGCCCGCCGCCCGGGAGAGCCGCTGGATGGGGAGGGTCACGCGCCGGGCGAGGAGCGCGCCGAGGGCGAGGGCGAGGACGAGCCCGACGCCGGCCCAGGCGACGGTGTAGAAGCGGAGCCGCTCCGCCGCGCCGAAGGCGATCGCCATGGGCTGGGCGATGACGACGCCCCAGCCGTACCGCGACACCGGCGCGAACGCCGCGAGCCAGCGGGCGCCGTCGCTCCGGTGGACGAGGTGCGACCAGGCGATCGCCTTCGCGAACCCCACCTCGGGCAGGCGCCGCTCCTCCGCCGTGACGGTCGGGTCGGCCCCGCCGTGCGCGAGGACCTCGCCCCGCGCGTCCACGAGGTAGGCGACGCTCGTCCCCTTCGAGAGCTCCGCGATGCGATCCTCGACGTCGCGTAGCACGACCTCGGCGACGATGGAGCGGTCCTTCGCGAGCCGCTGCGAGACGGCGATGCGGAGCGCGCCGCGGCCGGAGCGGTACGGCGCGCTCATGGCGGTCTCGCCGCGCGAGGGCGGCGGCGGCGGCAGGCGCTGCTGGAACGCGGCGAGGTCCTCGTCGCTCACCGGCTCGCGCGCGGCGAGGCCGGGATCGAGCTCGGGGCGGGCCTCGTACGCCGGCCCGGCGATGGGCGCGTTCCGGTCGTCGACGAGCGCGAGGATCGAGACGAACGGGAGCTGCCGGTACGGGATCTGGAGGATCTGCGAGAGCTCCCCGCGCGAGAAGCCCTCGAGCGGGAGGAGCGCGGAGGTGGAGAGCGCGAGGCTCTCGTTGGAGGTCGTGACGGTGCGCTCGATGAAGAGCGCGAGATCGTTCGCGGCCTGCACCTGCATGCGGCCGACGGTCCGCTGCAGCTCGTCGCGGCTCACCGTGTAGGAGACGAGCCCGAGCAGCGCGACGGGGAGGACGCCCACCGCGAGCAGGACGAGCGCGATCTTCGCGCCGAAGCGCATCGACGGGTCACCTCCTGCTGGACCGTTCCCCCGGTCCCGGCGCCGGCTCCCGCCGACCCCGGTTCCCCGTCCGGGCACCGCAATATGTACGCCTGCAGGGTGAGCGAACAGGCCATCGCCCCGCGAGCGACCCGTAGCATCCTTCAGTTTTGCGATATCACTGAAGAAGATTTCGCCCCATACCCATCTGTGCTCCTGCCGGGGCGCCTCCGTGGGAGGAGAAGCAGCGTTTGACTACCCCGCGGGAATCGGTATGGTTCGCCGCGCTCGGAGGAGGCACGAATGCTCGAGAAGCTGATGCCCAAGTCGGACGACTTCTTCTCCGACTTCGAGGCCCAGGCGGGGACGGTGGTGAAGGGCGCCCGGCTCCTGAAGGCGCTGCTCGACGACTTCACCGACGTCCAGCGGAAGTGTCAGGAGATCAAGGACGTCGAGCACGAGGGGGACGACATCACCCACCGCGCCTTCGCCCGGCTCCACACGCAGTTCATCACCCCGTTCGATCGCTCCGAGATCCACCGGCTCCTCTCCCGCATCGACGACGTCCTCGACCTCGCCGACGCCGCGTCGGAGCGGCTCTCGCTCTACGACATCGACTCCGTCCTCCCCGAGGCGCGCGAGCTCTGCGGCGTGCTCGTCGCGCAGTCGGAGAAGATGGCGGAGGCGGTGAAGGGCCTGCGCGAGATGAAGAAGGACCCGAACGCGATCCTCGACGCCTGCAAGGAGATGAACGTCCTCGAGAACCAGGCGGACACGCTCACGCGCCGGACGATGGCGAAGCTCTTCAAGCGCGGCAACGACCCGCTCACGGTGATGAAGTGGAAGGAGATCATCGACCTCATCGAGGACGCGACCGACCGCGCCGAGGACGTCGCGAACGTCATCGAGGGCGTCGTGCTGGAGCACGCGTAGCGGCCCCGGAGCCCCGCCCAGATGATCGTCGCGATCGTCGTCCTGCTCATCCTCGTCGCGCTCGTCTTCGACTTCCTCAACGGCTTCCACGACGCGGCGAACTCGATCGCGACCGTCGTCTCCACCCGCGTGCTCTCGCCGATCGTCGCGGTCGTCTGGGCCGCCTTCTTCAACTTCGTCTCGGCGGCGCCCGTGCTGTGGGGCGCGGAGCTCAAGGTCGCCGCGACGATCGGGAAGGGCATCATCCACTTCGAGCCGCTCAAGGACCACGGCGTCCCCGTCGTGCTCACGGTCGTGTTCGCCGCGCTCCTCGGCGCGATCATCTGGAACCTCCTCACCTGGTGGTGGGGGCTGCCGTCCTCGTCCTCGCACGCGCTCGCGGGCGGCCTCATCGGCGCGACCCTCCCGTCGCTCGGCTACGCCGGCCTCATCCCGAGCGGCATCTTCAAGATCGTCGCCTTCATCGTGCTGTCGCCGCTCATCGGGTTCGTGCTCGGCTCCGCGATGATGATCCTCACCGCCTGGGTCGTGCGGAGGAACACGCCGGCGCGCGTCGACCACTGGTTCCGCCGGCTGCAGCTCCTCTCGGCGGCGATCTTCAGCTACAGCCACGGGACGAACGACGCCCAGAAGACCATGGGCGTCATCACGCTCATCCTCTACGGCACGGTCTGGTCGGAGAGCGCCAAGGCCGCCCACATGGCGGAGAAGTTCCCGGTGCCGTTCTGGGTGGTGCTCCTCTGCCACGCCGCGATCGGCCTCGGCACGCTCTTCGGCGGCTGGCGGATCGTGAAGACGATGGGCCACTCGCTCACGAAGCTGCAACCCATCGGCGGCTTCTCCGCCGAGACCGGCGGCGGCGTCACGATCCTCGCGCTCGCGCACTTCGGCATCCCGGTCTCGACGACCCACACCATCACGGGCGCCATCGTCGGCGTCGGCTCGACGCGCGGGACGCGCGCGGTCCGCTGGGGCGTGGCGGGCCGGATCATCTGGGCGTGGATCCTCACCATCCCCGCCGCGGGGGCCGTGGCGGCGATCGTGTACGTCGCGATGCGCGCCGCGCTCCACCTGCCGGTCTAGGCCAGCGGCGGGCCGCCGCGCTCAGCGCAGGCGCGAGGCGAGCATCCCGCAGGCGGCGTTCTCGTCCTGCCCCCCCGAGTAGCGCCGGACGACGGGCTGCCCCGGCAGCTCGCGCGCGAGCGCGTCGCGGAAGCGGGTCCACTCGGCCTCGGTCGGCGCGCGGTGCCGCCCCGAGGCGTCGTTCACCGCGATGGGGTTCAGCCGGATCGGGACCCCGCGGAAGAGCGCGCCGAGCGCCGCCGCGTCCTCCTCTCCGACGTTCACGCCGGCGATCATCACGTACTCGACCGTGACGCGGCCCGCCCTCGACGCGTGCTCCCGGATCGCGTCCACGAGCTCCGGGAGCGGGAAGCCCTTCTCCACCGGCATGAGCGCGCGGCGCTTCTCGGGGATCGCCGCGTTGAGCGAGACGCACAGCCGGAACTTGTGCCCCTCGGCGGTGTAGCGCCGGATCATCGGCACGATCCCGGCGGTCGAGATGGAGATGCGGCGCGCGTCGATGCGGGCCCCGGCCGGATCGCAGAGCGCGTACGCGGCGTCGAGCACGGCCTCGTAGTTCTGGAACGGCTCGCCCTGGCCCATGAAGACGACGCCGGTCACCGGGCGCGTCGAGTCGGCCCGCACCCTCATGACCTGCCGGACGATCTCCCACGACGCGAGCGATCGCACGAGGCCGAGGGCGCCCGTCGCGCAGAAGGCGCACCCGAGCGCGCACCCCGCCTGCGACGAGACGCAGACGACGTGGTGCGTGTCGTAGAGGGGGATCCGGACGGCCTCGACGCGCGCGCCGTCGGGCAGCTCGAACAGGTAGCGCCGGAACCCGTCCCGCGCGTCCACGCGGCCGACCTCGGCGAGGTCGCCCGGCGCGGCGAGCGCGTCCACGCGGTCGAGCACCTCGCGCCGCACGTTCCGCGCGTCGCGGAGCCCGCGGTCGCGCCCGATCACCGCCCCGACGATCCGGCGCGCGTCGTCGAGCGCGATGTCCGCGCGGCGGGCGAGCGTGCGGCTGTCCTGGCCGGCGAGGTGGAGCACGGCGCCCATATATCGCAGATCGGGCCTTGCGCCCGCGCGGCGGCCGGGGGGACGGCGGCGGCCGGCTCACCCAGGGGTTCCCCTCGAGCGCGTAGCGCCAGGGCTTCTCGGCCCAGGGGCCCGCGTAGTCCACGTTGACCCGCTTGCCCGACACGATCCGCTCGCGCGGCCGGGGCGCGTCCTCGACGAAGAGATCGTCGCCCGCGAGATCGCGGCCGTTGTCGTGCTCGCGCCGGATGGCGAGCGCCCGGCAGAGGTTCCCCGGCCCGCGCGTCGAGTGAAGGCAGCCCTCGACCGGCTCGGCGGCGCGGAGCAGCACCGCGGACGGAAACCCCTCTGCGCCGGTCACGACGTTCATGCAGTGGCTCGTGCCGTAGACGAGGTAGACGTACGCGACGCCGGGCGGGCCGAACATGACGGCCGCGCGCCGCGTCGGGCCGGCGCGCGCGTGCGAGGCGCGGTCGGAGGGGCCGTGGTAGGCCTCGGTCTCCACGATCCGGGCGGCCCGGCGGACGCCGCCGTCCACGTGGACGAGGATCTTGCCGAGGAGCGCCTTCGCGACGGCGCGGGTGTCGCGGGCGTAGAACGCGCGCGGGAGCTTCGGGCCGGTCACCGAGCGGGACCGAAGCACGGCGGCGCGCCGCCGTCCAGCCCGCGCCTGCGCCGTCTCCCGCCAACCGGTCCGGGCCCCGGGGCCGCGCGCCGCGCCGGGGCTGCGCGGCGGCCGGGCACCGCGCCGTGGGGCCCCGGCTTGCTGCTGGACGCCCCCCGCGGCCGGTGGTTAGGAGGGGGGGAATGCGCAGGGCCAAGATCGTCGCCACCCTGGGGCCGGCGTCGTCGGATCCGTCGACGCTGGAGAAGCTCCTCGCCCTCGGCGTCGACGTCGCGCGCCTCAACTTCTCGCACGGCCTCCACGAGGACCACGCCCGGGCCCTCGATCGCCTCCGCGCCGCCTCGCGCCACCTCGGCAAGGCCGTCGCCGTCCTCCAGGACCTGCAGGGACCGAAGATCCGGACGGGCCCGCTCGCGGCGGGCAAGCAGGGCGTCGTCCTCGAGCCGGGCGCGGAGCTCGTCATCACGACCGAGGGCGAGCTCCCGGGCGACGCGCACCTCGTGTCGACGACCTACCCGCACCTCGCCGAGGACGTGCGCCCCGGGGACCGCCTCCTCGTCGACGACGGCCTCCTCGAGCTCCGCGTGCTCGCGACGGACGGCGTGCGCGCCCGCTGCGAGGTGATCGAGGGCGGCGTGCTCGGCGAGCACAAGGGGATCAACCTCCCGGGCGTCGCGCTCCGGGCGGACGCGCTCACCGAGAAGGACCGGGCCGATCTCGCCTTCGGGATCTCGCACGGCGTCGACTACGTCGCGCTCTCCTTCGTCCGGTCGCCCGCCGACGTCGAGGCGTGCCGCGCGGAGATGGAGCGGGCCGGCCGCGTCGTCCCGGTCGTCGCGAAGATCGAGAAGCCCGAGGCGCTCGAGCGGCTCGACGCGATCCTCGCGGCCGCCGACGGGATCATGGTCGCGCGCGGCGACCTCGGGGTGGAGATCCTCCCGGAGCGCGTGCCGCTCCTCCAGAAGGAGATGTGCCGCAAGGCGAACGCGCTCGGCAAGCCCGTCATCATCGCGACGCAGATGCTGAACTCGATGATCGACCACCCGCGCCCGACGCGCGCGGAGGCCTCCGACGTCGCGAACGCGATCTGGGACGGCGCCGACGCGGTGATGCTCTCCGGCGAGACCGCGAGCGGGAAGCACCCGCTCCTCGCGGTGCAGATGATGGACCGGATCGTGCGCGAGGCGGAGAGCGGCCTGCCGCCGCGCGTGAGCGGCTTCGCGCGCGTGGCGATGCGCGAGGGCGGCGCGCCGGCGAACCAGGTGATCGCCGGCGCCGCGTGCGAGGCCGCGACCGTGTCCGGCGCCGTCGCGATCTGCTGCTTCACCCTGCGCGGCGAGACGGCCCGGCTCCTCGCCGAGTTCCGCCCCCACGTCCCCATCGTCGCCTTCTCGCCGGACCAGGCGATCCGCCGCCGCCTCGCGCTCTACTGGGGCGTCGTCCCGAAGGTGATGGAGCCCGTGAAGAACGCCGACCTCATGGCCGAGATGGTGTCGGACCGGCTCCTCGAGGAGGGCGTCGCGGCGGCCGGCGACCGCGTGGTGCTCGTGCACGGGTCGCCGCTCGGGGTGCCCGGCCAGACGAACTCGATCCGGATCCACGAGATCACGCACCCGGCCGAGCGCGGGCCGGCGCAGCGGTACCGGGTGCCGATCTGAGGCTTCGCGGCGCGAGGTGACGCTCGCGGCCCCGCGCTACTCGTGGCCGTGTCCCGGCGCGGCCGGCGCGGCGTCCGCCTCTGCCACGTCGCCGTGGGCGCCCGCGCCCTCCGCCGCCGCGTGGACGCCCTCGACCCAGTGCACGAAGGGCACGTAGGCCGCGACCCAGGCCCGGCCCGCGGCGACGTCCTCGCCCGGGCGCTTCTTGCCCTTCACCGCCGCGAACCGCGCGTGGAGGCCCTCCCTCACGCTCCCGGCGAGGAGCTTCTCGACCTCCGCGGGCGAGCCCTTCTCGATCGCCGCGTCGGCCGCCCTGACCGCGACGCCGGGATCGGTGCCCGCGGGCTTCAGGCCGGTGTAGGGGGCGCCCTCGCCGGCGCGGTGCACGCGGACGAGCGTCTCGAAGAACCAGGCGTCGGCGAGGTCCCTCGCCTCGCCCCCCGCCTTGCGGACGGCGCGCGCGCGCGCGAAGGCGGCCTCGATCTCCGCCTCGTCCTGCGAGCGGACCCACGCGAGGACCGGGTTCAGCTTTCCGCTCTCGAGCGCCTTCCTCGCGGTCTGGACGACGGGGCCGTCCAGCGAGTCGCAGTGCGCGCGCGCGGGCGCGGGGAAGAGGGAGAGCGACGACACGGCGACGGCGGCGAATGCGAGCTTCGACACGGCGACCTCCTGCTCGGGGTTTGCTTGCTTCGGGCTCATCCGGCCCTCCGGACCGGAACCTTCCGGCGGGGCGTCCGCGACGCGGCGGCGACGCCGGCCCCGCGGAGCACGCGCTCGAGGGCGGTCCAGACGCGGGCCGGGAGCCGGCGCTCCACGCCGGCGCCGATGCCCGCGTGGCCGAGGGCGAGGATCGCGCCGAGCACGAGGATCGTCGCCTCGTCCGGCGCGAGGCCCGGGGCGAGGAGCCCCTTCCGCCTCGCCTCGAGGAGCGTGCGGTGCACGAACGCGCGCGAGCGGCGCCGGAACGCGGCGACGCGGGCGACCCCCTCCGGCGGCGCGACCTGCGCGAGCAGCTCCGAGTCGATCACGCGGGCGACGCCGGGGTTCTCGCGGATCCCGGCGATCCGCCGCTCGAAGAAGCGGCCGAGCCGCGCGATGGGATCCGGCTCCGCCGGCGGGAACCCCTCGAACAGGATCTCCTCGACCCGGTCCACGACGGCGAGGACGATCGCGTCCTTCGTCCGGAAGTGGCGGAACAGCGCCGCGTCGGAGACGCCCACCTCGCGCGCGATCGACATCGCGGTGAAGCGGGCGAGGCCCTGCCCGGCGACGACGCGCAGGGCGGCGTCGGCGATCTCGCGACGGCGGGCGTCGGCGGGTTTCCGGGCGGTCATGGCTGGGAGTTAAGTTAGTGCGCACTCACTTGCAAGGGCGCGGCGGCCGCCGCCCCGTCCGGTCCGCCGCCGCGGTCGTCTTCGGGCCCGCGTTGGGCTAGGTTCCCTCGCCCGTGGCGGTCCACCTCGTGATGCTCCTGCAGTCGGTCATCACGGCCGGCACCTACCTCGCCGCCCGGCGAGCGCTCGTCGAGCTGTCGCCGTTCGAGGTCGCGCTGTTCCGGTTCGCGCTCGCCGGCGCCTTCTACGCCGCGCTCTGGCGGTGGAGCGGCGTCCGGATCGCGCGCCGGGATCTCGTCGCCCTCGCCGGGCTCGGCGTCCTCGGCATCCCGGTGAACCAGGGGCTCTTCCTCTACGGGATGTCGCTCACCTCGCCCGGGCACGGCGCGCTCCTCTACGCCCTCGCCCCGGTGATCGTGTTCCTCCTCGCGCGCTGGCGGCTCGGCGAGCGCGCGACCGCGCTCAAGGTCGCGGGCGTCGCGCTCGCGTTCATCGGGGTCGTCGTCGTCCTCGCCGGGCGCGGCGCGGTCGGGCTCGACGTCGCCGGGCGCGGCCTGCTCGGCGATCTCCTCATCCTCGTCGCGGTCGTCGCGTGGTCGGTCTGGGCGGTCGCCGCGAAGCCCTACGCCGAGCGCTACGGCGTCCTCGCCTCGACCGGCGCCGCGATCGCCGCGGGCTCGGCGGTGTACCTGCCGTTCGGCCTCGCGCTCTCGGACCTCTCGGCGTTCGGGCGGGCGTCGGCCGGCGCGTGGTGGAGCGTCCTCTACCTCACCCTGCTCCAGTCGGTCGTCGCCTACCTCCTCTACTACTGGGCGCTCCGGCGCTCCGACGCGAGCCGGGTCGCCATCTGGTCCAACACGCAGCCGGTGCTCACCGCGGCGCTCGCGTGGGCGCTCTACGGGGAGGCGGTGACCGCGACGTTCGCGGTCGGCGGCGCGATGGTGATCGCCGGCGTCGTCCTCACCGAGCGGGGGTGACCGGCCCGGCCGGGACGCCGGTGCCCGCGCCCGCGCCGCGTTATCGTGTCGCCCATGGATCTCCCCGCCCTGCGGCGCGCCCTCGGCGAGCTCGGCCTCGACGGCTGGCTCCTCTACGACTTCCACGGCCAGAACCCGACCGCGCTCCACGTGCTCGGGCTCGGCGGCAGGATGCTCACCCGCCGCTTCTTCCTGCTCCTCCCGCGCGAGGGCGAGCCGACGCTCGTCGTCCACGCCATCGAGCGCTCGCAGTTTCCGGACGACGTGCCCGGGCGACGGGACGTCTACGCCTCGTGGACCTCGCTCCACGGCGCGCTCTCCCGCGCGCTCGGCGCGCTGCCCCGCGGCGCGAGGGTCGCCATGGAGTACTTCCCGGGCGGCGCGATCCCGACGCTCTCCCGCGTGGACGCGGGGACGCTCGAGCTCGTCCGGTCGTTCGGCGTCGAGGTGGTCTCCTCGGCGGACCTCGTCCAGCGCTTCCTCTGCCGGCTCGATCCCGCGCAGGTGGAGAGCCACAAGCGCGCGCTCGCCGCGATCGACGCCGCGAAGGACGCCGCCTTCGCGCGGATCGGCGAGGCCCACCGCCGGGGCGAGACGCCGCTCGAGACGGAGATCCAGGGGTTCCTCGTGGAGCGGTTCCGCGAGGCCGACCTCGAGACCGACCACCCGCCCATCGTCGCCGTGAACGGCCACGCGGCCGACCCGCACTACGCGCCCTCCGCGGCGACGCCGACGCCCATCCGGCGGGGCGACCTCGTCCTCATCGACCTGTGGGCGCGCGGGAAGGGCCCCCGCGACGTCTACGCCGACATCACCTGGGTGGGATTCTGCGGCGATCGCCCGCCGGAGCGGCTCGAGCGGATCTTCCGCGTCGCCGCGGACGCGCGCGACGCCGGCCTCGACGCGCTCCGGCGCGCGCACGCCGAGGGGAGGACGCTCGCGGGCTTCGAGGTCGATCGCGCCGTCCGCGGCGTCGTCCAGGCCGCCGGGCTCGCCGATCGCTTCGTCCACCGGACCGGCCACTCCATCGAGACCCGCGTGCACGGCGACGGCGCGAACCTCGACGACCTCGAGACCCACGACACCCGCCCGCTCGTGCCCGGCCTCTGCTTCTCGATCGAGCCCGGGATCTACCTGCCGGACGAGGGGCTCGGCGTCCGGACGGAGATCGACGTGTTCCTCGCCGGCGACGGCCCGAAGGTGTTCTCGAAGGTCCAGGCGGAGATCGTGCGGATCTAGCGCCCTCCCCGAGACGCCCCGTGTACCCGCGGGGCGCCGCGTGGCAGAATGCCGCCCCCGGAAGCCCGGAGGCACTCGATGGCGCAAGCCGCGGCAAGGCCGAAGCCCGTTCTCAACCCCGAGTACTGCAAGGCGTGCGGACGCTGCATCGAGGCGTGCTCGCTCGACGCGCTCGCCACCGGCACCGACGTGAACCAGGCGAGCGGCCTCGCCCCGGTGCTCTTCGATCCCGCGCGCTGCAACGGCTGCGGCCTGTGCGTCGAGGCGTGCCCGGAGCCGTTCGGCATGGTCTCGAGGGACGAGGCCGCCTGGCTCGCCGACGCCGCCGAGCGCCGCCTCGCGGGGAAGGCCGGCGCCCCCGCGCCGGTCGAGGTCCCGCCGACGTCCGTCCCGCTCCCGGCCGGCGTCCCGCTCGTCGTGAAGGGCGCCCACGCCGGCGCGATCGGCGCGCTCCTCGCCGGCTGCCGGCACTTCTTCGGCTACCCCATCACGCCCTCGACCGAGGGCGCGGAGCTCATGGCGAAGCTCCTCCCGAAGCACGGGGGGACCTTCCTGCAGGCCTCGAGCGAGGTGGCCGCGGTCAACATGATCTTCGGCTGCGCCGCCGCGGGCAGCCCCGCCATGACCTTCACCTCGTCGCCGGGCTTCAGCCTCATGCTCGAGGGGATCTCGTACATGATCGGGGCCGAGCTCCCGGGCGTGTTCGTGAACGTGATGCGCGCCGGGCCCGGCCTCGGCAACGTCGGCCCGGCGCAGTCGGACCTGAAGCTCGCCTGCCGCGGCCTCGGCCACGGGGACACCCACGCGATCGCGCTCGCCCCGGCGACGCCGCAGGAGTTCCTCGACTTCACGATGCTCGCCTTCGAGCTCGCCTTCCGCTACCGGAACCCGGTCGTCGTCCTCGCCGACGGCTACCTCGGGCAGATGACGGGCCGCGTCGTCCTCCCCGACCGGCTCGTCCGCCCCGGCCTCCCCGCCTGGGCGGTCCCGGGCGACGCGCAGCACCGGCGCAACGTCGTCACCTCCATCCTCCTCGACCCGGCCGACTGGGAGCCGTCGAACCGCGCGCTCGTCGAGAAGTACGCGCGCATGACCGCGAGCGAGCAGCGCGCGGCCCCGTACCTGTGCGACGACGCGGAGGTGCTCGTCGTCGCGTGCAACACGCCGGCGCAGATCGCGAAGGGGGCGGTCCGCGCGCTGCGCGAGGGC
Source organism: Anaeromyxobacter sp. (assembly GCA_036391435.1). Lineage (GTDB taxonomy): Bacteria > Myxococcota > Myxococcia > Myxococcales > Anaeromyxobacteraceae > Anaeromyxobacter. The sequence continues at coordinate 10,229 of DASVZX010000074.1, read as the reverse complement.
GGCGTCCGGGCCGGGCTCTTCCGGCCGCAGACCGTGTGGCCGTTCCCGGTGAAGGCGCTCCTCCCGCTCGTGCGGCGCGCGCGGAAGCTCGTCGTCGTCGAGGCGAGCGACGGGCAGCTCGAGGACGAGCTGCGGCTCGCGCTCTCGCACGCGGGCGCGCCCCCGGTCGAGATCACCCACGTCCGCCGCCTCGGCGGCAACCTGCCGACCGAGCGCGAGATCGTCGAGGCGGTGCGCGCGGCGGCGTCGAAGGAGGCCGCGGCGTGAGCGTCTTCTACGAGCGGTTCGAGCGGCACGACCACGCGCAGGGGCTGAAGGGGCGCGCCACCCACTACTGCGCCGGGTGCGGGCACGGCCTCGTGCACCGCTACCTCGCCGAGGCGATCGAGGAGCTCGGGATCCAGGACCGCACGGTCGCGATCTCGCCGGTCGGCTGCGCGGTGTTCATGTACTACTACCTCGACGTCGGGAACACGCAGGCGGCCCACGGCCGCGCCCCCGCCGTCGCGCTCGGCCACAAGCTCGCGAACCCCGAGGCGGTGGTGATCTCGTACCAGGGCGATGGCGACCTCGCCGCGATCGGCCTCCTCGAGATCATGCAGACGGCGCAGCTCGGCGTCCCGCTCGCGGTCATCTTCGTGAACAACGCGGTGTACGGGATGACGGGCGGCCAGCTCGCGCCGACCACGCTCTCCGGCCAGAGGACCACCACCACGCCCGAGGGCCGGAGCCGGCTCGAGGGCACCCCGCTCAGGATGGCGGAGATCATCGCCTCCCTCGACGGCCCCGTGTACGTGGAGCGCGTCGCGCTCTACGACGCGAAGCAGCGCAAGCGCGCCCAGAAGGCGATCAGGAAGGCGCTCTCGCTGCAGGCCGGGAACGAGGGCTTCGCCTTCGTCGAGGTCCTCGCGGAGTGCCCGACGCACCTCCGGATGACGCCGCAGGAGGCGGAGACGTGGGTGCGGGAGCAGATGGTCCCGGTCTACCCGCTCGGCGTGAAGAAGGACGCGCCGGCCGCCGGCTGGAACGGGACCTTCCGCCGGCCGACCTTCGACCCGGCCGCGCTGCTCGCCTCCTTCGGCGCCGACGTCGAGCCGGCGCCCCGCCACGCCCACGGGTTCCCGGGCGCGGCGTTCGGCGAGGACGTCGGCGTGAAGGTGGCGGGCGCGGGCGGCGACGGCGCGCAGACCGCGGCGATGCTCCTCGCGCGCGCCGCCATCGCCGAGGGCTTCGACGCGACGCACATCCCGAGCTACGGGCCGGAGTCGCGCGGCGGCACGTCCTACGCGGACGTCCGCATCGCCGAGCGCGAGGTGCTCTCGCCCGACGTGCCCCACCCGCACGTGCTCGTGGCCTTCAACGCGCCGTCCCTCGCGAAGTTCGGGCCCCTCGTCGCGAAGGGCGCCGTCGTCCTCTACGACTCGTCGGTCGTCCGGGAGCCGCCCGCCCTCGACCCCTCGGTGCGCGTCCTCGCCGTCCCCTGCACCGAGATCGCGCGCGAGCTCGGCCAGCCGCTCGTGAAGAACATCGTCGCGCTCGGCGCGCTCGCCGGCGCGACGAAGCTGCTGCCCGAGGCCTCCCTGCTCGAGACGATGCGGCGCGCCCTCGGCGGGAAGCGCGCGGCGGTGGGCGTGAACGAGGACGCGTTCCGGCGCGGCGTGGCGGCCGTCCGCGGCTGAGCGGGAGACGCCCGGCGCGCGCTCGCGCCCTCGAGGAGGCGCCGCCGCGCTCGCCCGGGAGGGCCGCGTGCGCGCTCCGCGTGCGCCCGGGAGCGGCGCGCGGCCACGCCGGCGCGCCCGGTTCGCGCTTGACCGCCGCCGGCACCGGTCCCAAGGTACCGCCCCAGACGACCTTCCGGAGGAACGCACCGATGATCCTGCTCGGCCCGGCCGCATCGCTCCTCTTCCTTCTCGCTGCGCCCCCGGCGGCCCCCGCCGCCGGCGCGGAGGCCACGGTGAAGAACCCGCTCCTCGCCCCCTGGACCGGCCCGTACGGCGGCGTCCCGCCCTTCGACCAGGTGAAGGTCGAGCAGTTCCGGCCCGCCCTCGAGGCCGCGATGGCGGAGACGCTCGCGAACGTGGACGAGATCGCGAACGACCCGGCGGCGCCCACGTTCGACAACACGCTCGCCGCGCTCGAGAAGGCGAGCCGCACGCTCGACCGCGCCGGCAGCATCTACGGCGTGTTCTCCTCGACGATGTCGACGCCGGAGTTCCAGGCGGTCGAGCGCGAGATGGCGCCGAAGCTCGCCGCGTTCCAGGACAGGATCACCCAGAACGAGAAGCTCTTCGCCCGGATCGCGGCCGTGTACGACGCCCGCGAGACCTCCTGCAAGACGCCCGAGCAGAAGCGGCTCGCCTGGTACCAGTACACGAGCTTCGTCCGCGCCGGCGCGAAGCTCGACGCCGCGGCGAAGAAGCGCGTCGCCGAGATCAACGAGCGGCTCGCGACGCTCTACACCGGGTTCACCCAGAACCTCCTCGCCGAGGAGGCCGGCTACACGACCTTCATCGACAGGGAGGAGGACCTCGCCGGGCTCCCGCCGGAGGTCCGCGCGGCGATGGCGGCGGCGGCCGACGCGAAGGGGCAGAAGGGCAAGTGGGCGGTGCTCAACACCCGCTCCTCGGTGGAGCCGTTCCTGTCGTTCTCCGACCGGCGCGCGCTGCGCGAGAAGGTCTGGCGGAACTTCACGACCCGCGGCGACCACGGCGACGCGCGCGACAACAAGGCCGGCATCACCGAGATCCTGAAGCTCCGCGCCGAGCGCGCGAAGCTCCTCGGCTACCCGACGCACGCCCACTGGCGCGTCGAGGACTCGATGGCGAAGACGCCCGAGAACGCGATGAAGCTCATGGAGGCGGTCTGGCCGGCCGCCGTCGCGCGCGTCCGGGAGGAGGTCGCCGACATGCAGGCCGTCGCCGACAAGGAGGGCGCGAAGATCACGATCGAGCCCTGGGACTACCGCTACTACGCGGAGAAGGTCCGCAAGGCGAAGTACGACCTCGACGAGAACGAGGTGAAGCCGTACCTCCAGCTCGAGAAGCTGCGCGAGGGGATGTTCTGGGTCGCCGGCCAGCTCTTCGACCTGCACTTCACGCCGGTGAAGGGCGTGCCGGTCTACCAGGCCGACGTCCGCGTCTGGGAGGTGAAGGACGGCAAGGGGAGGCACGTCGGCCTCTGGTACTTCGACCCGTACGCCCGCGACGGCAAGCAGTCCGGCGCGTGGATGAACGCGTACCGCAACCAGGAGCGGGTCGACCGCGAGATCCCCACCATCGTCTCGAACAACGCCAACTTCGTGAAGGGGAAGCCGGGCGAGCCGATCCTCGTCTCCTGGACCGACGCCGAGACGCTCTTCCACGAGTTCGGGCACGCGCTGCACGGGCTCGACTCGAACGTCACCTACCCGACCCTCTCCGGCACGAACGTCGCCCGCGACTACGTCGAGTTCCCGTCGCAGCTGCTCGAGCGCTGGCTCGAGACCCCGGAGGTCCTGAACCGCTACGCGCTCCACGTGAAGACCGGCAAGCCGCTGCCGAAGGCGCTCCTCCGGAAGATCCAGCGCGCCTCGAAGTTCAACCAGGGCTTCATCACGACGGAGTACCTCTCCGCGGCGATCGTCGACATGAAGATGCACCTCGCGGGCGGCGCGACGATCGATCCGGCGGCGTTCGAGAAGGAGACGCTCGCCGCGCTCGGGATGCCGAGGGAGATCGTGATGCGCCACCGCCCGCCGCACTTCGCGCACGTGTTCGCCGGCGACGGGTACTCGGCGGGCTACTACAGCTACCTGTGGGCCGACACCCTGAGCGCCGACGCGTACGAGGCGTTCACCGAGGCGAAGGGACCCTACGACCGGGCCGTCGCGCGGAAGCTCAGGCTGCTCCTCTCCGAGGGGAACACCGTCGATCCCGCCGACGCCTACCGCGCGTTCCGCGGGCGCGACCCGGGCATCGGCGCCCTCATGCGCAACCGCGGGTTCCCGGTGCCCGGCGGGGCGGGCAAGTAGCCGCCCCGGCGCGGCGGAGGCGCGGATGAGCCCGGGCGCGAGCGGACGGCGGGCGGTCGTCGTCGGCGCGACCGGGCTCGTCGGCGCGGAGCTCGTCCGCCTCCTCCTCGCCGACCCGCGCTTCGCCGCGGTCGCGGTCCTCGTCCGGCGCGCCGGCGCCTCGCCGGCGCACGCGAAGCTCGCCGAGCACGCCGTCGACTTCGACGCCCCGGAGACCTGGGCTCCCCTCGTCCGCGGCGACGTGCTCTTCAGCGCGCTCGGCACGACGATCCGGGCGGCGGGGAGCCGGGCGGCGCAGCACCGAATCGATCACGGCTACCAGCTCGCCGCGGCCCGCGCCGCGCGCGCGAACGGCGTCCCCGCGTACGTGCTCGTGTCGAGCGCCGGCGCCTCGCCCCGCTCGCGCATCTTCTACTCGCGGATGAAGGGCGAGCTCGAGCGCGACGTCGAGGCGCTCGGGCTCGAGCGCACGCGGATCCTGCGGCCCGGCATGCTCGACGGGGACCGCCGCGAGCGCCGCGCCGGCGAGCAGCTCGCGCTGCGGATCCTGCGGCCCCTCTCGCCCCTGCTCCCCGCCGCCGCGCGCCCCGTCCACGCCGCGATCGTCGCGCGCGCCGCCCTCGCGGCGGCGCTCGATCCGGCGCCCGGCGTCCGGCGCTACGAGCCCGCCGACCTGTTCCGGCTCGGCGGCACCGCCCCGCGCACCTGAACCCACCCGCGGCGCCCCGCCGCCGTCACGAACCGCGGTACCGTCGCCTCGTACCGGGGGAGGTCGTCACGGGCCGTCTCGTGCCGCTCGCGCTCGCGCTCGGCGCCGCCGCCGCGGCGCCCGGGCCCGCTCGCGCCCTGAACGAGGAGACCCGCATCTGGCCGGTCTCCGGGATGCCGCTCGTCGTCGGCCCCTCCCCCTTCCCGCAGGTCTGGGTGGACGCGTCGGCGACGTTCGACTTCGCGCCGCTCGAGCTCACCCTCTCCGACGGGAGGACCTGGCGCCGCAGGCCCGAAGAGCCCCGCCTGGACTTCACCGCGGGCGCCACGATCGGGCCCTTCACCGCCGCCGCCGTGCTCGGGTACGAGGTCGTCGGCGCCGCGGCGCAGGTGGACCTCCGGCGAGGCGACCAGGGACGGCTCGGGATCACGGGGACGGCTCGCCTCGGGTTCGGGGGCGGGTTCGACCTCTCGCTCGCGCCGGCCTACTCGGCGCTCGTCGCCTCGGGCCGGCGCGGTGCGCTCGCCGCGTTCGCCGCCGCGCGCGTCCGGTGGGGGCAGACGCGATACTTCGTCCAGGGCTGGGACGCCGATCACGCGAGCCCGTACGCGGACGTGGTCACGCGCGACCTCGCCGTGGCCCCGATGGCGGGGCTCGCCGCGCTGTGGCGGTTTGCCGAGCTTCGCCTCACCGCCGGGTGGGAGGTCTTCGCGGTGAACCGCGTCGACCGCGAGGATCGGCCGGCGTCCCTCTCGCGCTCGGGCGGCCCCTTCGTCGTGCTCGCCCTCCGCGGCCGGATGGGGGGCGCGCAGTGAGGCGCCGCCGCCCGGCCCGCCCCCCGTGGGCGCTCGTCGCGCTGCTCGCGTTCTTCGCCTGCTCGGACCGCGACCCCGGCTCGGGGGCGCACACCTGCGCGGTGCTGGCGGACGGCACGGCCTTCTGCTGGGGGTCGAACGCCCGCGGCCAGCTCGGGGACGGCACGGCCTTCGACCGCGTGCGGCCGGTCGCCGTCGCGGGCCTTCCTCCGGCGCGCTCCGTCGCGGCGGGCTTCGGCTTCACCTGCGCCGCGACGGTCTCCGGGGAGGCCTGGTGCTGGGGCCGGAACGATCGCGGGCAGCTCGGCGACGGCGGCCCCCCGGGCGACCGCTGGACGCCGGCACCGGTCGCCGGGCTCGCGGGCGTCGTCCGCGTCGCCGCCGGCGGCGGCCTCCGAGGGCGGGCGTGCGCGATCGCGGGCGCGGCGGAGGTCTTCTGCTGGGGCTCCGCGTCGGACGGCGGCCCCGACCGGCGCGCTCCGGAGCGGGTGACCGGCCTGCCTGCGCCGGCGGTGGACGTCGTGGCGGCCGCCTCGGACTCCTGCGCGCTCCTCGACGACGGGACGGTCTGGTGCTGGCAGGACGACCTCGTGGCCCGCAACCGGGGGCTCCTCGCCGTGGCGGCCATCGGGCGCGCGGACCCGGACGTCTGCGCGGTGCTCCAGGACGGCACCCTCACGTGCGGCGGCGCGCTCCCGCGCCCGGCGGTCGCGGTCGCCGAGGTGCGGCACGCGACCTGCGCGCTCCTCGACGACGGCAGGGTCTGGTGCTCCGGGGACCTCGCGAACCCGGTCGTCGAGGGGGCGGTCGCGATCGCCGGCGGCGACTCGCACGGCTGCGCCCGCCTCGGCTCGGGCGAGGTCGCCTGCTGGGGCGAGAACGACGTCGGCCAGCTCGGCGACGGCACCGACCGGACGCGCGACGGCGCGGTCCGCGTCGCGGGCCTGCCGGGCGCGGCCGCCGACGCGAGCGCGTCTGCGGCCGCGGCCGGGCCCTACCGCGGCTGCATGTAGCCTCACGTGCCCGCGGGCGGCGCCATCCCCCGGACGACGCGCTCGATCTCGTCGGGGGAGACGGGCTTGCCGAGGTGGGCGTCGAACCCCGCCTCGGCGGCGCGCCGCTGATCCTCCGGCATCGCGTGGCTGGTGAGCGCGACGAGCCGGACGCCCGCCAGCTCCGGGGAGCCCCGGATGTCGCGCGCGAGCTCGTACCCGTCCCGGTCCGGCAGCCCGATGGCGCAGAGCGCGACGTCCGGCAGGAAGCTGCGGATGCGCGCGAGCCCGTCGGCGGCGCTCGAGGCGATCTCCACCTCGTGGCCGGCGAGCTCGAGCGCGAGCCGGAGCATCTCGGCCGAGTCCCGGTCGCCCTCCACGACGAGGATCCTCCGCGCCGGGGAGGGCGGCGGCGGGACCGGCGTCGGCGTGCGCGGCTCGTCCGCCGCGAGGAGCGGGAGCGCCACCTTGAACTCCGTCCCCCGACCCGGCCCCTCGCTCCGGGCCTCGACGGTCCCGCCGTGCAGCTGGACGATCCCCTTCACGAGCGCGAGGCCGAGGCCGAGCCCGCCCCGTCCCGCGCCGTCCGCCTGGACGAACGGCTCGAACACGCGCTCGAGGAGGTTGGGCGCGATGCCGATGCCGGTGTCGGCCACCCGCACGGCGGCCCGGCCCTCCTGCGCCGCGACGGAGACCGAGACCCGGCCGCCCGGGGGGGTGAACTTCTCGGCGTTCGCGAGCAGGTTCCCGATCACCTGCTTCAGCCGCGCCGCGTCCGCCTTCACCCACACCGGCTCCGCCGGCGCGGCGAGCTCGAGCGCGAGCCCCCGCTCGGCGAGGATCGCGCGGTGGTCCTCGACGGTGCGGCGGGCGAGCTCGGCGACGTCGATCCTCCCCCGGCGCAGCTCGATCTTGCCTCGCGCGATCCGCGTCACGTCGAGCAGGTCGTCGACGAGGCGCGCGAGCTGCTCCACCTGGCGCCCGATGACGCCCACCGCCGCCCGGGCCTGCGCGCCGCCGGCCGGGGCGTGCTCCAGCAGCCAGGCGGCGTTCCGCAGCGGCGCGAGCGGGTTGCGCAGCTCGTGCGACAGGATCGCGAGGAACCCGGTCTTGCGGCGGTCCGCCTCCTCGACGCGCGCGAGCAGCTCCTCGCGATCCGCCTCCGCGCGGCGGCGGTCGTCGATGTCGATCCCGGCCCCGATCCAGCGCGTGGTGCGGCCGCGCGCGTCGAGGATCGGCGCGAGGCGGGACAGGAACCAGCGGTAGCCCCCGTCCGCCGCGCGGTAGCGGAGCTCCACCTGCTCGGGCTTCCCCGAGGCCTTCGCGCGGAGCCACGTCTCGCGGACGGCGGGCACGTCGTCCGGGTGCACGACGCGGAACCAGCCCTGCTCGACGGAGGCGGCGAGGTCGAGGCCGGAGTAGGCCGTCCAGGCCGGGTTCACGTACTCCGGCGTCCCGTCGGCCGCGACGACGCAGACGATCTGCGGCATCGCGTCGGCGAGCGCGCGCAGCACCGGGTCCTGGGAGGGGGCCGCCGCCGGCCGCTTCCGCGTGCGGCGGGACGGCGCCGCCTCGCGGCGCGCGCGCACCGCGCCGCGCGTCTCGACGGCCTCGACGAGCGAGAGGACGAGCCCCGTCCCGCGGGCGAGCGGCACGGCCTCGACCCGGGCGTCCCACGCGCTCCCGCCGCGCCGGAGCGGCGGCAGCGCGACCGCCTCGCCCCGCCGGGCGCGCGCGAGGAGCGCCCGGATCCGCCAGGCGCGTCCGAACGGCGCGAGCACGTCCTTCCCGAGGACCTCCGCCGCGGAGGCGCCGGCCGCCCGGAGCCAGCGCGCGTTCGCGCGGAGCACCTCGTCCCTCGCGCCGACCAGGCACAGCCCGACCGCGGCCCGATCGACCATCGCGTCGAGCACCGTCGTCTCTGCCGGCTGTCGTCCGGACGTCACCCTCGACCCTCGGGAGGAAATGGCAGTCTCTCATACTCCCGGTGAGAGCGGGGGCGGCGCCCCGCGAAAGGGCCCCACCCGGGGCACCGCTCGCGCGTGCGACGTTCGCTCCGGCCGGGCCGGAGTCTCGTCGCGGCACGCGTCGGGACGCCGGGTTACGCTTCGCGGACCCGTGAGCTTCGCCTATCCCGGCCTCCCCCCCGCGCCGCCGCCGTCCGAGCCCATCGTCGCGACCGCGGTCGTGATGCACCGCGACGGCCCGGAGGGACGCGAGGTGCTCCTCGTCCGGCGCGGGACGGAGCGCCGCTTCGCCGGCGGGTTCCACGCCTTCCCCGGCGGCCGGCTCGATCCGCAGGACGCGAGCGTCCCGGTCGCGGGCGCCTCCGGCGACGGCGCCGCGCTCGTGGCGTGCGCGACCCGGGAGCTGTTCGAGGAGACGGGCGTCCTCCTCGCGGAGGGGGCCGCCCGCGTCGGGCGCGAGGCGCGCCGCCGCGGCCGGCGCGCGCTCCTCGACGTCGCGACGACCTGGGGGGCCTTCCTCCGCGAGCACGGGCTCTCGCTCTCCGCGGGGCTGCTCGAGCCGGCGGGGCGCTGGGTGACGCCGGAGTTCCTGCCGCTGCGGTACGACGCGCGCCTCTTCCTCGCGCCGCTCCCGTCGGGCGAGGCCGCGGAGATCTGGCCGGGCGAGCTGTCCGGCGGAGACTTCTTCCCCGCCGCGCGCGTGCTCGCCCGCTGGGAGCGGGGCGAGCTGCTCCTCTTCCCGCCGAACCTCCACGCGGTGCGGGCCGTCGCCGCGAGCGGACCGCCGCCGCTCGACCTGCTCCGCGCCCCGCCGGAGCGCTCGCGCTGGGCCGAGTTCCAGGGCGGCTTCGTGATGGCGGCCCTCCGCACGCCGACGCTCCCCCCCGCGACGCACACGAACGCCTGGATCGTGCCGGCGGGGGACGGCGTCGCCGTCGTCGACCCCGGGGCCCCCGATCCGGCCGAGCAGGCGCGCCTGTTCGCGTTCCTCGACCGGCTCGCCGCGGAGGGGCGGAGGACCACGGCGGTCTGGCTCACCCACGCGCACCCCGACCACGTCGGCGCTGCGGCCGCGGTCGCGGCGCGGTACGGGGTGCCGGTCCGGGCGCACGCGCTCGCCGAGGGGCGCGTCGCCGGGGTCCGGATCGAGCCGGTCCGCGACGGCGAGCTGCTCGGCGGCCGGTTCCTCGCGCTCGCCACGCCCGGCCACGCCCGCGAGCACCTCGCGTTCCTCGACGAGCCGACCGGGGCGCTCGTGTGCGGCGATCTCGTCTCCACCCTCTCGACCGTCGTCATCGATCCGGCCGAGGGCGACATGGCCGAGTACGTCGCGCAGCTCGAGCGCGTCCGCGCGCTCGCTCCGCGGACCCTCTACCCTGCGCACGGGCCGCCGGCGCCGGACGCGGTCGCGCGGCTCGGGGCGTACCTCGCCCACCGCCGCGAGCGGGAGGCGCTCGTCGTCGGCGCGCTGCGTCCCGGCGGCACCCTCGCCGAGGTGACCGCCGCCGCGTACGCCGACACCCCGCCGGCCCTGTTCCCGGTGGCGGAGCGGAGCTGCCTCGCGGTCCTGGAGAAGCTCCGCCGCGAGGGCCGGGCGCGCGAGCGGGGAGGCGCCTGGTCGGCCGCCTAGAGATGTGTCTGCCCGGCCACGGATTTCCGAGCGGGTGCATCGGGAAAGCGACGCGGAGCGAGCGGAACAACCAGCCAAGCGCGCGGATTCCCGCGAGCCCGGCGGGG
>DASVZX010000073.1:0-3008 GCA_036391435.1 Anaeromyxobacter sp. | reverse complement strand
CCGCCTCGGTCGCGCCCGGCGCGGGGGCGGCCGCGGGCGGCGGCGCGGCCCGCTCGGCGGGCACGGGCTGCGGCGCCTCCTTCTTCTCCCCGCAGGCGGCAACGAGCAGCACGGCGGCGACGAACGCGGTCTTCCGGGCGGTGGCGATCATGTCGTTCCCTCCGTGGCGCCTCACCCTACCAGACGCCCCACCGCGCGGCGCATTCAGCGCCCGGGCACCGTGGGCCGCCGCTGCTACACTCCGGCGGTGCTCGTCGAGGTCGCCGTCGCCGCCGCGGTGCGCGGAACGTTCACCTATCGCGTCCCGTCCGCCCTCGCCGACGAGGTGAAGCTCGGCGCGCGCGTCGCCGTGCCCTTCGGCAGGAGCCGGCGCGCGACGGGCTACGTGGTGGGCTTCCCCGCGGCCCCGCCGGCCGGGTTCGAGCTGCGCGACGTGGTGGAGGTCCTCGACGCGTCGCCGCCCTTCACGCCGAAGCTCGTGGAGCTCATCCGCTGGGCCGAGGAGTACTACCTCGTCCCGCCCGGCGAGCTCCTCCGGGCGGCCCTGCCGCCGGGGCTCAACACGCGCAAGGGCACCCAGCCGCCGGCGCGACGCGGCGTCGAGTACGCCGAGGCCGATCCCGCCGCCGCGGCGGCCGTCGCCACGCTCTCGCGCGCGCCGGCGCGCCGCGCGCTCCTCGAGTACCTCCTCGCCCGCGGCCGCATCCCGGTCGAGGAGCTGAAGGCCGCGTTCCCGCGCGGCCGCGTCGCGCTCGGCGCGCTCGTGAAGCGCGGCCTCGTCCGGGTCGACACCGAGACCCCCGTCGCGCGCGCCGGGATCCTCCCCGCGAGCGGCGCCGCGCCCGCGCTCACGGCCGCCCAGGCGGCGGCGCTCGCCGAGATCGAGGGCGCCTTCGGCGCCTTCGCGCCCTTCCTCCTGCACGGCATCACCGGCTCGGGGAAGACCGAGGTCTACCTGCACGCCATCGCCCGCGCGCGCGCGGCCGGGAAGGGCGCGCTCGTGCTCGTCCCGGAGATCGCCCTCACCCCGCAGCTCTCGGGGCGGTTCCGCGCGCGGTTCGGCGACGAGGTGGCGCTCCTCCACTCGGGCCTCTCGGGCGCCGAGCGCCACGCGGAGTGGGTCCGCCTGCGCCGCGGCGACGCCCGGATCTGCGTGGGCGTCCGGAGCGCCGTCTTCGCCCCGGTGCAGGACCTCGCCGTCATCGTGGTCGACGAGGAGCACGAGTCGAGCTTCAAGCAGGACGACGGGCCGGCCTACCACGCGCGCGACCTCGCGGTGGTCCGCGCGAAGCTCGAGGACGCGGTCGTGATCCTCGGCTCCGCGACGCCGTCGCTCGAGACCCTCGAGAACGCGCGGCGGGGGCGCTACCGCCGCCTCGAGCTGCCCGCGCGCATCGACGACCGGCCGCTGCCGGCGGTGGAGCTCGTGGACCTGCGCCGGGCGCGCAGGCCGGGCCAGGACGCCGCGCCCGCCCTCGTCTCGCCGCGGCTCGCCGAGGCCATCGCGGAGACCGTCGCGGCCGGGCAGCAGGCGATCCTGTTCCTGAACCGCCGCGGCTACGAGACCCTCGTCGTGTGCGAGGCGTGCGGCGCCGAGGCGCGCTGCACGAGCTGCAGCGTCGCCCTCACGCACCACGCGCGGCGCGGGATCCTGCTCTGCCACACCTGCGGCCGCGTCGAGCGGATGGACGGGCGCTGCCCGGCGTGCGGCGGGGTCCGGCTCGGGATCGGCGTCGGCACCGAGCAGGTCGAGGAGGCGGTCGGGGCGCTCGTGCCGGGCGCGCGCGTCGCCCGCCTCGACCGCGACGCGGTGTCCTCCGCCGACGACACCGCGGCGGTCCTCGCCCGCTTCGCCCGCCGGGAGATCGACGTCCTCGTCGGGACGCAGATGGTGACGAAGGGGCACGACTTCCCCGGCGTGACGCTCGTCGGCGTGATCCTCGCCGACACGGCCCTCGCCCTCCCCGACTTCCGCGCGTCCGAGCGGACCTTCCAGCTCCTCACCCAGGTCGCCGGCCGCGCCGGCCGCGGCGCCGAGGCCGGGCGCGTCCTCGTCCAGACGTTCAACCCGGGCGTGCGCGCGGTCGCCTGCGCGGCGGGCCACGACTACGCCGCGTTCGCCGCGGGGGAGCTCGAGGAGCGCCGGCGGGCCGGGTGGCCGCCGTTCTCGCGGCTGCTCGCGGTGCGGGTCGAGGGCTCCGAGACCGGCGCCCGCCGCGCCGCGGAGGCGCTGGCGCACGCCGCCCGTCCCGCGCTCGAGGGAGAGGTCGCGATGCTCGGGCCGGCGCCCGCCGCGATCGAGCGGATCCGGGGACGGACGCGGTGGCACCTCCTCTTCCGTGCGCCCACACCGCAGGCGCTGTTCCGCGTCCACGCCGCCACCGCGGCGATCGCGCGCAGGCCGCCCGGCGGCGCCGCGGTGCGCTTCGACATGGATCCGTACTCGATGATGTAGGCAGCGCCGCGCGAGAAGGGCGAGCGGCTGCTTGGTCCCCCGACGGACCGCGTGGCATCATCGCGGACGCGTGGCGCGCGTCCTCCTCGTCGACGACGATATCGCCGAGATCTCCGCTGTGAAGCGGATCCTCGCGCGCGCCGGTCACCAGACCCTGCTCGCGACGAACACCCGCGACGCCTCCCAGGCGATCGTGCAGGGCGCGCCGGACCTGCTCCTCGTCGGCGCGACGTGCGAGGGCGGGAGCGCCCTCGCGAGCCTCGGCGAGGGCGAGCTCGCGCCCGGGGTTCCGGTCCTCGTCCTCGGCGAGACGCCGGCCGCGCCGGCCGACGCGCCGCAGGTGGCGCGCCCGGTGGATCCGGCCCAGCTCGCCGATCTCGTCGCCGCCGCGCTCGGGGCTCCGCGCGGGGCTGCGCCCGGCGCCGCCGTGCCCCCGCCCGTGCTCGTGCCCCCGCCCGCGCCGGTGCCCGAGCCCGCGCCCGATCCCGTCCCCGTGACCTCCGCCGACGCGGCCGTGGACGCGCTGGGCGAGCTCGACGCGCCCGCCGCCGTC
>DASVZX010000072.1:0-25189 GCA_036391435.1 Anaeromyxobacter sp. | reverse complement strand
GCGGCGCCGCCGGGGCGCCGTCTCCCCGGGCGCCGGGCCGGGGCGCGGTCGGGGTCGGGGTCGGGGTCGGGGTCCGGCCCGATGCCTCGGGCGAGGTCGAGGTCCGGGTCGCAGCGGGGGTCGAGGTCCCGGTCGAGGTCGGGGTCGCGGCCTCGGGTCGGCGCGCGGCGCGCGGCGCCTCCTCCGGCGCGACCGGCACCTTCGCCTGGGCGGGCCGCGCCGCCTGGGTCGAGACGTGCGACACCTCTCCGCCCGATCGCTGCTGCATCGCCGCGTCCGGCTGCGCCCGCGCGGCGGGCGCCTCGGGCACCTTCTCGCCGCGCGCGCCGACCCACGCGATCGGCTGTCCCACGGGCGCGGTCTCGCCCGCCTTCACGACGACGCCGATGAGCACGCCCGACTCGAACGCCTCGACGTCGAGCGTCGCCTTCTCGGTCTCGACCTGCGCGACGACGTCCCCGGCCTGGATCTCGTCGCCCTCCTGCTTCAGCCACTCCGCGATCTTGCCCTCGGTCATCTGGTCCGACAGCTTCGGCATCTTGATCGGCTTCGCCATGGCGCGCGCCTACCCTCGGTAGGTGACCTTCCGGACCGCTTCCTTCACCCGCTCCGCCGAGGGCAGCACGGCGTTCTCGAGCGGCTTCGCGTACGGCATCGGCACGTCGCGGCCGGTGACCCGCAGCACGGGCGCGTCGAGGTCGTCGAAGCCGTGGCGCTGGATCGAGTCGGCGAGCTGCGCGCCGGAGCCCATCCACGGCCAGCCCTCCTCCACGATGACGCAGCGGTTCGTGCGCGCCACCGAGGCGAGGACGGTCTCGAGGTCGAAGGGCCGGAGCGTGCGAGGGTCGATCACCTCCGCCTCGATGCCCTCCCCCTCGAGCTCCTTCGCGGCGGCGAGCGCGACGAAGCGCATCTTCTGCCACGCGACGATCGTCACGTCGCGGCCGGGGCGGACGACCTCGGCCTCTCCGAACGGGACGAGGAGCTCCCCCTCCTCCACCTCGCCCTTCGAGCCGTAGAGGATCTCCGACTCCATGAACACCACGGGATCGTCGTCGCGGATGGCCGTCTTGAGGAGCCCCTTGGCGTCGCGGGGCGTCGCCGGGACCGCCACCTTGAGGCCCGGCACGTGCGCGTACAGGCTCTCGAACACCTGCGAGTGCTGCGCGGCGAGCTGGTTCGCGGCGCCCTGCGGGCCGCGGAAGACGATCGGGATCGCGAGCTGGCCGCCGGACATCTGGCGGAGCTTCGCCGCGCCGTTCACGATCTGATCGATCGCGAGGAGCGCGAAGTTCCAGGTCATCATCTCGACGATCGGGCGGAGCCCGCCCATGGCGGCGCCGATCCCGACGCCCGCGAACCCGAGCTCGGCGATCGGCGTGTCCACGACGCGCCAGGGGCCGAACTCCTTCAGGAGGCCCTGGGAAACCTTGTAGGCCCCGTCGTACTGCCCGACCTCCTCGCCCATGAGGAAGACGCGATCGTCGCGCGCCATCTCCTCGCGCATCGCCTGGTTCAGCGCGTCCCGGTACGACGTCAGCGGCATGCCTCGAATCTGGTCGGGATCGCCCCGGGCGCGCAACGGACCGGAGCCGGCCCGGCTCCACGCGCAGCCGGACGCGCGCCTCGCGGGCCGCCCGGCCCTCGACCGGCGCGCCAAACACGCATGCGGGCCGCCCCCGACGTGGCGGTGCGCGCGGGTCTGACACGCCCGTAGCGTGTCTGGCTGCCCCTCGCGCGATGGGTGCGCCCGGGGGTTTGCGCGGCGGCGAACACGGACTCGCGGAGGACGCGATGACGACGACGTGGACGTGGCGGCGGGCGGCGTTCGGGGTGGCGGCGACGGCGGCGGTGGCGCTCGCGCTCGGCGCGTGCGGGAAGGCGCGCAAGAGCGGGAACAACAACCCAGGGACCCCCGTGAACGAGGCCGTCGTGAACCCGTACGGCTTCACGATCCAGGTCACCGGCGCGGACCTCCCGGCGGACGCGACGGCGGCGTCCTCGCCGCCGACGGTGACGTTCCGCGTCACCGATGAGAGCGGGCAGCCGATCCAGTCCCTGAAGGACGAGCTCGGCAAGGCGCCGAGCGGCTCGACGCCCGCCAGCGGCTATCCGTACACGAACGCCCCTCGCTTCACGCTCGCCCGGCTGGACCCCGACGACACGTACCACAACGTCTACCTCAACGCGGCGGGCAACCAGGCGGTGTCGATCACCCTGCCGCGCGATCCCACCCAGTTCGACGCCCGCGTCACGTCGAACGGCAACGGGTCGTACACGTTCAAGCTCGACCCGCTGACGGCGAACCCGACCGCCGACGAGCGGGCCCGGACCTGGACCGCCGGCGCGTGGGCCAGCCGGCGGCCGACGCAGGACACCGGCGCGGACGAGGCGGCGAGCTCGACCCTGAACTTCGTCCCTGCCGGCGGGACGCCCGTGGGGAAGCAGATCGTCTCCCTCGCGGCGTGCGACACCTGCCACGCGCCCGCGGTCCGCGCCCACGGGGTTCGCCTCGGCACGCAGCTCTGCCTGACCTGCCATACGCCGCAGACGAGCGATCCCGACACGGGCAACTCGGTCGAGTTCGTCGAGCTCATCCACAAGATCCACTACGGCGGCGACCGCCCGCTCCCCGCCGGCCAGCAGCCCTACACGATCATCGGCTTCCAGAACTCGGTGAACGTCTTCAACGCGAGCTGGATCAACGACGTCCGCAACTGCACCCTCTGCCACCAGGGCGCGAACGCGGACAAGCACCTGTCGGCGCCCTCGCAGCGGGCCTGCACGACCTGCCACTCCATCGTGAAGTTCGACGGGTCCGCCCCGGTGACCTGCACGCCGGACAAGAAGGACACCTCCGACTGCAACCACCCGGTGCAGCTCGCGCAGGGCGCGGTCTGCAGCAGCTGCCACACCCCGCAGGTGCTGGAGTCGCAGCACGTCTCGATCTTCACGATCGCCCAGCAGTTCCAGTACGAGGTGAAGAGCGTCACCGTCGGCACCGACCGCAAGCCCGTCGTCCGGTTCGACGTGCTCGACACGGCGACGAAGCAGCCGCGCGACCTCGAGAGCGACGCCGCGTACACGGCCCCGGCGAGCTCGCTCAACGTCCAGCTCGGGTGGCCGTCGAAGGAGTACACGAACGACGGGGCCGGGCCGACGACGCCCGCGCCCGGGCAGCCGCGCTCGATGCCGATCGTGCGCGCCGGGCAGCTCCAGACCACGGTGACGAAGGTGGCCGGCCAGACCGGCGTCTACGAGGTGACCTCGCCGGTGGCGCTCCCCGACGGCGTGACGAGCGCGACGGTGTTCATGGACGGCCACCCCGTGCTCCGCGGCGAGAACGTGCCCGTCACGAGCGCCGTCCAGAGCTTCGGCGCGTCGGGCGGCGCGGGCGACGCGCGGCGCCAGGTCGTCGCGGTCGAGAACTGCAACAAGTGCCACGGCGTGCTCTCCGCCCACGGTCGCAACCGGAACGGCACCACCCAGGTCTGCGTCGTCTGCCACAACCCGAAGGCGACCGACTGGCAGAAGCGGCAGGGCACCACGGCGCAGGGCACGGAGCAGTCGATCGACTTCAAGGTCCTCATCCACGGCGTCCACTCCGCCGACGTCCGGAAGGACCCCATGACCGTGTACGGCTTCAACGCCGCGAACGCGGCGCACGGTGGCGCGCCCGGCACGCCGAACGAGTTCCCCGGCCAGATACCGCACGGCGTCGCGAACTGCGTCATGTGCCACGCCGGCACGACCTACGAGCCGCCCCTCCCGGCGGAGGCGCTCGACACGACGATCGACACGAACAACACGCCGACGGACCAGACGGACGACAAGACGCTCGGGAAGACGCAGGCGGTGTGCACGTCCTGCCACGACCAGGTCCACTTCACCGCGGCGGACCAGGGGCTGCCGGCCTGCGGGACGCTCTCGCCCGTGAACTCCGCGGCGTGCTTCCACTCGGGCGGCGTCCAGACCGCCGACAGCGCCTGCGCGACCTGCCACGGCAAGGGCGGCCCCGCTGACGTGACGACGGTGCACCACGTGCAGTAGGGGGTCGGCCGCCGGGTCCCACGCGGCTCCCGCCGGCCACGCCGGCGGGGGCTCGCCCGGCCCGGAGGCCGTCGCCACCCTGCTCTCCAGGGAGGAGTCCAGACCATGACGAGATCCGCGTGGGTGGTGGCGGCGGCGGCGATCGGACTCGCGGCCTGCGGCAGCGACAGCAGCAGCGGCAACACCGGCGGCAGCAACAAGCCGTCCGCGTGCACGCCGCCGGCGACGGCGACGGTGAAGTTCTCGACCGACGTCTACCCGATCCTGACGGCGAACTGCGGGACGTGCCACAACGACGCGAGCACCACGCTCCCGAAGTTCGGCAGCGCGAGCGTCCAGACCTCGTACCAGGCGGTCCAGGGGTTCGTCGACACGGCGAACCCGGCGCAGAGCAAGCTCCTCGTGTGGGGGAACGGCGGCAACATGCACCCGGGCGGCGACAGGCTCTCCGACACGGACACGCAGAAGATCCAGACCTGGATCACGGAGTGCGCGCAGAACAACTGATCCGTTTGCCGCACGCCCGGACGTGAACCACGCCTGCGCCCGCGCTCGCCGCGCGGGCGCGGGCTCGTTCGAGGGATCGCTCCCCGCCGGGCCCGTCAGACGTCGCGGTGCAGCGCCGGGTCGTCCGGCGACGCGTAGACGTCCTGCCAGATCGCGTCGGGCTGCGGATCCGGGCTGTCCTCGGCGAAGCGGACGGCCGCGTCGATCTCCCGCGCGACCTCCGCCTCGACGCGCTCGAGCTCCTGCGGCGACGGCTCGGCCCCCTCCGCGCGCATCCGGTCGAGCAGCACGTGCAGCGGATCGTGCCGCTTCTCGCGGTCGACCTCGTCGCGGGTCCGGTACGTCGCGGGGTCGGCCATGGAGTGGCCCCGGTAGCGGTAGGTCCGGGCCTCGAGCAGGACGGGCTTGCCGTCGGGTGGCCGGCACTCGGCGGCGGCGCGCGCGACGGCGTCGCGGACCGCGAGGACGTCCATGCCGTCGACCGCTTCCCCGCGGACGTCGTACGCGCAGGCGCGCCGCCACACCTCCGTCACCGCGGAGCTGCGCTCGATCGCGGTGCCCATGCCGTACCGGTTGTTCTCGCAGACGTACACGACCGGCAGCTTCCAGAGCGCCGCCATGTTGAGCGACTCGTGGAAGGCGCCGATGTTCACCGCCGCCTCGCCGAACAGCACGACGACGACGCCGTCCTGCTTCCGGTAGCGCTGGGCGAACCCGAGGCCGGTCGCGAGCGGGATCTGCCCGCCGACGATGCCGTGACCGCCGAGGTCGTGGTGGGCGGGGTCGAACATGTGCATCGACCCGCCCTTCCCCTTCACGAGGCCGGTGGACCTCCCGTACAGCTCGGCCATGACGCGCGCCGGCGGCGACCCCCAGGCGATGGCGTGGCCGTGGTCGCGGTACGCGTTGATGAGCCAGTCGCGCTCCGGGTCGAGCGCCTGCCGCACGCCGACGGCGATCGCCTCCTGGCCGATGTAGAGGTGGCAGAACCCGCCGATCTTCCCCTCGGTGTAGACGCGGGCGGCCGCCTCCTCGAACCGGCGGATGCGGAGCATGTCCCGGTACGTCGCGAGGAGCTCGGCGCGCGCGCCGCCCTTCCTCTCGGCGCCGCGCGCGGCGGCCCGCGACGCGCCTGCGGCCTCGGGGCTCATGATGGGTACGTAACAACGACGGGACCCGGACGCCGCGCGGGGGCGGCGGATCAGCGCCGGTCCGCGAGGCGGGCGGCCAGGCGCCGGAACGCCAGCTCCGTCTTGGCGTCCTCGATCGCGCCCGCCTCGCACGCGGCGATCGCCGCGCCGAGCTCGCGCCACTCGAGCACCGCGCCCTCCTCGAGGGGCGACCCGTCCCCCTCGTGCGGAGCCGCGTGCCGTCCGCTCGCCGCCCCGCGCGCCACCTCCGCCGCGAGGAGGTGGATCTTCTCGGACGAGATGCCGGGCAGCGGGAAGAACGGCCCGCCGAGCGGCTCGAGCCGCTCCGGCGCGACGGCGATCCCGGCCTCCTCGAGCGCCTCCGCCGCGGCGCGGACGCGGAGCGCGTCGAGGCCGCGCTCGCCGGGCTCGAGCACGCCGGCGACGATCTCCTCGACGAGGAGGTACTCGGGCTCCGGCAGCGCCGGCGTCTTCCCGCGCCGGAAGTGGGCGGCGGGCCGCAGCCCGCGGCGGGTGATCACCTCGACCCCGCGCGCCGTCCGCGCCCAGAGGCAGACGCCGACCGCGTCGAGCGTGGGCCGGTCGATGACGTCGATCCGGTACTCGGGCGAGCGCGTGCCGTCGGCGCGGCGGTTGCGGGCGCGCAGCCGGCGCAGGCGCAGGAACCCCTCGTCGCAGCGGGCGCGCTGCGTGTAGTCCTCGACGATCTCGATCTCGGTCACTTCGGGCATGTGTGCCCCCTCTCCCTAGCCCTCTCCCCCTGGCTCCGCCAGGGGGAGAGGGGACGCGATCGGAGCGTCGCAAAGAGAAGGGCCGCGCCCCGAAGGAGGCGCGGCCCGGTACGGCGTGCGCCGCGGTCGCTACGCGACGGTGCGGAGCTTCTTGCCCGCCGGCGCGTACGCCGCGAGCTCGTCGAACTGGAGGTAGCGGTACACCTTGTCGGCCTTCGGGGCGATCTTCTCGCTGTAGGCCTTGAAGTACTCCTCCTTCGACGGCAGCCGGCCGAGGGTCGCGGCCAGGGCGCCGAGCTCCGCCGACCCGAGGAACACCTTCGCGCCGTTGCCCATCCGGTCGTCGAAGTTGCGGGTCGACGTGGAGTAGACGGTCACGCCGTCCGGGACCCGCGCCTGGTTGCCCATGCACAGCGAGCAGCCGGCGATCTCGACGCGCGCGCCGACGGCGCTGTACGTCGAGAAGTACGCCTCCTCCTTGAGCTGCGCCTGATCCATCCGCGTCGGCGGGCAGATCCAGCTGCGCACGGCCGGGTTGAACTTCCCGCCCTTCCACAGCTCGCCCGCGGCCCGGAAGTGCCCGATGTTCGTCATGCAGGACCCGAGGAACACGTCGTCGATCTTCGTGCCCTGCACCTCGGTGAGCACCTTCACGTCGTCCGGGTCGTTCGGGCAGGCGAGGATCGGCTCGGTGATCTCGGCGAGGTCGATCTCGACGACCGCGGCGTACTCGGCGTTCGCGTCGGGGGCGAGGAGCTGCGGCTTCTTGAGCCACTTCTCGACGTCGGCGATGCGCCGCTCGAGCGTCTTCGCGTCCTGGTAGCCGTCGGCGATCATCTTCCGCATGAGCGCGACGTTGGAGCGCAGGTACGTCGCGACCGTCTTCTCCGACAGCTTGATCGCGGCGGCCGCGGCGGACCGCTCGGCGGCGGCGTCGGTGAGCTCGAACGCCTGCTCGACGGTGAGGTCCGGCAGCCCCTCCATCTCGAGGATCCGGCCGTTGAAGACGTTCTTCTTGCCCTTCTTCGGCACGGTGAGGAGGCCCTGGCGGATCGCCCAGAGCGGGATCGCGTTCACGACGTCGCGCAGCGTGATGCCGGGGTTGAGCTTCCCCTTGAAGCGGACGAGCACCGACTCCGGCATGTCGAGCGGCATGAACCCGAGCGCGCCCGCGAAGGCGACGAGGCCGGAGCCCGCCGGGAACGAGATGCCGATCGGGAAGCGCGTGTGCGAATCGCCGCCGGTCCCGACGGTGTCGGGGAGGAGGAGGCGGTTCAGCCACGAGTGGATCACGCCGTCGCCGGGCCGGAGCGGCACGCCGCCGCGCGCGGTGACGAACTTCGGCAGGTTCCTGTGCATGCTCACGTCGGCCGCCTTCGGGTACGCGGCCGTGTGGCAGAACGACTGCATGAACATCGGCGCCTGGAACTTGAGGCAGGCGAGCTCCTTCAGCTCGTCGGCCGTCATCGGGCCGGTCGTGTCCTGCGAGCCGACCGTCGTCATCCTCGGCTCGTAGTAGCCGCCGGGGAGGACGCCGGGGAGGCCGCAGGCCTTGCCGACCATCTTCTGCGCGAGCGTGTAGCCCTGGCTCGGCTTCGGCTCGGGGTTCACGACCTTCGCGAAGAGGTCCTTCGGCCCCTTCTTCGTCGTCTTCTGGGCCTTCTCGGTGAGCGCGCGGCCGATGGTGAGCGGGATCCGGCCGCCGGCGCGGAACTCGTCGGCGAGGGTGTTCGGCGCGAGCTTGAACGTCGCGAGCACCTCGCCCGCCTCGCTCCGGAGCTGACCCTTCACGGTGTCGACCACGACGACGTCGCCCATCTTGAGCTTCGAGACGTCGGCCTTGATCGGCAGCGCGCCGGAGTCCTGCGCCGTCGCGAAGAAGATCGGGGCGATGACGCCGCCGATGATCACGCCGCCGCGGCGCTTGTTGGGGACGAAGGGGATGTCCTCGCCGATCGCCCACTGCACGCTGTTGCAGGCGGACTTGCGCGAGGAGCCGGTGCCGACCACGTCGCCGACGAAGGCGACCTGGAAGCCCTGGGCGCGGTACTCGGCGATCGTCTTGAGCCCGCCCGGGAACCGGGTCTTGCCCATCGCGAGGGCGTGGAGCGGGATGTCGGGCCGGGTGGAGGCGTCGCCGGCGGGCGAGAAGTCGTCGGTGTTGATCTCGCCGTCGACCCGGAAGACCTTCACCTTGATCTGCTCGGGGAGGCCCGGCTTCGAGGTGAACCACTCGGCGTTCGCCCAGGACTCGAGCACCTTCTTCGCGGCGGCGTTCTTCGCCTTCGCGAGCGCGGCCACGTCGTCGAACGCGTCGTAGACGTAGGTGAGGCCGGAGAGCGCCGTCGCCGCGTCCTCGGCGAGCGCCTTGTTCTTGAGCGCGGCGACGAGCGGCGGGACGTTGTAGCCGCCGCCCATGGTGCCGAGGAGCTGGACGGCGCGCTTCTTGTCGATGAGGGGCGACTTCTTCTTGCCGGAGACGAGCTCGGCGAGGAAGCCGGCCTTCACCTCGGCGGCGGGATCGACGCCGGGCGAGACGCGGTTCTCGAGGAGGCCGACCAGGAGCTGCTCCTGGCCCTTCGGCGGCTTCTGGAGGAGCTTCACCAGCTCCTGGGTCTGCTCCGGGTCGAGGGGCTTGGGCGGAACGCCCAGCTCCTTCCGCTCCGCCTCGGCCTTCAGATAAGCCTCGATCACGGGCTCCTCCTTCACCGCGGGTCTCCGCGGGCTCTGGGGTGGGGAAGTGAAAAGGCGATGCCGTATACCACGGCGCGGGACGGGTTGTCAGCCGACGGAACGCTGGATTCCCGGGGGGAAACGCGTGCTTACGGGGACCGCTCCGGTCCACGATCCCGTTCGCCGCCGGACGGGTGCGCGCTCGTGTCGCCCTTCGACGGAGGGGAGGGCTTCCGCTCGCCCTCGTCGTCCTCCAGCATCCGGTACTTGGGGCCCTCCGGGTCGTCGTACTGGCCGGTCTTCACGGTCCACATGAAGAACAGCCACGCCGCGACGCCGAGGGAGAGCGAGAGGACGATGAGGGAGCCGAGGGACATGGCGGCGGGGCTACCGTAAGCCCGCGCCGCGGCGCCGCGCAACGCGCGCGGCGCCTCGCCCGCGATCACGCGCGCGCGCTGACGAGCGGCGACGGCTCGCCGCGGCGCTGCCGGCGCGGCACGCGGACGACGAACTCGGCGCCGGCGCCGGGCGCGCTCACCACCTGCAGCGTCCCCCCCATGCTCTGGACGACGCGCCGGACGATCGTGAGGCCGAGCCCCATGCCCTGGCCGGGCCCCTTCGTCGTGAAGAACGGGGTGAAGAGCCGCTTCTGCACGTCCGCGGGGATGCCCGGGCCGTTGTCGGCGACGGAGAGCACGAGCGCGTCCCCGTCGGCGCTCCCCTTCAGGCGGACGCGCCCGGCGCCGTCGGGCGAGGCCTCGATGGCGTTCTGGACGAGGTTCGTCAGGACCTGGTTGAACTCCTCGGCGACGCACTCGAGCGTGCCGTCGCCGTCGAAGTCGTACACGATCTCGACGCCGCGGCCGGTCGCCGGCAGGACGACGCCGACGACGGTGCGCGCGGCCTCCCAGGCGTCGATCGAGGCGATCTCGCGCTGGTAGCCGGCGCGGCCGTAGCGCCCGAGCAGCTCGACCGTCCCGGCGATCCGGGTGAGCCCCGACGCCGCGACCTTCAGCATGTCGTCGATGCGCGCGGAGGACCGGGCGACCTCGTGCCGCTCGCCGGTCTCGAGCGGGCGATCTCCCGCCTTCCTCGCGACGTCGAGCACCTTCTCCGCGTCGAGGCGGATGCGGGCGAGGGCGTTCTTCACGTAGTTGAGCGGGTTGTTGATCTCGTGGGCCAGCCCGGCCGCCACGATCTCGATGGACTCCATGCGGCGGGAGAGGACGAGGTCCGCGGTCTGCTCCTCCGCCTTCACGAGCTGGCGGGCGGAGGTGACGAGCTCCCGCGGGGAGAAGGGCTTCGTCAGGTAGGCGGCCACGCCGGTCTCGAGCCCCTTGACGCGGTCGTCCACCTCGCCGCGCGCGGTGAGCATGAGCACGGGGATGTGGGCGGTGCGCGGGTCGGCGCGGAGGCGCCTCGTCAGCTCCAGGCCGTCGATCCCGGGCATCATGAGGTCGGTGATGACGAGGCTCGGCTGCTCGCGGAGGGCGAGCTCGAGCCCCTTGAGGCCGTCCGGCGCGCCCAGCACCTTGAACTCGCGCCGGAGCGTCATGTGGATGACCGCGAGCACCTGGGGGTTGTCCTCGGCGACCACGACCGTGTACGGGCGCGCCTCCTCGTCGGAGTCGCGCTCCACGACCCGCCGCTCGGTCGCCTCCTCGATGTCGAGGAGGCGGAACTCGTGGCGCCGCTCGAGCTGGACCATCGCGTCCCCGCTCGCGTCCCCGCCCTCCCCGCTCGCGGTCCCGCCCGGCGAGGTCGGGCTCGCGAGGTCCTCCTCGCGGAAGGCGTGGTGCCGCGGGAGCGTCACGACGAAGCGCGCGCCGAGGCGCCCGTCGCTCTCGGCGCGGATCGTGCCGCCGTGCAGCAGGACGAGCTCGCGGGCGAGCGCGAGCCCGATCCCGGCGCCCCCGTGGCGCCGCGTGCCCTCCATGTCCACCTGGTAGAAGCGCTCGAAGATCCGCTCCGCCTGATCGGGCGCGAACCCCGGGCCGTCGTCCTGGACGACCACCTCGAACGCCCCGGGGGTTTCGGCGAGCGAGACGTGGACGTGGCCTCCGCTCGGCGTGAACTTGATCGCGTTCGAGAGGAGGTTCACGAAGACCCGCTCCAGCCGCTCGAGATCGCACCGGAGGACCGCCTGCCCGTTCGTCGCCGCGAACACGAGCTCGATCTCGCGCCGCCGCGCGAGCACCTGGGTCTGCTCGGTGAGGGCGCGCAGGTACTCGACGAGCTCGTGCTCGCCGACGTGCAGCCGCAGCCGGCTCTCCTCGAGCCGCGAGAGGTCGAGGAGGTCGTTGATGAGCTTCAGGAGCTTGAGCGCGCTCCGGTACATGCTGTTGAACGAGCTCGCGGCGGCCTCGCTGAACTTCCCCAGCTCGCCCTGCAGGATCAGCTCGAGGGGCGTGAGGATCATCGCGAGCGGCGTACGCAGCTCGTGCGTCATGTTGGCGAAGAAGCGCGACTTGAACTCGTCGAGCTGCTTCAGCTCGGCGTGGGCGCGCTCGAGCTTGGCGGTGGCCTGCTCGAGATGGACGCGCTGGACGAGCTGCTCGCGCTGGGTGTTGAACTGCAGCACCTGGCCGATCCCGGCGATGAGTGCGATGGCCGAGAGGAACGCGAGGTTGGAGACGACGGTCGAGAGCGGCCCGATCTGGCCAGCGGCCATGTTCACGACGATGAAGGTCAATACGAGGACCGCGTTCGCGAAGATCACGACCCATGGACGCCAGACCAGCAGGAGTCCGGCCGCGATCAGGACCAGCAGGAGGCCTCCGTAGTATGGTGAAGCGAGGCCCCCCATGTAGGTCGTCATCAGGGAGATTCCGAACGCCGCCAGCCACGTCACCGCTACGCCGATAGGCTCGATCCAGGCCGCGATGCGGGGCCGTGGAAGGAGCACGAGCGTCACGATCGCAGCGATGGTGATTAGCGCCCGCACCGACCAGATCCATGGGAGGGCGGTCCTCGGCGCCAGCAACCAGTCGAGCACTCCGAACGCCGGAAACAACGTGGCGACCCCGAGCAGGCCGGTGCGAAGCCCACGCTGATTACGCTCGACCAGCCATCGCGACCAGCGGTCCTGGATCTCCGGGCTCGCCGCGTTCATCTTCGGGCCTCCGCCGTCGCGCTCGAATGGCTCCCGAGGACTTCAAGCGATCCATCGAGAAGGATCGTCCGGCACCGCTCTCGCTGGACCTTCCCGCTCGAAGTCTTCGGAACCGCTCCCGGCGCCGTCACGTGGACCGCGCTCGGAGTGATCCCTTCAGCCCGGAGGATCTCCTCGGAAATGCGGCGGGCGAGATGCGCCGGATCGCCCCTCGCGCGCGCGGAGCGCTCGACCACGAGCACGATGTCCTCGCGTCCGCGCGCCTCGACCGAGAACGCGGCGGAGCAAGCGTGCCGTACGTCGCTGACGCGTTCGGCCACACGCTCGAGATCTTCCGCGTGGTACTTCTCTCCCGCGCGGATGAGCACGGCCTTCAGCCGTCCCGTGACGAACAGCTCGCCGTCGGCGATGAACCCGCTGTCGCCCGTGTGCAGCCAGCCGGAGCGGATCGTCCGCTCCGTCGCCGCGGGATCTCCGAAGTATCCGCTCATCACGGAGGGCCCGCGCAACACAATCTCGCCCTCCACGCGTTCGGGCACGGGCCTGCCCTCCAGGTCGACGACGCGCAGGTCCGCACCTGGAAACGCGTGACCGACCGACACGACCGCCCGCCCTGCGCCCTCTCGTTCCCGCTCCGCACGGCCGGTCGAGCGGAGGATCTCCGCGTCCAAGTACTCCGCCTTGGCGCCGCGTCCCAGCGGTGGAAAGGCGACAGCCAGCGTCGACTCCGCGAGCCCGTAGACGGGCAGGAACGCTTCCCTCCGGAACCCGCAGCGCGAGAATCGCGCGGTGAACGCCTCGATCGTCTCCAAGCGGACCGGCTCGGCGCCCGTCAGCGCCAGCCGCCAGGTTCGCAGGTCCAGCTTCGCGAGCACCGCCTCGGATACGCGGGTGGCGCAGAGCTGGTATCCGAAGTTCGGGGCGGGCGCGTACGTGCCCGCGCGCGACGTGAAGGTCTCGAGCCAGATCGTCGGTCGAAGGACGAACGCCTCCGGGGAGATGAGGATCGACGAGCCCCCGCGAAAGATCGCGGTCAGCACGCCTCCGATGAGCCCCATGTCGTGGTAGAGGGGCAACCAGCTGACGCAACGATCGTCCGGCGTCAACTCGAGCGCCGTGACCGATGCCTCGAGGTTCGCCACCAGGTTGGCGTGCGTGAGGGCGGCGCCGCGGGGACTGCCCGTCGACCCGGAGGTGTACTGGATCAGCGCGAGATCGGCCGGGTCGCCGCGCTCGGGCTCGACCGTCGTAGTCCCCGGCTCCTCGAGGTTGACGGCCGTCACCCCGAGCGAGGCGAGCGCGTCCGCCGGCATCCGGGCCAGCCCCTTCGCGCTCGCGAGGAGGACCTTGGCACCGCTCGCGCGAACCGCCTTCGAGATCCGCTCGACGTCCCGGCTGCCGGCGACGAGCCCGCGCGGGCCTGCCAGGGGGACGACTGCCGCCCTGAGCAGCCACGCACCAAGAAGCGCCTCGATGGCTCGAAGCCGCGACTCCGCGAGGATCGCGACGCGGTCGCCGCGCCGAACTCCCAGTTCCCGGAGGCGGCCGGCCCACCGCCGCGCGTTCTCGAAAACGTCGGGAAGGCGCCGAGGGGGGTCACCATCGACCACCTCGAGGAAGCTGCTCGATGCCTCGGTGGCGCTCCGGTACAGAGCGTCCGCGAGCGTCTTGAGCACGTCAGCGGCCTCCGGACGCGGAGCCCTGGGACGATTCCTTCGATGACGTCATCCGGTTCCCTGGCTGGAGCTCTCGAGGCGCCAGGTGCTCGCGCCAGTCCGGCGCCTCGCCGTGAGCCAGCCGAAGCGTATCGTACAAAGCCGCGAAACGCTCCTGCACGACGTCGTCGCGCGCGCCGTCGAGAAAGGCAACCGTGATGGACTTGCGCCGCAAGACGGCCTCCCCGCGACGACGGGCGCTCCAGAACGAGGAGTTGTCGCCCCCGTAATACGCGTAGCTCGCATCGACGCCGCGAAAGAAGTACGGCGCCCACCGCGCACGGACCTCCTCGGCGCTCATCGTCGCGTGCCGCCAGTCGCCGAGCAAGCCCGTCAGACCGAGCTCGCGCCGCCGCTCCGGGCGGTCCACGGGTGATCCCGGAAACAGGTGAAACGGAAACACTGAATACTCAACCCGCCCCGGAGCATCGTGCCGCAGCCCGTTGAGAAATGAGATCGTGGCGTCCACCGAAGCCTGTGTCTCACCGGGGAATCCCAGGACGAACGTCGCCAGCACGTGCACGCCCGCGGCGGTGAGCGAGTCGATCCCCCTTTGCGCGGCCTCTGGCACGCTTTGTTTCCGCATCATTCGAAGGATCGTGGGATCCCCGCTCTCGATCCCGCACCACGCGTACGTGAGACCGGAGCTTGCGAGGAGGGCCGCGTCGCCGTCGGCGATCCGGTCCGCTCGGAGGTACCCGGCCCATCGCAGCCCAAGCCCGCTCTCACCGATACCGCGGGCAAGAGCCCTCGTCCGGCCCGCGCTCGAGAGCGCGTTGTCGTCCATGAAGCCGATGGACGTGGCTCCCCGCGCCGAGATGAGACGCAGCTCGTCCATGATGGAGCTCACGGAACGCAATCGAAGACGGGGATGAACGGCGACGAAGTCGCAGAACTCGCAGCGGTGAGGACACCCCACGCTCGTGCGAACGGGCACCATCGTCGCCGGCATTTCATCGACGATGTCCCATCGGGTGAAGTCTCGGTCCAGATCGATCGGCTCGGGGGCGCTCCGCGTGGTCGTCCACCCGCGTTCCGTCCAGAGAACCAGGTTCTCGAGATCGCTGAGCGCGGCGGGCGTGTCGTCGCCGCGGCGGATGCTCTCCAACACGTGCAGAAGCGTGTGTTCCCCGAACTCGTTGGCGACGTAGATGGCGTCCCTGAGTACCCGATCGGCCCACGGCCCGAAGAGATGCGCGAGCTCCGGCGCCGACTCGAGCTCCGCCCGCCCCGCGAAGCGATCCGGGCCGAAGAGGTGCTGCTTCCAAATGAACTGGCCGCCCACGATGATCGGCACGTCCGGGCCCACGCCGGAGCGCACGCGGCGCATCGTGCGGGTCAGCTCCGCCACCGTCGTTATGAACGTGGTCGAGAGGGCGACAGCGAGCGGCTTGGTTCCATGCGCCGCCCACGCGCCGTCGTCGTCGAGCCTGAATACCGAGTGCGCGTCGTAACCGTGGGTCTTGAGAAAGCTCTCTAGGTAGTAGCCGGCAAGCGGATGCGCCGTCCTGACCGGGTTCGACAAGCGCGGCTCGGATCCGCCGACGGGATTGAACAACCGGACGAGATTCGAGAAGGACGCGAGGTGCCCCGACCGCGTCCTGATCCAGAAGTCGGCCTCGTACGCCGGTGCTTCGGCGTCTTCGAACGGGTTGGGGGCGATGACGACGACGAGGGGTCTCATCCGCCTCGCGACGACCCGGCCATCGCGCGGGCTCGACCGTCCCCGACGGCAAGAGCCGTGATCTCCGGCAAGGTGCCCAGCCAATCGACGAGCGAGCCGACGGTCAGCGCCTCGGCCCTCTCGGAGTGCTCCGAGAGCCACCGCTCGAAGGGCAGGTCCTCGATTCCAAGGGCGGTCTCGAGCGTGGCGATGAAGTTGACCGCGACGAGACTATCGAAGATCAGCGCCGCGAGCGGCGTCTCGGGTTGCACGGCGGAGGCGTCGACCCCGTCCGAGACGGTCGCGAGCGACTGCCGCGCGGCGTCGAGGAGAGTTCGTGCATCGAGAACGCGCATCCGAGGTGTCATCGCCGACCTCCAGTCCACCGCGGGATTACGCCTTCACGCCGACGGCGATGTAGGCCTGCGGCGGATCGCCAAAGCTCGGATTGATCTCGACGGAGCGAAACCCCACCTGCTCGAGCATCTGACGCAGGTGATCGGGCCCGAAGAACCGGAACGTCTGCTCCTCGGTGAGGCGCAGCAGGAACGCCGCCGAGTTCGTGTAGGCCCGCAGCTCCTCGAGGAACCTCGCGCGATCCATCCCGGGAGGGGGCGGCACACGCCCGCAGCCCACGTCATCGACGAGCTTCGTGAAGATCTCGGACATGTCCGTGTTCGGGCGATGCGAGGAGATCACCAGCCGGCCGCCGGGCCTCAGCGCGCGGTGGAACTCGCGCACGGTCTCGTCGGGGTTCGCGACGTACGGGAGGAGCAGGCTGGCGATGATGCGGTCGTAGGCGTCGCTCTGGAACGGGAGCCGCTCGTCGGTCGCGACGTCTCCCAGCGCGAGGCGATCGAAGCGCAGCTGGGAGGTCCGCACGGGCCCCGCGCCGGCGCCGTGGACCGCGGCCCCGCCGGGCACGGCGCGGAAGTCGTCGTCCCGCAGCCGACCGAGGACGAGGCGCGCGGCCCGGCCGAACTCCTCGACCACGGCGCGCTCGCGCTCGGAGAGCGCCTGGGCGACGGTCCGGTCGATCTCCCCCCCGCGCAGGGCGGCGTGCATCGCGGGGCCGTACAGCTCGAGGATGCGGTCCAGCGTGGCGTCGTCGAGGCCGTCGATGCGGCCGCGCAGCCACTCGGGGCCGTGGGCCTCGCCGCGGACGAACCGCTCGACCGGGCGGAGGCGGCTCACCTCGAAGGACTTCACCTGGAGGTCGAGCACCAGCCCGGCGCGCTCGACGGCGGCGGCGTTCTTCGCCCGCGCGCGCTCGAGCGCCGCGGGCACGAGATCGGCGATCTCGACCCGGCCGGGCAGGGGCGACCCCGACTCGAGCAGCGTCGCGAGGAAGTTGCCGGTGCCGCCGCCGGCGTCGAGGACGACCTGGCCCGGCCGCGCGTCGAGCGCGCGGACCTGCGCCGCCATGAACTCGCGATAGGCGCCGACGCTCTCCAGCACGTCGAACCCCATCTCGCCGGTGCCCTTGCCGAGGAGGTAGTCCGCCCAGTACGCCCGCCGGTCGGTCATCGCGGCGCGCGGAGCTTTCGCCCACTCGTCGCGCGCGACGCGCTCGAGCGCCTCGGGGCTCGGGCCGGCGCCGGGCGGGATCTCGCCGCCGTGCACGGCGCGCCAGACGAGGCGCGTCGTCTCCTCGGCGACCGCGGCGGCCTCCTCGCTCATCGTCGGCACGTGGCCGGTCGGCAGGACGATGAGGTCCGGCCGGTTCCGGCGCCGCTTCGTGTGGAGCAGCTCGTCGATGCCGCGCTCGTCGACCCAGCCGTCGTGCTCGCCCACGAGCCAGCTCACCTGCACCGACGGCGGCAGCGCGGCGAGGTCCCGCTCGGTGTCGCGGGCCGTCGCGAGGCCGTTCGCGATCGCGTCGCGGCAGAGCTCGTCCATGTCGACGAGGTGCCCGAGCAGGTTCACGATCCCGTGCCGCTCGCCCTTCAGGTGACCGGCGACGTAGTCGAGGCCGCCCGTGATGTTGCGCATGGCGTCCTGCACCGACGGCACGCCCATGACGGAGACGATCTGCGAGACCCGTGGGTCCGCCACCGCGGCCCGCAGCACCAGCGGCGCGGACATGCTGTACCCGACCACCACGACGCGGGTGGGATCGAACAGCGGCGTGTGGTGGACGAAGCGGATGGCGGCGCGCAGGTCGTCGAGGGCCGAGGACGAGGTGAAGTCGAGGCACTCGCGGCCGGCCGCGCGGTTCGCGGGGGGGACGTAGCTCTCGCCCTTGCTGTGGGTGAAGTCGAAGCGGAGGACCGCGACCGGCTGCCCCAGCCGCCCGAAGCGGTCGCACAGCCACTGCGCCAGGGTCGAGAAGCACTCCTTCGATCGGCCGAAGGAGGGCGCCACGATCACCACCGGCGCGGAGAAGCGCACGTCGCTCACCACCGAGGTGTCGAGGATCCCGGAGACCACTTCCCTGCGGGAGTTGAAGAACCGGACGCGCCGGCCGCCCGCCGGCGCGGCGGCGGCTCCCGCGGAGACGCGCGGCCCCGTCTCGAAGGCGTGCAGGACCGGGGTCGCGGCGGCGGGGCGCTTCCCCGCCTCCGGCGCGCCCGGCAGCGGCGTGAGGCGCTGCCGGACCGGCCTCGCCATCTCGAGGGCAGCCGGCGTCGCCGGCCGGCGCGGCTGCGGCTCGGCGCTCCTCGCGCGCGGCCCCTCGAGGAGCCCGATGCCGACGAGCACCGTGCCGTCGCCGAGCGGGGCGACGTGACGGATCTCGCCGGAGTGCTCGGCGATCGTGCGGTCCCCGATCCGCACCCGCAGGGCGCGGAGCGGCGTCCCGGGGAGCAGCACGCCCTCCCCCACCGACGTGACGAAGGACAGGCCGCCGTTCGACAGGTCGCGCACGGGCCACGAGCGCGTCCCCCAGGGCGAGGGCGCGTCGATCTCGATCACGGCGCCGGCGTCGGCGGGCACCCTCCGGCGCTTGTTGGTGCGCTTCTCCGAGTAGTGCACCACGTCGGGCCAGGTGCACGAGAGCTCGCCCTCGCCCACCTCGAGCACCCGCGCCTCGAAGAGGTAGCTCTCGGCGGCGCAGTTGACGAACACCTCGACGCCGTCGCCGGGCAGGATCCGGCGCACGCCGCCGGAGCGCCCGATCGAGAGCTTCTGCGCCGCGGCGTCGACCCGGGTGAGGAGCGCGCGCCACGGGTGGCCCCGCGCGGCGAGGCTCACCATGCACTGGCGCTGGTGCTCGTGGAACTCGCCGAGCAGCGTCTCGATCCGGGCCGGCTCGACGATGGGCGCGCAGCCGGACGGGTCCTCGCGGAAGCGCCGGAACAGCTTGCGCAGCTCGCGGTACGTCATGTGCTCGAGGATCGTCGCCCGCACGAGGCTCTGGAACCGGGCGCTCGGCTCGACGAACCGCGCGGCCACCGCGAGCCGGCCCAGCGGCGCCGGCTCGGCCCGCGTGACCTCGGCGACGACGCGCTGCACCGGGGCGCCGGTCGTGAGGCGCAGCTCGAGCTGGAATCGGCTCCCCACCGTCCAGCCGGGCGGCGCCACGAGGAGCGCGCCGCCGGGGCTGATGTCGCGCAGGTCGACGCCCGCCGGGGCGACGATCTTCGGCTCCTCGAGGGCGGCGCGCGGGAACGCGCGGCGCTCCGCCTCCGGGCGGCTGCTGCGGCCGTCCTGCGCGGCGGAGGTCTCGTGGAGCTCCGCCGCGACCGCGTCCACCGTCAGCGGACGGAACAGCCACGCCACCCGCGCGCCGTCGAGCCCGGACGACAGGATCTCGCCCATGCTCTCCGGGCCGACGGCGACCACGACCCGGGCCGAGCGGGCGCGCTCGAGCGCCGTCCGGACGAGCGCGACGATCGACCCGGGGATCCGGTCGTCGAGCAGCACCAGCCGCACGTTCGGGTCGGCCGCCTCGACGTCCGCCGCGCGCGCCGTGGTCACGACGTCCCAGCCGTCGCCGAGCGCCGCGATGACGACGTGCAGGTCCGCGGACGCGGGGGACGCGATGAGCGCTCTCGGCCGGACCGGCTCGACGCTCGGCCCCCCAGCCCCGGCCGGCGATGGCCTCAGCTCGAAGTGCATCGGCTCCCTCCGCCGGCCACGGCGTCGCCTTGCACTTGCCGGGGGGACTTCCTCGCCATCTCGCGTTCCTCGCCGGGCCGTCCGGGCCCCGTTCCTCGCCGCACGCACGCGTCCGGGCGCGAGCCCCGCGCCCGGTCCTTCCAGCCGAGCTGCCCCCCGAGGCGCTCGACCATCCCCCGTGTCGTGAAGCCCGAGTCCTCTGCTCCCCCGTGCGGAACGAACCCGAACGGTCCGTCCGGCCGGTCGCGTTCGGCGCGCAGAGCCCCCGAGCGCCCCTGTTTTACCACGGGTTCTCCCGGGGCGTACCGTCTCCCGGTGACAAACGCGCGTACGCCCCCCGCAGGGGTGACCCGCGGCGTACCCGGATGGGTCGCATCGTTCGTGGAGCCGGCCATGGCGCTATGGAGCCCTCGCGACCGCCGCACCTTCGGCCGTCGCGGGGAGCACCACCTCGAACCGCGCGCCGCGGGGGCTCTCCACGAGATCGATCCGGCCGCGGTGGGAAACGACGATCAGGCGGGCCATGTACAGGCCGAGCCCGTAGCCCTGGTCGCCCTTCGTGCTCGTGAACGGCTGGAAGAGCCGCTCGCGGATCTCGGCGGCGACGCCGGGGCCCTCGTCCTCGACCGCGAGCACGACGCCGTCGTCGCCGCGCTGCGCCGTGACGCGGACCTTCTGTCCCGGGCTCGTCGCGTGCAGCGCGTTCCGCACGAGGTTCACGAGGACCTGCGTGAGCTTCTGGCGATCGCCGCGGATCGCGGGCAGCCCCGGCGCGACCTCCGACGTGACGACGTGCAGCTTGAACACCGCGTCCATCTTCGCGATCGCGAGCGCGTCCTGGACGACGACGCCGGGATCGACCGCCTCGAGCTCGAGCGTCACCTTGCCGGTGCGCGAGAACTCCTGCAGCGTCCCGAGCGTGTGGACCATGTTCTCCGCGCCGGCGAGGCCGAGCGTCACGATCTCCCGGAGCGCCGGCGGGATCGTCGCCTTCTGCATCTCCCACTCCGCGGCGCGGAACGCGACCATGAGGCTCCGCAGGTCGTGCGTCACGCCCGCGGCGAGCTTGCCGATCGTGCCGAGGCGCTCGAGGTGCAGCAGCATCTGCTGCTGGATCTGGAGCTCGTCGAGCGAGCGGCGCAGCTCGTCGCTGCGGCGCGCGAGGAGCTGCACGAGCTTCGCGATCGTGCGCCGGTGGACGACGTCCGCGCTGGCCTGCGCCACGGCCTGGATCACGTCGGGGGGCTCGAACGGCTTCCGCATGAAGCGGAACACGTTCGCGCGGTTGATCGCGGACTCCATCGACGTCATGTCGGCGTACGCGGTGAGGATGATCCCGGCGATGTCGGAGCGCCGCCGGCGCAGCTCCGTCAGCATCTCGACGCCCGTCATCCGCGGCATCCGCTGGTCCGCGACGATCACGTCGAGGGGGACCTTCTCCGCGATGTAGAGCGCCTCGACGCCGGAGGAGGCCTCGTGGATCACCCAGTCGTCCTCGAGGAACCCCCGCAGCACCCGCAGGTTCATCTCCTCGTCGTCGACGAGCAAGACTCCGCGCGTGCTCTGGGGCTCGACCCCGAAGCGCTCCACGAGCTCGGTGATCTCACGGTCGCTCGGCACCTCGGCTCCCGGACGACACCCCCGTACGAGCGAGACTATATGCGACACCGGCGCGGGCACCTAGAGAAGGGCCGATCGAGATATCGCCCCGGCCCGGGGCGTGGAGCGGAGCGCGGACCGCCGGTAGCATCGCGCGATGCCGGCCCTCCTCGCCGCCCTCCTCCTGTCCGGGGTCGCCGCCTCGCCCAGGGGCGCCGTCGCGACCGCC
This sequence comes from Anaeromyxobacter sp., assembly GCA_036391435.1. Lineage (GTDB taxonomy): Bacteria > Myxococcota > Myxococcia > Myxococcales > Anaeromyxobacteraceae > Anaeromyxobacter. Next base: position 3,700 of record DASVZX010000072.1, on the reverse strand, counting down.
CACCCGCTCGCGAGCGAGGCGGGCGCGTCGGTCCTCCGGGCGGGCGGCAACGCCTTCGACGCGGCGGTCGCCGCGGCCTTCGCGCTCGCGGTCGTCGAGAACCAGCGCTCCGGGATCGCGGGCGGCGGCTTCGCGGTCGTGTGGGTCGCGCGCGAGCGGAAGGTGCACGTGCTCGACTTCAGGGAGGTCGCGCCCGCGGCGGCGACCCGCGACCTCTTCGTGCGCGACGGCCGGCCCGAGCCGCGGCTCGCGCAGGAGGGCGGACTGTCGGTCGCGGTCCCGGGCGCCGTGAAGGGCTACGCAGAGCTCGCGCGCCGGTACGGGACGAGGCCGCTGCGGACGCTCGTCGAGCCTGCGGCGAGGATCGCGGAGGCGGGCTTCCCCGTCGGGCTCACGACGCACGAGAACGCGGAGACGAAGCTCGCCTGCATCCGGTCGGACCCCGCCTCGGCGCAGGAGTTCCTGGCCCGCGGCGAGGGCGGCGCGCGGGTGCCGCCCGTTCCCGGCGCGCGGCTCGTCCGCCCCGAGCTCGCCCGGACGCTCAGGCTCCTCGCCCGCGATCCGGAGGCGTTCTACCGCGGGCCGCTCGCGCGCCGGATCGTGGCCGCGGTCCGCGCCGCGGGCGGGATCCTCACCGAGGCGGACCTCGCGGCCTACCGGGTGCGCGAGCGCGAGCCGCTGTGGGGCAGCTACCGCGGGCACCGGATCGCGTCGATGCCGCCGCCGTCCGCGGGCGGCGCCATCGTCATCGGCCTCCTTCAGGCGCTCGAGGCCGGACCGGCGCCGGCGGGCTGGCGGTCCGAGCCCTTCCTGCACCGGCTCGTCGAGATCGAGAAGCGGCTCTTCGCGCGCCGCGCGGCGCTCGGCGACCCGGCGTTCGTGCCCGGGGCGGACGCGGCGGCGCGCGAGATGGCGAGCCCCGAGCTCGCGCGCGCGCTCGCGGCGGGGATCGGCGAGCGGGCGACGCCCTCCGACGACCTCCTCCCGCCCGGCGGCGGCGGGACGGCGCAGGTCTCCGTCGTGGACGCGGAGGGGAACGCGGTCTCCATGACGACCACGGTGAACGGCTACTACGGCGCCTGCGTCGTCGTGCCCGGGACCGGCATCCTCCTGAACGACGAGATGGACGACTTCGACGCGGCGCCGGGCGTGCCGAACCAGTTCGGGCTCGTCGGCACCGGCGCGAACGCGGTCGCGCCCGGCAAGATCCCGCTCTCGTCGATGAGCCCGTCGCTCGTGTTCGCGCCCGACGGGAGGCTCCTCCTCGCGATCGGCTCGAGCGGCGGGTCGTCCATCCCGAGCACCGTCGCGCAGGCGATCGCGGACCTCGTCGACCACCGGATGCGGCTCGACGACGCCCTCGCCGCGCCGAAGATCCACCACCAGTGGCTGCCCGACCGCATCGAGGCCGAGCCCTGGGCGCTCGACGTCGCGACGGAGGCCGCGCTCCGGGCGCGCGGGCACCGGATCGAGACGCTCGCGCGCCCGTTCGGGAACGCGCAGGCGGTCATGGTCGATCCGGCGACGGGCTGGCGGCTCGGGGCGAGCGATCCGCGCTGGGACGGGGCGCCGGCGGTGCCGTAGGTGCTGCGGGGATCCGTGCGAGGCCCGACCTCGACCCCGACCGTGACCTCGACCGCGGCCCCCGGTCCGGCGAGGATCCGGGTCCGATGGCCCACCACCTCGCGCACCGCTCCGCGTACCAGCGCCTCACCGACCGGCTGAACCGGTACCCGCAGGGCGCGCCGCCCTCGGAGAGCCTCTTCGGGATCCTGAAGCTGCTGTTCAGCGAGCGCGAGGCGTCGCTCGTGGCGGCGCTCCCCATCCGGCCGTTCCGCGCGGAGAAGGCGGCGGCGCTCTGGAAGGTCCCGGTCGCGGAGGCGCGGCGCACGCTGGAGGCGCTCGCCGCGCGGGCGCTCCTCGTCGACATGGAGCGGCGGGACGGCACCCGCGAGTACGTGCTCCCGCCGCCGATGGCCGGCTTCTTCGAGTTCTCGATGATGCGGGTGCGGGGCGACGTGGACCAGAAGGCGCTCGCCGAGCTCTTCTACCAGTACCTGAACGTCGAGGAGGACTTCGTCCGCGCGCTCTTCGCGGGCGGCGAGACGCAGCTCGGGCGCACGTTCGTGCACGAGGACGCGCTCCGGGAGGAGGACGCCCTCCACGTGCTCGACTGGGAGCGCGCGAGCGAGGTGGTCCGGACCGCGACGGTGCGCGGCGTCTCGCTCTGCTACTGCCGTCACAAGATGGCGCACGTCGGCCGCGCCTGCGCGGCGCCGCAGGACATCTGCATGACGTTCAACACCACCGCCGCCTCGCTCGTCCGGCACGGGAACGCGCGCGCCGTGGACGTCGCGGAGGGGCTCGACCTCCTCGCGCGGGCGCGCGACCTCGGGCTCGTCCAGTTCGGCGAGAACGTGCGCGAGCAGGTGAACTTCATCTGCAACTGCTGCGGCTGCTGCTGCGAGGCGATGATCGCGGCGCGCCGCTTCGCGTCGATGCACCCCATCCACACCACCGCCTTCCTGCCCGCGATCGACGAGGCGGCGTGCACCGGCTGCGAGAAGTGCGTGCGCGCCTGTCCGGTGGAGGCGCTCGCCGCGGTGTCGGCGAACGATCCGCGCAGGCCGAAGCGGACCGTCGCGCGCCTCGACGCGGAGCGCTGCCTCGGGTGCGGCGCGTGCGTCCGGACCTGCGCGCCCGGGGCGCTCGCCCTGACGCCGCGCGCGCGCCGCACGCTCACGCCCAGGGACGGCGTCCACCGCGCCGTCCTCATGGCGATCGAGCGCGGCAAGCTCCAGGACCTCGTCTTCGACGAGCAGGTGCTCTGGAGCCACCGGGCGCTCGCGCTCGTCCTCGGCGCGGTCCTGCGCCTGCCGCCGGCGAAGCGGCTCCTCGCCAGCGCGCAGGTCCGGTCGCGGTACCTCGAGGCGCTGCTCGCGCGGGAGGCGTGACCGCCGCGCCGGCGGCCTCCGGGCGGGGGCCGCGCCCGATCCGGTTGCGCGCCGCCGCCGGGGCGATCAGGATGCGCCCGAGGAGCGGCACATGAGCGACTGCATCTTCTGCCAGATCGCGGCCGGCGCGACGAAGGCCGAGATCGTCCACGAGACGCCCGAGGCGATCGCGTTCCTGGACAAGTACCCGGCCGCGCGCGGCCACGTGGTCGTCATTCCGCGCGCGCACGCCGCGTCCCTGCCGGAGCTGGACGACGCCGCGACCGCCGGGCTCTTCCGGACCGTGAAGGACGTGATGCGGAAGGTGACCGCGGCCCTCGCGCCGGCGGGCATGAACGTCGGCTGGAACCACGGCCGCGCCGCGGGCCAGGTGATCTTCCACCTCCACGTGCACGTGCTCCCGCGGTTCACCGAGGCGGGCCGCGGCGTCCAGGTGATGGGCGAGGGCACCGGGAGGGTCAGCTTCCCGGAGCTGGGCGAGGCGATCCGGAAGGCGTGAGCGGGGGGGCCCCGGACCGGGGGTCCCGGGGGGTCCCGGACCGACCGAGAGTTCTCCGTTTCGACCTGCTCGGCCGTGCGCCGGACCGTGGCGCCATGGGTGAGCTTCGTCGATCCGAAGACTTGTGCGCGGCACGGTAGGTGCCGTGGCCCACGGCATGACCGCTCCTCGTCAGGTTCTCCCGGGCGCCACCTATCTCGTCACCCGAAGATGCGCTCAGCGACAGTTTCTGCTCCGGCCCTCGCGG
>DASVZX010000071.1:0-21301 GCA_036391435.1 Anaeromyxobacter sp. | reverse complement strand
CCCGGTCGCCGCCGCCGCGCCGGTCGCCGCGCCCGACCCGGCGGCCAAGCCCCCCGCGGCGCCGGTCGCACCCAAGACCCCCGAGACCAAGGGTGGGCGCGATGAACGTGAACGGAAGCAAGCTCGGAGCCTGGTTCGTCGCGACGGCCGCGGTCGCCGCGTTCGTCGTCTACATGACGGCGGAGGTCATCCGCCCCGCCGCCCTCGCCGCCCCGCTCCCGCAGGGCGGCGCGGTCGGGGTGAGGGACGTCCTCTTCTACGTGATCGCCGCCGTCACGGTGGTGGGCGCGGCCGGCGTCGCGCTGTCCCGGAACATCCTCTACTCGTCGCTCGGCCTCCTCATGGCGCTCCTCGGCGCCGGGTCGCTCTACGTCTTCCTCTCCGCGGACTTCGTCGCGGTGACGCAGCTCCTCGTCTACATCGGCGGCGTCCTCGTCCTGATCCTCTTCGCCGTCATGCTGACGAACCGGATCACCGAGGTGCAGGTGTCGAACTCGAGCTTCGGCCAGTTCGGCGGGTTCCTGCTCTTCGTCGCGGTCGCGCCGGTGCTGCTCGCGGTCGCGGCGCTCACGCCGTGGGCGACGACGAGCCTCGCCCCGGTGTCCCCGACGACGGCGGCCATCGGCAACGCCTTCCTCACGAAGTGGCTCCTCCCCTTCGAGGTCGCCTCGCTCGTCCTGCTCGCGACGCTCGTCGGCGCCGTGGTCATCGCCCGCAAGGAGATCAAGGCCGACTGACGGCCCGGAGACCCGCATGATCTCTCTCACGCACTTCCTCGTCGTCGGCGCGCTCCTCTTCACGTTCGGCATCGTCACCGTCGCGACGCGGCGGAACGCGGTCGGCGTCCTCATGGGCGTCGAGCTCATCCTGAACGGCGCGAACGTGAACTTCGTCGCCTTCAACCACTACGTCTCGGGCGGCGTCTCGGGGCAGGTCTTCGCCCTGTTCGTGATCGTCCTCGCGGCGGCCGAGGCCGCGGTCGGCCTCGCGATCGTCCTGTCCATCTTCCAGACCTTCAAGACCATCGACGTCCGCTTCGCGGACCTCATGCGAGAGTAACGATGGAACACGAGACCCTTCAGGCGGTGGAGGCCCTCGGGCGCCTCGCGGTCCACCCCGCGTCGTACCTGTGGCTCATCCCGGCGTTCCCGATGGTCGGCGCGATCGTCAACGCCGCGATCGGCTGGAAGCTGCAGCGGGCGTTCGGGAAGAAGATCGTCCACCGCATCGCGGTGACGGCGATGTTCCTCTCGTTCGGGACGGCGGTCTACGCCTTCGCCCAGATGCTCCGGCTCCCGGCGGAGGAGCGGTTCCTCCAGGACACGGTCTGGAACGTCCTCACCGCCGGGCGGCTGACCGTCGACCTCGGGTTCTCGCTCGATCAGCTCTCCGTGATGATGGCGCTCATCATCACGGGGATCGGCTCGCTCATCCACGTGTTCTCGATCGGCTACATGGCCGACGAGCCGTCCTACTGGCGGTTCTTCTCGTACCTGAACCTGTTCGTCTTCGCGATGCTGCTCCTCGTCATGGGGGACAACTTCGCGGTCATGTTCTTCGGGTGGGAGGGTGTCGGCCTCGCGTCCTACCTCCTCATCGCCTTCTGGTACACCGACCCGGACAAGGCCGCGGCGGGCATGAAGGCGTTCATCGCGAACCGCTTCGGCGACTTCGGCTTCACCGCCGGCCTCCTCCTCCTCTTCTGGGCCCTCGGCGGCGCCTGGCAGCCCGGCGCCGGCCGCGCGGGCGCGACCCGCTACGTCCCCGCCGTCGAGCTGAACGCAACGGCGCCCGCCTCGACCGCCGCGGAGGCGGACGCCCTCGCGCCGCGCCGCGACGAGATCAAGATCGGCCCCACGCTCAACTTCCGCGAGCTGCGCGACCAGATCGTCGTCGAGTCCACCGGCGTGAAGGAGCGGCTCCTCGGCGCGAAGATGTGGGGCGTCCCGCTCCTGATGCTCGTCGGGATCTTCCTCTTCGTCGGCGCGATGGGGAAGAGCGCCCAGCTCCCCCTCTACGTCTGGCTCCCCGACGCGATGGCGGGCCCGACGCCGGTCTCCGCCCTCATCCACGCGGCGACGATGGTCACCGCCGGCGTGTACATGGTGGCGCGCCTCAACTTCATCTACGCGCTGTCGCCCTCGGCGATGGGCTGGGTCGCCCTCATCGGCGCGGTCACGGCGATCTTCTCCGCCTCGATCGGCTTCTTCCAGTACGACATCAAGAAGGTCCTCGCCTACTCGACCGTCTCGCAGCTCGGCTTCATGTTCATCGGGGTCGGCGTCGGCACCTTCTGGGCGGGCGCCTACCACCTGCTGACGCACGCCTTCTTCAAGGCGACGCTCTTCCTCGGCTCAGGCTCGGTCATCCTCGGCTGCCACCACGAGCAGGACATGCGGAAGATGGGCGGCCTCAAGAAGTACATGCCCATCACGCGGTGGACGTACCTCTACGCCTGCATCGCCATCGCGGGCTTCCCCATCGCGAACGGCTTCTACTCGAAGGACGAGATCCTCTGGAAGGCGTTCACGAGCCGGCACCTCGCGCTCTTCGGGACGCCGACGCCCTGGCTCGGGCCCTTCATCTACGTCCTCGGCATCGTCGCCGCGACCGGCACCGCCTTCTACATGTACCGGTCGTACTACATGACCTTCACCGGCGCGTACCGCGGCGGCGAGGGGCACCACGGCGAGCACAACGTCGACCCGCACGCGGCGCTCGCGGCGAAGGCGTCGGCGCTCTCGCACGCGGTCCACGCCGACGACGGCGCGACCCACGCGGCGGGGCACGCGGCGCACGCGCCGTCCCACGCGGGCCACGCCGACGAGGCGCTCGACCAGGCGGCCGCGGCGCACGGCCACGCCGCCCCCGCGGACGACCACGGCGGCGGCCACGGCCACCACGGCGGCCCGCCGCACGAGTCGCCCTGGACGATCACCCTCGTCCTCTCCCTGCTCGCGCTCGGCTCGGGCCTGACGCTGTTCCTCGGCATCCCGATGGCGTGGACGGGCCACGCGCCCCTCCTCGAGCGCTGGCTGCTGCCGGCGCTGCCCGCGCAGGAGGGCATCCCGTTCGTGCACGGCAGCCACGCGCTCGAGCTCGCCTTCCAGGGCATCGGCGTCGGCGTCGCGTTCGTCGGCTGGCTCGCGGCCCGCGCGCTCTACAAGGACGCGAGGAGCGCCGTCCCGGCCGCCCTCAAGGCCCGCTTCGAGGGGATCTGGACGGTCGTCTACAACAAGTACTACGTGGACGAGCTCTACGCCTGGCTCGTGCTGCGGCCCTCGGTCCGCGTCGCGAAGGCGTTCAGCCGGTTCGACGGCAGCGTCATCGACGGTCTCGTGAACTTCGCCGGCGCGATCGGCCGGTTCCTCGGCAAGCTCGACGCCGCGATCGACCGGTACATCGTCGACGGGGCGGTGAACGCGTTCGCCGCGGGCTGCGCCGGGGTCGGCCGCTCGTTCCGCTCGATCCAGACCGGCCGGATCCAGACCTACCTCTACGGCGCGCTCGGGGGTGCGCTCGTGGTGGTCCTCATCAACTTCCTCATCTCGTAGCCACTCGAAGGAGCGTCGAATGCCGTTCTTCACCGAAGGGAACGTCCTCAGCTGGGCCACCTTCTTCCCGCTCATCGGCGCGGTTGCGATCGTCGTGCTGCTGGCGGTGAAGTTCCTCGCGAAGCTGTCGAAGCGGGTCGTCGACGACGCGTCGCGCTGGATCGCGCTCGTCACGAGCTTCCTCTCGCTCCTCGCCGCCGTCGCCGCGTGGCAGATGTTCAAGGGCGGCACGGCGGGCGTCCAGCTCTCCCAGCAGCTCGTCTGGATCAAGGCGTTCAACGTCGAGTACTTCGTCGGCGTCGACGGCCTCTCCATCTCGCTCGTGCTCCTGTCCGGCCTCATCTCCTTCGTGGCGACCATCGCCTCGATGCCGTGGTGGTCGGGCGCGAAGGCCGCCGAGATGGCCGGCATGACCGACGACGGGCACGACGACCCGCACCACCCGAAGCACTTCTCGGTGCGGATGGTGCCGGGCTACATGGCCCTGCTGCTGCTCCTGCAGACCGGCATGATGGGGACCTTCGTCTCCCTCGACATGTTCCTCTTCTACGTCTTCTGGGAGGTCATGCTCCTCCCGATGTACTTCCTCATCGGCATCTGGGGCGGCCCGCGCAAGGAGTACGCGGCGATCAAGTTCTTCCTCTACACCCTCGCCGGCTCGGTGCTGATGCTCCTCGCGATCATCGGCCTGTACTACAACAGCGCCGGCTTCCACCTCGTGGACGGGACGGCGACGCCGCACACCTTCAACCTCATCGAGCTCGCGCGCCAGGGCGCCTCCGGCCAGTTCGGCAAGGCGGCGCCGATCATGGGCTTCGCCTTCTCGAAGCTCGCCTTCATCGCGCTCTTCATCGGGTTCGCCATCAAGATCCCGATGTTCCCGTTCCACACCTGGCTGCCCGACGCGCACGTCGAGGCGCCGACCCCGGTGTCGGTCATCCTGGCCGGCGTCCTCCTGAAGATGGGGATCTACGGCATCCTGCGGTTCAACTACCCGGTCCTGCCCGACGCGACGATGTGGGCGGCGAACGCCGTCGCGGTGTTCGGCGTCATCAACATCGTCTACGCCGCGTTCGTCTGCCTCGGCCAGACCGACCTCAAGAAGCTCATCGCGTACTCCTCCGTCTCGCACATGGGCTTCTCGCTCCTCGGGATGGCGGCGATGACGCCGGCGGCCATCTCCGGCGCGGTGCTGAACCTCTTCACCCACGGCATCATCAGCCCGATGCTCTTCCTCATCGTGGGCGTGATCTACGACCGCGCCCACCACCGCGAGATCGCCAAGTTCGGCGGCCTGGCCCAGGAGCTCCCCGAGTACTCCTTCATCATGGGGCTCGCCTTCTTCGCCTCGCTCGGCCTCCCCGGCCTCGCCGGCTTCATCTCCGAGTTCATGGTGTTCTCCGGCTCGTTCCCGGTCTTCACCGTCTACACGATCATCTCGTCGACGAGCGTCATCATCACCGCCGCGTACTACCTGTGGGCGATCCACCGGATGTTCCTCGGCAAGCTCAACCCGGCGTACAAGGGCTACCCGGACCTCAACTGGCGCGAGCGGATCTCGCTCTACCCGCTCGGCGCGATCGCGATCGTCCTCGGCTTCTACCCGCAGGCGATCCTGGGGCCGGTCAACGCCACCCTGCACGCGCTCATCCAGAACCTCCGGCCGCTGTAGGGGCCGGGAGAGACCGCGATGGAATCCTTCCTCCCCCTCGTCCAGCACAACCTGGACTCCGCGCTCTGGTTCCGGCCGGAGCTGGCGCTCACGTTCGGGGCCCTCGTCCTGTTCGTGCTCGACCTCTTCTGGAAGAGGAGCGCCGCCCGCGTCGCCTACCTCACCGCGGCCGCGATCGCGGTGTTCGGCGTCGCCGCGATCCTCCTCGCCCAGCAGCCGCCGGACGCGCTCCGCCTCTTCAACGGCATGATCGCGAACGACGCGTTCGCGAGCTTCTTCAAGTGGCTCTTCCTCGCCGCCGGCGCCCTCACCGTGCTCATCGCGGCGCAGGGCAAGGACTACCCGCCCTCCCGCCTCGGCGAGTTCTACGCGCTGCTCGTCGCGATCGTGCTCGGCATGTTCCTGATGGCGAGCGCGACCGACCTCCTCATGGTCTACCTCGCCATCGAGCTCGTCTCGATGACGAGCTACGTCCTCGCCGGCTTCCGCAAGGGCGACCGGAAGGCGGCGGAGGGCTCGCTGAAGTACGTCATCTACGGCGGCGTCGCCTCGGGGGTCATGCTCTTCGGCATGAGCTACCTGTTCGGGCTCACCGGCACGACGAGCTTCGCCGATCTCGGCACGCGGATCGCCGGCCTCGGCGGCGCGGGGGCCGGGCTCGCCGCGACGCGCATCGCGCTCGTCGTCGCGGTCGTCTTCGTGGCCACCGGCATCGGCTACAAGGTCGCGGCGGTGCCGTGGCACATGTGGTGCCCGGACGTGTACGAGGGCGCGCCCACGCCGTTCACCGCGTTCCTCTCGGTCGGCCCGAAGGCGGCCGGGTTCGCGCTCGCGCTGCGGTTCTTCGGCTCGGCGGTGTCCGGCCCGGTGTCGCCGGGGACCGGCTTCGCCGAGGCGATCGGGGGGATCCCCTGGCCCGCCGTGGTCGGGATCATCGCCGCCGTCACGATGACGCTCGGGAACTTCACCGCGCTCGGGCAGACGAACCTGAAGCGCCTCCTCGCCTACTCGTCGATCGCGCACGCGGGCTACATGCTCATGGGCCTGTCGGCGAACTCCGCGATGGGCGCCCAGGCCGTCATGATCTACATGCTCGTGTACCTCGTCATGAACCTCGGCGCCTTCGTCGTGGTCATCGTGGTCGCCGAGGCCACCGGGTCCGAGTCGATCCTCGACTACAAGGGGCTCGCGAAGCGCCACCCGGTCGCTGCGGTCACCTTCGCGATCTTCCTCTTCTCGCTCACCGGCCTCCCGCCGTTCGCGGGGTTCGCGGGCAAGTGGTACCTGTTCGCCGCCCTCTTCGAGCGGATCCCGGGCCCGGGCGGCGGCTGGTACGCGGTGCTCGCGCTCATCGGCGCGCTCAACACCGCGGTGGCGCTCTACTACTACGTGCGGATCGTCCGGGCGATGTTCATCGACCCGGCGTACGCCGAGCACCCGGCCCCGCTCCGCGCCGGCGTGGGCTACCAGCTCATGCTGGGCGGCTTCTCCGCCGCCATCCTGCTGTTCGGGGTCTGGTGGATGCCGTTCGTCCGCTGGAGCGGGGCGTCCCTGCAGATGTTCAGGGGATAGTCGGGCGGAGGGCCTCGAGCCGCGCGAGGTCCTCCCCCGGCATCGTGACGTCGCCGAGGTGGCGGTCGGGCGCCACGGTCTCGCCGTGGAAGTCCGACCCCGCCGTCGGCACCATCCCGAGCTCGTCCGCGAGCCGCAGGAGGCGCTCCCGCGTGCCCGGGTCGTGGTCGGCGTGGTGCACCTCGAGGCCGACCACGCCGGCGGCGCGCGCGCGCTCCACCTCGCGCCGGTCGAGCCGCGACACGGCCGGGTGGGCGATGGTCGCGGTGCCGCCGGCCCCGCGGACGAGGCTCACCGCCTCCGCGACCTCGAGCCGGAGCCGCGGGACGAACGCCGGCATCCCCTCGCCGAGGAAGCGATCGAACGCCTCCCGGACGGTCGCGACGTAGCCCCGCGCCAGGATGGCGCGCGCGACGTGCGGCCGGCCGATCGTCTTCCCGCCGCTGAAGCGCTCGATCTCCTCCGCGCGGACGTGGACGTGGAGCGCCTCGAGCCGCTTCACGATCTCCCCCATGCGCCAGCGCCGGTGCTCCGCGAGCCGGTCCTCGAACGCCTTCAGCGCCGGGTGCGCCGGGTCGAGGAAGTGACCCAGGACGTGGATCTCCTTCCGGTCGAGGAACGCGGACAGCTCGATCCCGGGCACCAGCCGGATGCCCAGGGGCCCGGCCGCCGCCGCGGCCTCGGCGAGCCCCGCGACGGTGTCGTGGTCGCAGAGGGCCCAGACGGAGAGTCCTGCGGCATGAGCGCGCAGGGCCACGTCCGCAGGCGAGTATTCGCCGTCGGATGCGCGGCTGTGCGAGTGAAGATCGATTTTTCCGTCACCGCTCGTGCGGGGATCCGCCATGTAATGTGGACCTCTCCCGTGGTACAATAGCGGCTCTCTCATCGCAGCAGGAAGGCTCGATGCAGCACGTACTCCGCATCTCCCGAAAGATCGACTACGGCCTGCGGGCCATGATCTACCTCGCCTCGATCCCGCAGGACTCGGTGGTGCCGTTCCGCGAGATCGCCCGGCAGATGGACGTCCCCGAGGACTTCCTCGCCAAGATCCTGAAGACCCTCGTCGATCAGGGGCTGGTGCGCTCGACGCGCGGCCCCCACGGTGGCTACGCCCTCGCGCGCCCCCCCACGGCCATCAGCTTCCTCGACGTGATCGAGGCGGTCGAGGGGCCGGTGGCGCTCAACGTCTGCCTCGACGGCGAGGACGCCTGCGGCCACTCCACGGCGTGCACGATGGTCTCGGTGTGGCGCCTCGGGCAGGAGCGGATGCTCGACGTCTACCGCCAGGCGAAGCTCTCCGAGCTCGCCTTCAAGCCCGCCGACGACGGGCAGATCGGGCTCGTGCAGCTGCAGGTGCAGCCGTCGATCCGGCCCGTGCCGGTGTAGGGATCCGGTCGCCGGACCTCGCCGCGGCGTGCTAAGTTCCGCGCGCCATGGCCCAGTCCCCCAAGGTCCTCCGCAAGCGCTACCTGTCGCGCCCGCCGGTCGAGCCCATGCGGCTCAGGCCGAAGATGACGGTCGAGGAGCTCGTCGACGTCTACCGGCGCGCGGGCGCGTTCAACGGCGGCCGCCTCGCCGAAGGCTGCGATCTCTTCGGGCGGATGATCGACGACGGCGCCACCATCGCCCTCACGGTCACCGGCGCGATGGCGCCCGCCGGGATGGGCGGCGCCATCCAGGCGATGATCGAGGCCGGCTTCGTCGACCTCGTCGTCTCGACGGGCGCGAACCTCTACCACGACCTCCACTTCGCCCTGAAGCTGCCGGTGGTGCAGGGCCACTTCCAGGTGGACGACCGCGAGCTCTACCGCGCCGGGATCGAGCGGATCTACGACGTCTTCATCACCGAGGACTCGCTGCTCGACACCGACGCCTTCGTGCGCGAGGCGCTCGAGAAGGCGCCGCGCGCCCTGCGGGGCCGGATCTCGACTCCCCAGCTCCACCATTACCTCGGCCACCTCGTCCTCCAGCACGCGCCCCTCCCCGAGCAGAGCTGGGTCGCGACCGCCGCCAAGTACGACGTCCCGGTCTTCACCTCCTCGCCGGGCGACTCCTCGATCGGCATGAACGTGGCCGCGATGAAGCTCCGCGGCGGCGAGACGACGATCGATCCGGACCTGGACGTCCTGCAGTCCACCGCGATCGTCTACGACGCGAAGGTGAACGGCGTCGTCATCCTCGGCGGCGGCTCGCCGAAGAACTTCTACCTCCAGACGCAGCCCACCCTCTGGCAGATCCTGGACCTGAACCGCGGCGGCCACGAGTACGTCCTGCAGATCTCGACCGACTCGCCGCAGTGGGGCGGGCTCTCCGGCGCGACGCCGTCCGAGGCGATCAGCTGGGGGAAGGTCCAGGCGAACATGATGAAGAACCACGTCGTCGTCTACTCGGACGCGACCGTGGCCGCGCCGCTCGTGTTCGCGTACGCGCTCTCGACGCGGCGCAGGCGGAAGGCGAAGCGGCTCTACCGCCGCCTGCCCCGGCTCTTCGAGGCGCTGCAGCGGGCGCACCTCCGGCGGCACCCGGGCTCGGGCGCGATGCTCGAGCTCAAGGAGGAGGCGAAGACGAAGACGGTCGGCCCCGGCCGCGCCGTCCCGCGCCGCTGAGGTCCCGCTCGCCCTCGAGGCTGCCGGCCGGCGGGCCGCCCGGCGGCCGGCGATCGCCGCGCGGCGTCCGGGTTGCCGCAGGTCCCGGCGGGGATGACCGTTCGAGGGTGAAGCCGCAACCGCGCCTCGACGAAGCCGCCCCCGCCCTCACGCCCCGCCGCATCTACGACCGGCTCTCCCGCTGGGTCGTCGGCCAGGAGCGCGCGAAGCGCGCCCTCGCCGTCGCGGCCTACGCGCACCTGAAGCGCACCGCGGTCCGCCGCGCGCGCCGGACGGCGCCCACGGTGCGCAAGGCGAACGTGCTCCTCATCGGGCCGACCGGCTGCGGCAAGACCCACCTCGCGCGGACGCTCGCGGGCGTCCTCGACGTGCCGTTCCACGTCGCCGACGCGACCGAGTTCACCGAGGCCGGCTACTACGGCAAGGACGTCGAGCTGATGGTCGCGGAGCTGCTCGCGAAGGCGGGGCACTCCGTCGAGGAGGCGCAGCGCGGGATCGTCTTCATCGACGAGGTGGACAAGATCGCCCGCCGCTCCCAGGGCCACCGCGCGGGCGTCGGCGCCCGCGACATCGGGGGCGAGGGCGTGCAGCAGGCGCTCCTCAAGATCCTGGAGGGCCGGGAGATCCTGGTCCCGTCGAGCCTCGGCCAGCACTGGCAGCGGCAGGACGCGATCGCGGTGGACACGACGGACATCCTCTTCGTGTGCGCCGGTACCTTCACCGACCTCTTCGCCTACGCCGGCGAGGGGCGCGGGCTCGGGTTCGGCGCCCGCCCCGGGCTGCGCCGGGCGGCGACGCGCCACATCCGGCAGCGCGACCTCCTCGAGTACGGGATGCTCTCCGAGTTCCTCGGCCGGCTCCCGGTCGTCGTCCAGCTCGACGAGCTCGGGGAGGAGGAGCTGCTCGAGGTCCTCACCGGCCCGCCCGACGCGGTGGTGCGCGAGGTGAAGGAGCTGCTCGCCGGGGACGACGTCGAGCTCGCCTTCACCGACGGCGCCCTTCGCGAGGTGGTGCGCTACGCGCTCGAGCGGGGCGCCGGCGCGCGCGGGCTGCGCGCCATCGTCGAGGAGGTCGTCGCGGACCTGCTCTTCGAGGCGCCGGAGCGGAGCGGCACGCGCGCGTCGGTCGACGCGGCGTTCGTGCGGCGGCGGGTCGAGCGGATGGACCCCGGCGCGCTCCAGGGCGAGCCCTAGCGACCCGGCCGCGCGACGAGGCCGTGCGCCCGCGCGAGCTGCGCGAGGTCGCTCTCCCGCGCGGCGGCCCGGAGCCCCGCCGGGGGGAGGTCGCCCGCCAGCGCGAGCAGCGAGAGGAGCGCCCACGCGACGACGCCGGCCTTCGCGCCGCCCATGAGCGCGCCCACCCCGCGGTCGGCGGGCCCCCGCACGACCCGGGAGAGGCCGCCGACGCGCAGCAGGAGCGCCCCCGCGATCGAGACGAGCGCGAAGGCGCCGAAGAAGAGGAGCGCCGGGGCGAGCGGCCGCGCGACGGCGGAGAAGCGGCGGGCGAGCCCCGCCCCGACCTCGGCCGACCACGCGCGCGCCGCGAGGACGCCCGCGCCGGCGGCGGCGAGGGAGACGAGCTGCCGGAGCGCGCCGGAGACGGCGCCGAGGAGGGCGGACACCGCGAGGAACGCCAGGACGACGAGGTCGATCGTCACGGCGCCGTCACTTCATCCGGTAGTCGCCCTTCGGCCGGGTCCTCTCGAGCTCGCGCTCCACGGCCGCGAGCTGCTCCTTGAACCTCGCGTTGGCGGGCTCGTACAGGAGGGCGCTCTTCAGGGCGCGCTGCGCGGCCTCCCAGCGCTGCGCCTGCACGTCGAGGAGCGCCGTGGCGAAGAACTTCCGCCCGTTGGGCGTCTGGCCCATCTGCTCCTCGATCTTCTTCTTCTCCCCCTCCTTCACCTGCGCCTCGTCGGCCTCGGTGAAGCGGAGCTTCCTCGCGCGATCGGGGCCGCTGATGTCCTGCACGTACTTCACCCGCCGCTTGTCGTCACGCAGGACCGTGTACGCCTCGTTCACGCGCCGGTAGATGCGGCCGACCACCTCCCGGAAGATCGGGTCGGGGTAGGCCGCGAAGCGGTCCGGGTGATAGGCGCGCGACTCGCGGTAGTAGGCGGCCTTGATCTCGGCGTGCCCGGCCCCCTGCGGGAGCTTCAGGACGCCGAAGTAGTCGAGCTGGTCGAGCGCGGCCGCCAGCGCCTCCACCTCGAACAGGAAGTCCTGGTCCATGCGTGCCCCCGGGGCGCGGCCGCCTAGGCCGCCCGCGAGCCCTTCGCCAGCTCGATGTCCGCGTTGTGGATCGTGGCCGTCTCGATGTCCGCCTCCGAGAGGCCGGACGAGAGCCCGATGGTCGTCGACGTCTTCTGGCCGGTCTCGAGGTCCGTCGCCGAGACGTTCACGATGCCGTTCGAGTCGATCTCGAAGGTCACCTGGATCTGGACCTCGCCGCGGTAGCCGATCCGGAAGCCCGTGAACTCGAACTCGCCGAGGAGCTCGCACGTCTCCGCGCGGCTGCCCTCCCCCTGGTAGACCCGGATCTTCACGCGGTCCTGGCCGTCGCGGCTCGTCGTGAAGGTCTTCGACTTCTCGATGGGGATGGGGGTGTTCTTGTCGATGATCTTCTCGGTGAACCCGCCGACCGTCCCGACGCGCAGCGAGAGCGGCGTGACGTCGAGCAGGTAGCTCGCCTGCCCGAGGTCGGCCGCCTCGGCGTTGAGGAGCGCGTGCGCCTGGATGGCGGCGCCGAGGGCCACGACCTCGTCCGGGTCGATCCCCGTCATCGGGTCCTTCTGGAAGTAGTGCCGGACGCTGTTGCGAATGATGGGGAGCCGCGTCGGGCCGCCGACGAGGATCACCGCGTCGACGTCCCCGGCGGTGAGCCGGGCCGACTGGAGCGCCTCGTCGCACACCTTGAACGTGCGCTGGACGAGGTCCATCACCATCCGGTTGAACTGGTCCTGCGAGAGCTCGTGCGCGAGGTCGAGGACGGCGCCCTCCGGCGACTGGCAGATCCCCGGCACGCGGACGTGCGCGGTGCCGTCGCGCCCCACGTCGATCTTGGCCCGCTCGCCCGCCTCCTTGAGCATCTGCAGGCAGAACTTGTTCTGGCGGAGGTCGAGGCCGTGCTTCGCGAGGAAGTCGTCCGCGAGCCAGGTCATGATGCGGTCGTCGAAGTCGTCGCCGCCGAGGTAGGTGTCGCCGGCGGTGGAGAGCACCTCGAAGACGTCCTTGCCGATCTCGAGGATCGAGACGTCGAACGTGCCGCCGCCGAGGTCGTAGACGCAGATCTTCTGCGAGATGTCCCGGCCGAAGCCGTAGGCGAGCGCCGCCGCGGTCGGCTCGTTGATGATGCGCAGCACCTCGAGGCCGGCGATGCGGCCGGCGTCCTTGGTGGCCTGGCGCTGGTTGTCGTTGAAGTAGGCGGGGCAGGTGACGACCGCCTTCGTCACCTCGCGGCCGAGCGCCGTCTCGGCGATCGCCTTCATCTCCTTGAGGACGAGCGCGGAGATCTCCGGGATCGCGAACACCTTCTCCTTCACCTGGAGGCGCACCGAGTTGTTCGGCCCCTCCAGGATCCGGTACGGCATCACCGCCTGGGCCTTCTTCACCTCGTCGGAGAAGTAGAAGCGGCCGATGAGGCGCTTCGCCGAGTAGATGGTGTTCTCGGCGTTGGTGATGATGTTCTTCTTCGCGTCGTTCCCGACGAGGACGCTGTCGTCGTCGAGGAACGAGACGACGGACGCGTGGGTGCGCTCCCCCCATTCGTTGGGGAGGACGTGCGGGGAGCCCCCCGGCTCCGTCACCGCCGCCACCGCGCTGTAGCTCGTCCCGAGGTCGATTCCGACGGCGATGTCGTCGCTCATGCCAGGATTCCCGGCCCGTTACGCCGGTTTACGGCATCGTATCGGCGGTCGTCGCGGGCTGTCAAACGCCCGCCGCATCGCCCGGAAGGCGGCCGTTGGGGGAAGGGATGTCCCTGCGCGGCCCGAAGGTTATTAGCATGGGATTGGAGGAAGAGATGGGCGCGCTCGCCGCGATCCTGCAGACCGATCAGAACCTGCTCCGCTGCCAGCTGAGGCGGCTCGACGCGAGCGTGGCGCTCCAGGAGGACGAGCGCCTCCCGGACGCCTACGGCTTCGGGCACTACTCCGGCGGGAGCGTCCTGCTCGGGAAGCGACCCTCGGGCGTCACCGCGGCGCTCTCCCTCGCGGACCTCGTCGGGAAGGTCGACTCCGAGGCCGTGCTCGTCCAGGCGCGCCGCGCCGTCTTCGGCCAGGCGAAGGACGAGAACACCCAGCCGTTCCGGTTCCGCCGCTGGCTCTTCGCCCACGACGGGACCATCGAGGCCTTCGACCGCCTGAAGCCGAGGATCGTCGCCGCGCTGCCGGACTTCCTGCGGCGGAACATCATGGGGGACACCGACTCGGAGCACGCCTTCATGTGGTTCCTGAAGCTCCTCCGGGACGACGGCCGCCTCGACGACCTCGAGCTCGACGCGCCCACGGCGGGCCGCGCCCTCGCACGAACCGTGAAGCAGGTCGAGGCCTGGTCCCGGGAGGCCGGCGAGCAGAAGCCGAGCCGGCTCTGCTTCGTCGCGACGAACGGCCGGATCATGGTGGCCACCCGCCGCGCCGGCCCGCTCCACTACGCCCTCCTCGAGGGGATCGTCCCCTGCCCCCTCG
This sequence comes from Anaeromyxobacter sp., assembly GCA_036391435.1. Lineage (GTDB taxonomy): Bacteria > Myxococcota > Myxococcia > Myxococcales > Anaeromyxobacteraceae > Anaeromyxobacter. Next base: position 7,216 of record DASVZX010000071.1, on the reverse strand, counting down.
ACGGGATCGACCTCTCGACGCCCGAGAGCGACCCGCGGGTCCGGCCGCACCGGCTCGTGAAGGCGGTCGCCTTCGCCTCGCGGCTGCGCCAGGCGAACGGCTTCATCGAGGTGCCGGAGGGGAGCGTCGTCTCCGTGAGCCGCGCCCTCCAGGTCACCGTGTCGCCGATCGCGAACGCGGGGTGAGCTAGACGAGCCCCCACGGCCGGGGCACGTAGAGCGCCTCCCAGGTGGCGAGCGCGAAGCGGTCGGTCATCCCCGACAGCCAGTCGGTCGCCGCCCGCTCCACCGTGTCGCCGGGCCGGGGCTCGACGCCGGAGCGCTGCGCCAGGCGGGCGGGGTCCGCGACGCACCACTCCCAGAGGTCGCGCAGGATGCGCTGCGCCTTCACGAACTCGTCATGGACGACGGGGTTCTCGTAGACACGCGCGTAGAGGAAGTCCCGCAGCGCGAGGAGCGCCCCGTGCACGTCGGGGGACATCTGGATGTGGCCGCCCCCGTCCAGGTCCGACGCGTCGATGACGTCGTGGACGAGGACGCGGAAGCGGGTGCCGCGGTCGTCCCCGAGCACCCTGCGGATCGGCGCCGGCACGTCGGCCTCGGAGAAGAGCCCCGCCCGCACGGCGTCGTCGAGGTCGTGGTTCACGTACGCGACGATGTCGGCGATCCGCACGATCTCCGCCTCGAGGGTGAGCGCCTTCTCCCCGGTCCCCGCGAGGAGCACGTTCCCGCGTCCCTTCGAGTGGCGGAGGATCCCGTCGCGCACCTCGGCGGTGAGGTTGAGGCCGTTCCCGTCGTTCTCGAGCACGTCCACCACCCGCACCGACTGCACCACGTGGTGGAAGCCGCCCGGCACGACCTCCGAGAGGAGCCGCTCGCCCGCGTGGCCGAACGGCGTGTGGCCGAGGTCGTGGCCCATCACCATCGCCTCGACCAGCATCTCGTTCAGGAACAGGGCGCGCGCGACCGAGCGCGCGACCTGCGCGACCTCGAGCGTGTGCGTGAGCCGGGTCCGGTAGTGGTCCCCCTTCGGCGCGAGGAACACCTGGGTCTTCCCCGCGAGCCGGCGGAACGCCTTGGCGTGGACGAGCCGGTCGCGGTCGCGCTGGAACGACGGCCGCTCGGCGTCCGGGGCCTCCGGGCGGGCGCGGCCGCGCGATCGCGCCGACCGCGCCGCGCGCGGGTGGAGCGTGCGCTCCTCGAGCGCCTCGAGCAGCTCGCGGACGTTGCCCTTGCCCGGCATGCAGCGGATCCGTACCGCCGCGGGTCGGGGCTGTCACCCGTAAAAGCTCGCCTCGAGCGTCGCGATGAAGAGGTTCGAGAGCGCGTGCAGCACGACCGGCGCGGCCACGCTCCCGGTCCGCTCCCGGAGCCAGCCGAAGAGGAGGCCCGGGAAGAAGGTCCCGAGGCGCCAGGGCTGGAGCACGACGAGGTGCCCGGCCGCGAAGAGGAGCTGCGTCGAGAGGAAGCCCGCCCCGAGCCGCGCGCCGAGGATCGTGACGCCGCGCGCCGGCTCGCGGCGGGCCCACGCCGTCTGCATCCACCCGCGGTAGAACATCTCCTCGGGGAGCGCGACGACGAGGAGCTGGACGAGGACGAGGAGCGCGAGCCGGTCCGGGAGCCGCGGCGCGAACCGGGGGACGCCGCCGTAGGGCGCGAGCGTCCGCGCGAGCCCCGCGGGGAGGCGCGGGAGGAGCTCCGCGTAGCCCCAGAACCCCGCCGCGAAGAGCGGGAAGACGACCGACGCGGCGGCCAGGGCCGCGAGCGCGCCCCGCCCGAAGGCGCGCCAGGTGCGCGCGTCGCGGAGGCCGTGGAGCGGGACGCCGTAGTCCGGCCACGCCTCGCCCCGCGCTCGCAGCCGCGCGTCCGGGATGGCGATGAAGAGGAAGGCGGCGACGCCGGCGAGGTTCGCGGCGAGGACGCCCGTCGGCTCCGCGAGGGAGACGACCCTCGCGAGGGCGAGGCCGCCGACGGCGAGCGCCCAGGCGCGGACGAGCTCGGCGCGCGTCGGCGGAGGTCGGTCCGGCTGCTGCTGCGGCGGCGTCACGCGACGGGCATCGCACGGCCTGGCGGGGGGGTCAACCCGCCGCTCGCGCGCGCCGCGGCGGTCAAACCGGGCTGGCCGGCTCGCGGACCGCCTTCTCCACCAGCGCGACCGCGTGCGCCGGGTCGAACGGCTTCTTCAGGACCTCGTCCGCGCCGATCCGCCGGTACATGTCGATCTCGCGATCGCTCAGCCGGGACGACATGAGGACGAGGAACGTCTTCTTCCAGTGCGGGTGCGCCTTCACGAGGCGGCAGACGTCCGCGCCGTTCAGCCTCGGCATGTAGATGTCGAGCAGGATCGCGTCCGGGTCGTTCGCGGCGAGCTTGCGGAAGACCTCCTCGCCGTCGGCCGCGGAGGTGACGTCCCAGCCCGCGTCCTCGAACGCGGACCCGACCGCGTCGAGCACCGCCTGCGAGTCGTCGACGACGAGGACGGTCGGACGCTTCATCCTGCCGGCGTTATACTCGATCGCACCATGGACCGGGAGCCCGCGGTCGCGGGACGCTTCTACACGGACGACGCCGCCACGCTGGTTCGGCAGGTGGACCGGTTCCTCGCGGCGGGCGGGCCGCGGGTGCGCGCGCGCGGGGTCGTGGCCCCGCACGCGGGCTACGTCTACTCCGGCGCCGTGGCGGGGGCGGTGTACGCGCGTGTGGACGTGCCGCCGCGCGTGATCGTGCTCGGCCCGAACCACACGGGGCTCGGCAAGGCGGCCGCCCTGTGGCCCGGCGGCACCTGGCACCTCCCGTCGGGAGACGTCCCGGTCGACGCGGCGCTGACCGCCGCCCTGGCCGCCTCGCGGCTCGTCGAGCCCGACCCCGAGGCGCACCTCCTCGAGCACTCGCTCGAGGTCCAGGTCCCCTTCCTCGCGCGCGCGCGGCCGGGCGTCGCGATCGCCGCGCTCTGCCTCGGCCCGCTCTCCTACGAGCAGTGCGAGGAGCTCGGGGAGGACGTCGCCCGGGCCGCCCGGGACGCGGGCGCGCTCGTCGTCGCCTCGTCGGACATGAGCCACTACGTCACGGCGGCGACGGCGCGCGAGAAGGACCACCGCGCGATCGCGAAGCTCCTCGCGCTCGATCCCGAGGGGCTCTACGACGTCGTCCGGCGCGAGAAGATCACGATGTGCGGGATCGTCCCGGCGACGGTGATGCTCGTCGCGACGAAGGCGCTCGGCGCGACCGGCGCCGAGCTCGTGCGCTACGCGAACTCCGGCGACGTGAACGGCGACACGCGGCAGGTGGTCGGGTACGCCGGCGTGCTCATCTCCTGAGCCGCGGCCGGAGCGCGAGCAGCGCGAGGAGCGCCGCGAGCGCCCCCGGCGCCCCGCCCGATCCGCAGCCGCAACCGCCGGAGGTCCTCGGGTAGATCGCGCACACGCCGGCGACGTCGTCGGCGGAGAGCGTGCGCTTCGAGATCTCGCCCATCGTCGTCGCGGGGTACATCGTCCGCTCCGCGTACGGCACGGTCTCGAAGGGCGGGAGGGGCGAGCTGCAGGCGGGCGTCCCGGGATCGCCGCAGGGGTGCGCGAGGCCGATGACGTGGCCGGCCTCGTGCGTGACGGTGTTCTGGAGGTCGTACCCGTTGCAGCCGTCCTGGCCGTACACCGTGCACGCGGCGCGCCCCGGCTGCGTGTCGCAGGTGAAGTAGTAGCCGTGCAGCGGGCCCGTCGTCTGCGTCGAGAGCGCGGTGCCCGCCGCCTGCCCGTCCCAGCCGTTCACCTCCATGTCGGCGTCGAAGAGGCGGCCGGTGCGCGGGTCGTAGAGCACGGTCGTGAGCGCGACGGTGCTCCGGTCCGCCGGGCCGTGGTCCTCGAAGCAGTCGTAGATCCCGCCGCAGTCGACGTCCGGATCCGTCATGCAGGGGGCCTGGCTCGCGACCGGGTCCTGCGAGCAGAAGCCCCTCCGCACCACGACCACGTTCTCGGCGGTGCCGCCGAGCCCGGTCCGGATCTCGGCGATGCGCCCCCCGTAGACGAGCCTCAGGTCCGTGCAGCCCTGCTCCCACTCGGCGAACGAGGCGCGCACCGCCGCCTCGACGGGATCGCCCGCCGCCGTGGCCGCGCACCCGGGCGAGAGGAAGGACGGCGCGCTCGAGAGGTCGTAGCTGACGACGGGCACGGGCCAGGCGACCTCGACGCCGTCCTGCGGGTCGGAGGTCCGGACGTACGCGTGCGCCGGCCCGGCGAGCGCCGCTGCCGCCACCGCAACCGCCGTCGCCGCCGCGTGCGCGGCCGGGCCGCGCCTCACCGCGCCGCCCTCACCCGCCGCTCCAGCTCCGCCACCGGCATCGGGCCGACCTGCCGCTCTCCGGCGGCGAGCGGGACGGGGCGCGGCAGCACCGCGGCGCCTCCGAGCGCGGGCCGGGCCGACGCGCCGTCGACCCGGAACTTCCCGAGCGCGAGCCCGTTCACGTACCAGATCTCGCCGCCGCGGGAGAGGAACACCACGACCTCCTCGCCGGGCGCGAAGCTCGGCGCCGCGTCCACGCGCATGGCGACCCCGGGGAGGCGGCCGCCCGGGACGACGACGCGCACGGTCGCGGCCGGGGCCCCCTTCCAGGCGTCGCGCACCGCGATCTCGACCTCGGTGACGATGCGCCCGTCCCGCGTGGCGCGCGCGGCGGTCCGGGCGACCCGGCCGCGGACGACCGCATCCGAGGTCCGCGCGACCTCCTCGACGCTCGTCGCCACGAACGTCGCGGCGGCGGCGCGCCCCGGGGCGGCCGACGCGAGCACGATGAGCGCGGCGAACGCGAGCACCCGGCGCATGCGCGCGATTGTAGCTATGGTAGGTTCCGCCCGCCATGGACAAGCCCCGCGTGCGCTTCGCGCCCTCTCCCACCGGCTACCTGCACATCGGCGGCGCCCGGACCGCCCTGTTCAACTGGCTCTGGGCGCGCCGCAGCGGCGGCACGTTCATCCTGCGGATCGAGGACACCGACCGGGGCCGCTCGACGAAGGAGGCGGAGGCGGCGATCTTCGAGGGCCTGCGCTGGCTCGGGCTCGACTGGGACGAGGGGCCGGAGGTCGGCGGCCCGCACGGCCCGTACTTCCAGATGGAGCGGCTCGACCTCTACGAGGCGCACGCCGAGCGGCTGATCTCCGAGGGCAAGGCCTACGCCTGCTACTGCACGAGGGAGGAGCTCGACGCGGGGCGGAAGAAGGCCGAGGCCGAGAAGCGCCAGTTCCGCTACCCCGGCACCTGCCGCGACAAGCCCTACGACCGGTCGAGGCCCCACGTGATCCGCTTCCGCGTCCCGGAGCAGGGCGCGACGAGCTGGGAGGACCTCGTGAAGGGGCACATCGCCACGCCCCACGACACGCTGCAGGACGAGGTGATCCTCCGCTCCGACCGCGTGCCGCTCTACAACTTCGGCGCCGTCGTGGACGACGTCACGATGAAGGTGAACCTCGTCGGCCGCGGCGACGACCACGTGAACAACACCGCCCGGCAGATCCTGATGTACCGCGCGCTCGGCTACCCGGTGCCGACGTTCGCTCACTTCCCGATGATCCTCGGCGCGGACAAGACCCGGCTCTCGAAGCGGCACGGGGCGACGAGCGTGACCGCGTACCGCGACATGGGCTACCTGCCGCAGGCGGTCGTGAACTACCTCGTGCGGCTCGGGTGGTCGCACGGCGACCAGGAGATCTTCTCGCTCGACGACCTCGTGAAGGCGTTCGACATGAAGGACGTCGGGCAGACCGCCGGCGTCTTCAACCCGGACAAGATGGCCTGGGTGAACCACGAGTGGCTGAAGCAGCTGCCGGACGAGGAGCTCGCGCGTCGCGCGCTCCCCTTCTTCCGCGCGGCCGGGCTGCCCGCGGAGGACGACGCGAAGCTCCGGCACGTCTGCGCGGTCGCGCGCGAGCGGGCCCGCACCTTCGGCGAGTACGTCGAGCAGTTCCGCTACTTCTACGCGCCGATCCGGCTCGACCCGAAGGCGAAGGGGAAGTTCCTGACGGCGGACACGCGGCCGATCCTGGAGGCGATCCGCGCCGGGATCGCGGCGCTGCCGTCGCTCGACACCGCGCCGCTCGAGGCGCTGTTCCAGGGCGAGGCCCAGAAGCGCGGGCTCGGGCTCGGCAAGATCGCCCAGCCGGTGCGGGTCGCGCTCACGGGCGGGACGGCGTCGCCCGGGATGTACGACGTGATCCAGATCCTGGGGAAGGACGAGACGCTGCGGCGGATGGACGAGGGGATCCGCCTCGCCGCCTAGAGCGTGGCCCTGCGCATGTCCCCGAGCACCTGCGATAGGAAGGTCGTGAACCGCGCCGCGAGGGCGCCGTCCACCACCCGGTGGTCGTAGGAGAAGGACAGCGGCAGCATGAGCCGCGGGGCGAAGGCCTTCCCGTCCCACACCGGCCTCGTGGCGGCGCGCGACACGCCGAGGATGGCGACCTCCGGCGCGTTCACGATGGGCGTGAACGCGGTCCCGCCGATGCCGCCCAGGCTCGAGATGGAGAAGGTCCCCCCGGCGAGGTCCTCCGGCTGGAGCTTCCCCTCGCGCGCCTTCGCCGCCAGCGCGGCGAGCTCGCGGGCGATCTCGAGCACGCCCTTCTGGTCCGCGTTGCGGAGCACCGGGACGACGAGGCCGCCCGGCGTGTCTGCGGCGAACCCGACGTGCCAGTAGCGCTTCAGCACGAGGTGGTCGCCCTCCAGCGAGGCGTTCACCTCCGGGAAGCGCTTCAGCGCGGCGACGCAGGCCTTCACGACGAAGGCGAGGAGCGTCACCTTGACGCCGTCCTTCGCGACCTCCGCGGAGAGCGTCTTCCGGAACGTCTCGAGGTCCGTGATGTCCGCCTCGTCGAACTGGGTGACGTGGGGGATCGCGACCCAGTTGCGCGAGAGGGCCGGGCCCGAGAACTTCTGGATCCGCGAGAGCGGGCGGGTGTCGATCGGCCCGTACTTCGCGAAGTCCACCTTCGGCCAGGGCGGGAGGCCGCCCAGCACGCCCGCGCCGTGCGCCGCGGGCGGCGCGGCGAGCGCCCGCTTCACGAACGCCTGGACGTCCTCGCGGCGGATCCGGCCGCTCGGCCCGGAGCCCTCGACGAGGTGCAGATCGGCGCCCAGCTCCCGCGCCATGCGGCGGATGGAGGGGGAGGCGTGGACCGCGGTGCCGGGGGTGTGGGGAACCGCTGCGCGGGCGGCGGTCGGGCCCGCGGCCGGGG
>DASVZX010000070.1:0-1943 GCA_036391435.1 Anaeromyxobacter sp. | reverse complement strand
GCGCGGCGGCAGCGGCTCCTCCAGCAGGCGATCCGGAACATGGGCGTCGGCCCGTTCACCGCGCGCGCCGGGGCCGGGCCGGCGGGCACCCCCGCGCCCGCGGGGCGCCCCCCCGCGGGGAGCCCCGAGGACGACAGGCTCCGGAAGGCGCTGCTCGAGATCGCGCCGCGGGCGCGCGAGCGGAACCTGTTCGCCCGGCTCGGCCTCCCGGACACGGCCGGGCGCGAGGACGTGAAGAGGGCGTTCCTCGGCATCGCGCGGCAGTTCCACCCGGATCGCTTCGCGTCGCCGGCGCTCGCCGACCTCGAGGACGCGGTGCGGGACTTCTTCGCCGCCGTGAACGAGGCGTACGAGACGCTCTCCGACGACACGCGGCGCGCCGCGTACCTCCTCGATCGGCGCGGCAAGCAGGCCGCGCACGCCGAGGCCGCGCGCGTCGACTTCATGAAGGGCGACGCGTGCCTGCGGACGCGCGACTTCTCCCGCGCGCGCGGGTTCTTCGAGGCGGCCATCCGGGCGGACCGCCGGCCCGAGTACGTCGCCGCGCTCGCGCAGAGCTGGCTCGTCGACGCGGCGCACAGGGACAAGGAGAAGGTGCGCGCGCTCCTCGACGAGGCGACGAAGGACCCGTCCTGCGACCGCGCCCAGCTCGTCGCGGGCCTGCTCGCGCGCGAGGAGGGGGACGACGCGGCCGCGGAGCGACACTTCCGCGCCGCGGCGGAGGCGAACCCGCGGAACGTGGACGCCGTCCGCGAGCACCGGCTCGCCATGGCGCGCCGCTCCGACAGGCGGAGATAGCTCCCACACCTCCCGTTCTTGACGTCCGCGCCGTTCTCGGGCGTGATCGAGCGACCGGGCGCGCGGCTCGAATCCCGCGGAAAGGCAACGGCTTGGCGAAGCAGCACCTGCTCCTCGTCGACGGCGATCCGAAGTCGCTCCGGGTGATGGAGGTCTCGCTCAAGAAGGCGGGCTTCTCCGTCACGACGGCCGTGAACGGCAGGGACGCGCTCGAGAAGTGCGAGATCTCGCCGCCGGACCTCATCCTCTCCGACACGAAGATGCCGGAGATGGACGGGTTCGAGCTGTGCCGCCGCCTCAAGGGCGACGAGCGGTTCAAGGGCACCCCGTTCATCTTCCTCACCGGCCAGAAGTCGGTGGAGTTCAAGGTGAAGGGGCTCGAGCTGGGCGTCGAGGACTACCTGACGAAGCCCATCTACATCAAGGAGATCGTCACCCGGGTGAAGATCCTCCTCGAGAAGAAGGAGAAGGAGCGGCTCGAGAAGAAGGATCTCAAGGCGAGCTTCGCCGGGAACCTCTCCGACATGGGCGTCGTGGACCTCGTCCAGACGCTCGAGATGGGCAAGAAGTCCGGCGCGCTCCACGTGAAGAGCCCGCGCGGCTACGAGGCGGTCTGCTACTTCCGCGACGGCCGGATCCTCGACTGCGAGCTCGGGAAGCTCTCCGGGGAGAACGCCTTCTACCGGCTCCTCAACTGGCAGGAGGGGGAGTTCGCGATCGAGTTCAAGCCGATCGAGCGGGAGGAGCGGATCCCCGTCTCGACGCAGGGCCTCCTCATGGAGGGCATGCGGCGCATCGACGAGTGGGGGCGGATCGTCGAGCAGCTCCCCGCGCTCGACAAGGCGTTCGAGATCGACTACGCGCTCCTCGCAGACCGGCTCGCCGAGATCCCGGACGACGTCAACGCGCTCCTCAAGCTCTTCGACGGCCGCCGCTCCCTCGACCAGGTGATCGAGGAGGCGGACTACGACGATCTCGCCGCGGCGGGGGTCATCTCGAAGCTGTTCTTCGAGGGGATCATCAAGGAGTCGACGCTGCCGCCGGCGGAGCCGACGCCGACGTTCACGCCCGCGCCCGGGCTCCTCTCGTCCCCGACGCTCACCCCGGTGCCGCCGCCGAACTCCGGCGCCTCGCCGTCCGGAGCC
>DASVZX010000069.1:0-13702 GCA_036391435.1 Anaeromyxobacter sp. | reverse complement strand
GCCGCGTCCTCGACGTGGCGGACGCGACCTGGCTCCGCGCCGCGGGGGTCGCGATCGTGATCGCCGGCGCCGTCGCGTTCGGCCTCGCGTTCGAGCGCCGCCGCGCGCGGGCGCCGCGGCCGGCCGGCGCCGCCGCCTAGCGCCGAAGCTCCGATTGTGGACCCGTCCGGGCGTCAGACCCGGGCGGTACAGGAGCGCCCTGCCGTCCTCACCCCGGAGGGAACCCCTCGATGAATCGCACCCCGATCCGCATCGCCGTCGTCCTCTGCCTCGCCGCCGGGCTCGCGCCGGACCTCGCCCGGGCGGACTTCGCCACGACCAACCTCCAGGTCCTCGAGGGCTGGCACTTCTACGACCCGAGCGTCGGGAGCGACATGCGCGGCGGCACGATGAACACCGTCACGCTGAACCACTTCAGCACCTGGAAGTACGGCGACACCTTCGCCTTCGTCGACATGATGGAGGGCACGTCGCGCGAGGACGGCACGAAGTCGCACCTCTACGGCGAGGTCCACCCGCGCCTCTTCCTGAACCGCCTCCTCGGCCAGAAGGGCGACACGCTCGGCATCCTCAAGGACTGGGGCGTCGCGACCGAGCTCAACCTCGGCTACGGCTTCCAGGCCTACCTCGCCGGCCTCGGCGCCGAGCTCGTCGTCCCGAAGGGCTGGCAGTTCGGGACGAACGTGTACTACCGGTACGCGCAGCTCCAGCTCCCGGGGCTCGGCCAGGTGAACACGAACCACACCTGGCAGGTCTCGCCGTTCTGGACGATCCCGATCCCCTCCGGCAAGGCCGGGGTCCTCTTCACCGGCTTCGTCGACGTGGACGGCGTGAAGAAGGTGGACGGCAAGCAGGGCGTCGAGGTGATGGCCCAGCCCGAGCTCCTCGTCGACGTGCTCGGCCTCGCCGGCGGCCCGAGGAACAAGCTCTACGCCGGCGTCGAGTGGTACCTGCACTACCACTCGTTCAACAAGGACCTCGGCGCCCCGTCGAACCTCATCTCGGCGCCGCAGGCGATGATCCAGTGGAACCTGCACTGAGGCGCCCGAGGACCGACCCATGACCTCTCCCCCCACCGGCCTCGCCGCCCGCCTGGACCGGTTCTTCGGTCTCGCCGAGCGCGGCACGAACGTCCGCACCGAGATCCTCGCCGGCGCCACCACGTTCATGACGATGGCGTACATCGTCTTCGTGAACCCGGCGATCCTGGGCAAGGTCACCGACACCGCGGGGCGGCAGCTCGCCTTCCCCGCGATCCTCACGTCCACCGCGCTCGTCGCGGCGGTGATGACGCTCGCGATGGGGCTCCTCGCGAACCTCCCGCTCGCCCTCGCCGCGGGCATGGGCCTCAACTCCGTCGTCGCCTTCCAGCTCGTCGCCGGGATGAAGCTCACCTGGCCGCAGGCGATGGGCGTCATCGTGGCGGAGGGCGTCGCCATCTCCGCGCTCGTCGCGACCGGCCTCCGCCAGGCGATCGTGAAGGCGGTGCCGCTCGCGATGAAGAAGGCGATCGGGATCGGCATCGGCCTCTTCCTCGCGATCATCGGGTTCGTGGACGCGGGCTTCGTCTCCCGCAACTCCGCGGACCCGGTGCCGGTCGCGCTCGGCACGGGCGGCCACCTGCGCGGGTTCCCCGTCGTGCTCTTCGCGCTGACGCTCGTTTTGACGGGCTTCCTCGTGCTCCGGCGCGTGAAGGGGGCGCTCCTCATCGGCATCCTCGTCTCCACCCTGGCGGCGGTGGTCGCGAAGGCCGGGTGGGGCGACGCCGCCGGGTTCAAGCCGTGGGAGGTCGTCCTCCCGCGCTCGCCCGTGGCGATGCCGGACTTCTCGCAGCTCGGGCAGTTCAGCTTCGGCTTCTGGCAGGTGCTCGGCGGCGCGGCGGCGGCGCTCACCGTGTTCTCCCTCATGCTCTCCGACTTCTTCGACACGGTCGGGACGGTGGTCGCCGTCGGGCAGGAGGCGAAGTACATCGACGCCGAGGGGAACTACCCCCGGCCCGGCACGGTCCTCATGATCGACTCGCTCGCCGCGGTGGCGGGCGGCGCCGCCGGCGCGTCGTCCGCGACGACGTACATCGAGAGCGCCTCGGGCGCGGCGGCGGGCGGCCGGACCGGCCTCACCTCCGTCGTGACGGCCATCCTGTTCGCGGCGTGCCTCTTCATCTCGCCGCTCGCCGGCGTCGTGCCGCCGCAGGCGACGGGCGCCGTGCTCGTCCTCGTCGGCTACTTCATGATGCGCGACGTGGGGAGCCTCCCCTGGGACGACGCGGCCGAGGCGATCCCGGCCTTCCTCGTGATCACGGTGATGCCGTTCACCTACAGCATCACGAACGGCATCGGCGCGGGCTTCATCTCCCACGTGCTCCTCAAGGGGTTCTCCGGGCGCGCGCGCGAGGTGGCGCCGCTCATGTGGGCCGCCGCCGCGGCGTTCCTCGTCTACTTCGTCATCGTCTGACCCGGAGCCGAGATGCGCACGCGCACGATCGACGTGGACGAGCGGTTGCCGCTGCTCCAGTCCTTGCCCCTCTCGCTCCAGCACCTGTTCGCCATGTTCGGCGCGACGGTGCTCGTCCCGTTCCTCGTCGGCCTCGACACGTCGGTGACCCTGTTCACCTCCGGCGTCGGGACGCTCATCTACATCCTCATCACGAAGGGGAAGATCCCGGCCTACCTCGGCTCGTCGTTCGCCTTCATCACGGGGCTCTCGACGCTCCTCGCCGTGAAGCCCGGGGTCCTCGCGCCGGACGACCGGATCGCCCTCGCGATGGGCGGCTGCGTCGCCGTCGGCCTCATCTACGTCGCCGTCGCCCTCGCCATCGGGAGGTTCGGCACGGCCTGGATCGACCGGCTCCTCCCGCCCGTCGTGATCGGGTCGGTCGTCATGGTGATCGGCCTCGGCCTCGCCCGCGTCGCGGTGGACATGGCGACCGGCGTCGCCGCGACGGGCGCCTACCACGGGAGCTTCTTCCTCGTGGCCCTCGCCGCGCTCGCCATCGCCGTCGTCGCCGCGGTGTTCTTCACCGGGTTCCTCGGCGTCATCCCGGTGCTCATCGGCATCGTGGGGGGCTACGCCGTCGCGCTCCTCGCCGGGCAGGTGAACCTCGCGTCGGTGAGGTCCGCGGCGCCGTTCGCGGTGCCGCACTTCGTGCTCCCGAGGCTCGACCTCGGGGCGATCCTCCTGCTCGCGCCGGTGTCGCTCGTCGTCATCACCGAGCACATCGGCCACCTCATCGTGACGAACAAGATCGTGGGCCGCGACTTCGTGAAGGACCCCGGCCTCCACCGCTCGCTCGCCGGCGACGGCGTCGCGACGGCGGTGGCGGGGCTCCTCGGCGGCCCGCCGTCCACGACCTACGGCGAGAACATCGGGGTCATGGCGATCACCCGCGTCTTCAGCGTGTGGGTCATCGGGGGCGCGGCGGTCCTCGCCGTCGTCATGTCCTTCCTGCCGCCGGTCGGGGCGCTCATCCGCTCCATCCCGGTCCAGGTGATGGGCGGGATCTGCATCCTGCTCTTCGGGATCATCGCCTCCGCCGGCATCCGCATGCTGGTGGAGGCCGGCATCGACTTCTCCGAGAAGCGCAACCTCATCATCGCCTCGGTGATCCTCGTCATCGGGATCGGCGGCGCGAAGATCCACCTCGGCTCGCTCGAGGTCGGCGAGATGTCGCTCGCCACGTACGTCGGCGTGCTCCTGAACCTGGTGCTGCCGCGCGGGCTGCAGGACGGCGCCGCGGTGAAGGCGGGGAGCGAGCCGGACGTCTAGGCCCGCGCCCCGAGGCTCCGGGGCTCCGGCCGGCCGGCGTCGAGGGCGGCGGGGACGGCGAGGCGCGCGACCGTGCCGCCGCCCTCCCGGTCCTCGAGGACGAGGGTCCCGCCGTGGGCGTCCGCGACCTTCTTCGCGAGGGCGAGGCCGAGCCCGGTGCCGCCGTCCTTCGTCGTGAAGAACGGGCGGAAGAGGCTCGCCCGCGCCTCGGCCCCGAGCCCCGGGCCGCGGTCTCGCACCTCGATCACCGCCTCGCCGTCCGCCGTGCGCGCCGCCACCTCGACCTCGCTCGCCACCGGGGCGGCCTCCACGGCGTTGCGGACGAGGTTCACCGCGGCGCGGCGCAGCTGCTCGCGGTCGGCGCGCGCCGTCCCGCCGCCGTCCACCGAGAGCGAGATCCTGCGCTCGCCGGCGAGCGGCTGGGAGACGTCGGCCACCTCGGCGAGGAGCAGCCGGAGGTCCACGTCCTCCCGGACCGGCGGCCGCGCGCGGGCGTAGTCGAGGAACTCCTCGACGACCTTCGAGAGGCTCGCGAGCTCCGAGCGGATGCGCGCGACGTGCGTCTCCTGCGGCCGGCCCGCCAGCTCCTCGGAGAGGAGGCCGGCGAAGAGGTCGAGGGCGCCGAGCGGGTTGCGCACCTCGTGGGCGATGCCGGCGAGGAGCGTCTCGCGCTCCTCGTCGCGGGCGTGGAGCGCCTTGCGCATCTCCTCGATGGTGTCGCGGAGCGTGCCGATCTCGTCCTCGCGGCGGCGCTTCCAGAGCGGCGTCTCGAGGTCGCCGCGGGCGATGCGCCGGGCCGCCTCGGTGATCCGGGTGAGCGGTCGGCTCACCGTCATCGCGGCGAGCGCCGCGATCACCGCGCCGAGCACCGCGCCGGAGATCGCCACGGTCGCGAGGAGCCGCCGGAACCGGCGCAGCGTCTCGAAGGACGCCGCCGTGCCGTCCGCCCCCACGACCGCGACCACCGCGCCCGAGGCGTCGCGGAGCGGCGCGTACCCCGACTTGTAGAGCCGCCCGTCGGAGCCCTCGAACATCACCTGGCTCGCGACGGCCCGGCCCGCCGCCGCCTCGGCGATCTCGAGCCGATCGCGCTCGAGCGAGAGCACCGGCTCCCCGATGCGGGCGCGCCCCCACGAGTCCGCCAGCGCGGTCCGGTCGGGGCGGACGACGAGGAGGTGCGTGTCCGTCGCGTGCGCCACCGCGTCGAGCCGCGCCCGGACGTGCCCCCAGGTTCGCGTCCCCTCGTCGCCGGGGGCGAGGCGCGCGAGCCGATCCGCCGGGAGCGCGGCGGCGGCCGCGCGGGCCGCCGCGACGAGGCGGGCCGCGAGCTCGTCCTCGAGCGCCCGGCGGGCGAGCCGGTCCGCGACGAGCGCCATCACCGCGAGCGAGACGAGCGCGGGCAGGGCGGCGGCGAGGGCGAAGCGGCGGCGCATCGCGCGATGCTCGCGCGGCGCCGCCGATTACGCCAGCCCGTTCCTGCCCGCGCGCGCTCGCTCGCTCACCTGCCGCAGCGGCTCCCGTGGCATCCGCAGCAGCTCGTGTCCGGCGCGGCGCCGCTCAGCCGGTACGGACCACCCCACACCGGCGTCTCGCCCAGGTGGCAGGCGACGCCCGAGCAGCGCTTCGTCGCCGGGTCCCACGACGCGTTCGCGAGGTGGAGCGAGAGCGTGGTCCCCTCGAGCACCGCCCCCGCCGGCAGCGGGTCGCAGATGCGGGCGCCCGTCACCCAGTACGGCCGCGTCGGCCGGTCGGGCAGCGGCGGCAGCGCGGCGTACGCCGGCAGGGCGGTGCGCGGGTCGAACGCGACGTCGCGCCGCCCGTTCACGTGGCGGAGCGGCCGCACGCGCCCCGCCCCGGCGGGCGCGGACCCGCCCGGCGCGTGGCACGTCGCGCACTGCGTCGCCCGCCAGTCCGGATCGTCCGCGCGGGCCGGGTCGCCGCCCGGGAGCGCGTACCGGCCGCCGGTGTCGAGCCAGTAGAAGCCGGACGGCCCCGTGCTCGCCGGGTCCGTCGTCTCGAAGTGGCAGGTCTGGCAGGTGATGGGCGCCGCGCCCTCCGGCGTCGGCCACGCGCCGCCGCCGTGCTTCTGGCGGTGCGCGGGGCCCGCCATCCCGGCGTAGTGGCCGAACTCGCGCCCCGTGTCCGTCAGCCCGATGTGGCCGTTCGCGTCCGCCGCACCGGCGCCCGCCGACGCGTACGCGGGCGGGTTGCCGTGGCAGTCGGCGCAGCCGGCGGGGAGGCCCGACGCCCAGGGCGGCGAGGCCACGAAGGCGGGGCTCGCCTGACCCGACGAGTGGCAGTACACGCCGGCGCACGTCCCGTCGGCGGCGTAGCGCGCGTCCGGCGCGTTCAGGGCGCGGAGGCCCGTCGCGCCGGCCGGCGACAGCTCGATCTCCACCGCGCCGTCCATGTGGCGCGCGGGATCGAGCGGGTGGCAGTGGCCGCAGCCGAACTGGTAGGCGGGACCGCCGCCGGGCGCGTAGGCCTCGAGGATCCGCAGGTCGCCGTAGGCGGGGACCGCGGGGTCGTCGAAGGCCGCGTGGGCGCGGTGGGCGCCGCTCGCGGGCGGCACGCCGTGGCACGTCCCGCACGCGCCGGATGCCTCCACGACGCCGTTCACGTGCCGCCCGCCGGACACGAGGATCGTGCCGTCCGCGGCGACGGTGTCGGGGTGACAGCCGGAGCAGGCCGCCGCCGCCGGGTGCGGCGGCGGGGGCGGGTTGCCGTGGCACGTGCCGCAGGCGGTCTGACCCGTGCCGACCTGCGTCCAGACCGGGAGCGTGTTCGTCCCCCCGGCGGCGAGCGTCGCGCCGTGGCAGTACGTCGAGCACGTCCCCGCGTTGCGGTTCCAGATCACCGCTCCCGCGAGCGCGCTCCACTTCAAGTCCACCGTGCCGTTCGCGTGGAGCGCGGTCGTCGGCACGACGTGGCACGCGTCGCACGAGAGCGCGGCGCGGATCGCGCCCGTCGTGACGTGCGCCTGGTGCGCGCCCACCGCGATCGCGGTGGTCGACGTCTCGCCCGTCGTCGAGACCGGCGGGGCGGGGTTCGCCGCGGAGCCGTGGCAGCTCGCGCATCCGAGCGGTCCGACGTCCACCGCGCCGTTCACGTGCCTGCCGAGGAGGACGTAGATCTGGCCCTGCGGGTCCACGGTCTCGGGGTGGCAGGTGTTGCAGAGGGCGCTCGCCGGGTGCGGCGCGGGGGGCGGGTTGCCGTGGCAGGTGCCGCAGGCGGTCTGCCCCTCCCCGACGCGCGTCCAGACGGGCAGCGTGTTCGTCCCCCCGGCGCCGAGCGTCGCGCCGTGGCAGTACGTCGAGCACGTCGCCGCGGTGCGATCCCACGTCACCGCTCCCGCGAGCGCGCTCCACTTCAGGTCCACCGTCCCGTTCGAGTGGAGGAGCGTCGTCGGCATCGCGTGGCACGCGTCGCAGGCGAGCGCGGATCGGAACGCGCCGTCCGTGACATGGGCCTGGTGCGCGCCCACCGCGATCGCGGTGGTCGAGGTCTCGCCCGTCGTCGAGACCGGCGGGGCCGGGTTCGCCGCGGAGCCGTGGCAGGCCGTGCAGCTCACGCCGTCGAGCTGCACGGTCCCGTCGATGTGCCGCCCGCCGGCGATCAGGATCTGCCCGTCGGCGCCGACCGTTCCGGCGTGGCAGCCGTCACACCGGGTCGCGGGGGGATGCGGCGGCGGGGGCGGGTTCCCGTGGCACGTCCCGCAGGCGGTCTGGCCCGTGCCGACCTGCGTCCAGACCGGGAGCGTGTTCGTCCCGCCGGCGGCGAGCGTCGCGCCGTGGCAGTACGTCGAGCAGGTCCCGGCCGCGCGATCCCACGTCACCGCTCCCGCGAGCGCGCTCCACTTCAAATCCACCGTCCCGTTCGCGTGCAGCGCCGTCGTCGGCACGACGTGGCACGCGTCGCACGAGAGCGCGGCGCGGATCGCGCCCGTCGTGACGTGCGCCTGGTGCGCGCCCACCGCGATCGCGGTGGTCGAGGTCTCGCCCGTCGTCGAGACCGGCGGGGCCGGGTTCGCCGCGGAGCCGTGGCAGCTCGCGCAGCCGAGCGGTCCGACGTCCACCGCGCCGTCGATGTGGCGCCCGAGGAGCAGGTCGATCTCTCCCTGCGCGTTCACGGTGTCCGGGTGGCAGCGGCTGCAGGCGGTGCTCGCCGGGTGCGGCGGCGGGGGCGGGTTGCCGTGGCACGTCCCGCAGGCGGTCTGGCCCGTGCCGACCTGCGTCCAGACCGGGAGCGTGTTCGTCCCTCCGGCGCCGAGCGTCGCGCCGTGGCAGTAGGTCGAGCAGGTCCGGGCGGCGCGATCCCAGGTCACCGCTCCCGCGAGCGGGCTCCAGGAGAGATCCACCTTCCCGTCCGCGTGGAGCATCGTCGTCGGCACGGGGTGGCACGCCTCGCAGCCGAGCGCCGCGCGGATCGCGCCGGTCGTGACGTGCGCCTGGTGCGCGCCGACCTCCACCGCCGAGGTGTCCTCCGCGCCGGTCGAGGCGAGGGGCGGCGCCGCGTTCGCGTCCGACCCGTGACAGGTGCTGCACCCGAGCGCGGGCGCGTCCACGACGGCGTCGATGTGATGCCCGCCGGCGACGTCGATCGCGCCGCCGGCCGAGACGGTCTCCGGGTGGCATCGCGCGCACGCGCGGTTCGACGGATGCGGCGGCGGCGGGGGCGCGCCGTGGCACGTTCCGCACGCGGTCTGCCCCTCGCCGACGGCGGTCCACACCGGCGCCGTGTTCGACCCGCCGCCGAGCCCCGCGCCGCCGTGGCACCAGGTCCCGGAGCACGTGCCGCGCTCGCGGTCCCAGACCGGCCGGGCGCCGCTCGCCGAGGCGAGCGCGCCGAACGTGACGGTCGCGCGTCCGTCGACGTGAGCGTCGACGGACGTGGGCACGACGTGGCACTCCTCGCAGGCGACCCCGCCGTGCAGCGCGCCCGCCCGGAGGTGCTGCTGGTGCGCGCCGACGCCTCGGTCGCTCGTCGCCGTCGCGCCGGTCGCGGAGCGGGGCGGCGCCGGCCCGTCCGCGCTGCCGTGGCATCGCGAGCACTCGCTCGCGGTCGTGACGTGATCGACCTTGCGCGCGTCGCCGCATGCCGCCACCACGACCGCGAGCGCGCAGACAGGGAGCCGCCGGCCAAGTGCCATGCCGCTAGCTAGCGGGCGCCGCCGAGCGCGAGGATGACTGCCGTCAACTCGACTCCGGACGGATGGGGCAGTACCCCTCGGCGCACCGTGGCGCTGCGTCGCAGCGCACGCGAGGTCCGCCGTGTCGCGCCCGATCGGCCGAGGGTGCGCCCCGTCCGCGCGTGCGAGCGCGCCCCGCGCAGGCCGGCGCCGGCCCCCTCACCCGAAGAGCCGCGCCGCGAGCCAGTCCTGCCCGAGCGCGAGGAGCGCCTCGTCCGAGCGAAGCCCCTCCTCGACGCGGGCGGCGCCGAGGCCGGACTCCGCCGCGAACGCGGGCCGGGACGCGAAGCGCCGGAAGACGTCCGGATTGTAGAGGGCCATCACCGTGGCGTGGACGTCGGCCTCGGAGAGCGCGAGCGGCCGCGGCCGGCGGGGGTCGAGGAAGAGCCGCGCGGCGCGCTCGTTCGGGGCCCGGTACGGCTCGAGCCCCTGGCCGCGGGTCCACGCGTCCACCGTGCCGGCGGCGGAGGCGCCGAACCCGCCGCAGCGCTCCTCGGTCGCGTCGACGAGGAGGACCTCGGCCGGCGCGCCGTCCGGGCCGAGGCGCACCGCCCGCGCGAGCGGGTAGATCCGGCAGCAGGTCGGCCGGTCCGCGTAGACGGCGCACCCCTCGGCGCGCACGAAGGGGCAGCGGCCGTCGTCTCCGAGCGCGATGCGGACCACCGGCCACCCCGACGCGGGCTCGAGCTCGAGCGTCGCGTGGCGCGCGAGGAACGCGTCGGAGCCGAGCCCGAGCGCGCGCGAGAGCCGGAGGACGTCGTAGGGCAGGAGCCCGAGGCGCTTGTCCTTGCAGCAGGAGTTGAAGCACGCGAGGCCGGGGTGGCAGCGGAACGGGAACGGCGCGTCCCGCGTCAGGCGGCGGCCGCCGAGCTCGGCCTCGGACTCGATCACGCCGCCATTCCACCACGACGTCCGGGGCCGGGCCCATCCCCCCGCCCACGGGGAGAGCTCCGCGGAAGCCCCGAGCCGATCCCCACGCCTGGCCGGCCGCGGCTCTCCCCGCGCGGGGCGTCGGCGCGCGACTTCTCCCGGCGAGCGAGGTCGGGCGCCGCGGGGCGCGGGGCGCTACGATGACCCTCCCGTTCCGGGAGGGACCCCTTGCCGAGCTTCCAGGAGGCGCGCCGGATCATCCTCGAGAGCGTCTCGCCGCTCGGGGCGGAGATCGTCCCCGCGCTCGAGGCCGTCGGGCGCGTCCTCGCCGAGGACGTGCGGGCGCCGTTCGACCTCCCGAGATGGGACAACTCGGCGATGGACGGCTTCGCCCTGCGCGCGCAGGACGCCGATCGCCCGGGCGGCCTGCGCGTCTCCGGCTACGTCCCGGCGGGCACCACCCCCGCCGGCGCCGTCGCGGAGGGAACGGCCGTGCGCGTCCTCACCGGCGCGCCGATCCCGCCCGGCGCGGACGCCGTCGTGCCGGTGGAGCACACCGAGGAGCAGGGCGGGACCGTCCGGCCCCTGCGCCCGATCGGCGCCGGCCAGAACGTGCGGCGCCGCGGCGAGGACATCCGCGCGGGCGAGGTCGTGCTCGCCGCGGGGACCGTGCTCGGACCCGCGGAGCTCTCCGCGCTCGCCTCCTGCTCGCGCCTCGCGGTCCCCGTCGTCCGGCGCGCGCGCGTCGCGATCCTCTCGACCGGCGACGAGCTCGTGGAGCCGGGCGCGCCGCTCGCGCCCGGGCTCATCCACGACTCGAACGCGTGGGCGCTCGCCGCGGCGGTGCGCCAGGCGGGCGGCGTCCCCGCGGCGCTCGGGATCGCGCGCGACGACCGCGAGGCGCTGCGGCGGCTCCTGCGCGAGGGGCTCGCGGCCGACGCCCTCGTCACGTCGGCGGGCGTCTCCGTCGGCGACCGCGACCTCGTGCGGGAGGTGCTCGAGGAGCTCGGGGTCCGCCAGCTCTTCTGGAAGATCGACATCAAGCCCGGCCGTCCCACCGCCTTCGCCCTCGCGGGCCGGACCCCCGTCTTCTCGCTCCCCGGGAACCCGGTCGCGACGCTCCTCACCTTCGACCAGCTCGTCCGCCCGGCCCTGCTGCGCGCGATGGGGCACGAGCGCGTGCTCCGCCCCCTCGTGCCCGCCGCGCTGCGCGACGGCCTGCGGCGGAAGCCCGGCCGCGTCGAGTTCGTGCGGGTCCGGCTCGAGCGGTCCGCGGGCGCGCTCGTCGCCACGAGCGCGGGCGACCAGGCGACGGGAATGCTCGGGACGCTCCTGCGGGCCGACGGGATCGTGGTCGTCCCGGCGGATCGCGGCACGATCGAGCCGGGCGGCGCGGTCGAGGTGCAGGTGCTCCGCGGGGAGCTCGAGCGCTGGGACGCGTGACGGCGGCCGCGCTCGACCCGGCCGCGCCGTTCCCCATGCGGGTGCCGATGAGTTGGCGGCGCGGAGGCGGCCGACCGGCTTAAGGACGCGCCGAGCACCGCGGGCGCGCGACACGCCCGCGCGGCGCGAGCGGAGGAGAGGCGATGGCTGATGCGAGGTGGGCTCCCGGGACGTTCGTGTGGCGCGAGCTCATGACGGACGACGTGGAGCGCGCGCGCCGGTTCTACGGCGAGCTGTTCGGCTGGACCTGGAAGGGCGAGGAGGTGGGCGGCGGGCATGCGTACTGGCTCGCGTCGCACGCCGGCAGGCAGGTCGCGGGGATGATGCCGAAGCCGCCCGGACCGGCGATGCCGACGGCGTGGTCGAGCTACGTCCTCGTGGACGACGTCGACGCGGCGGCGAGGCGCTGCACCGCCGCGGGCGGGCGCGTGCTGAAGGACCCCGGGGACATCCCGGACGTGGGCCGGTTCGCGGTGCTGGCGGATCCCTGGGGCGCGGTCGTCTTCCCGTTCCGGGCGAGCGGCAGCGAGAGCCCCCCGCCCCCCGGGCCTCCGCCCGCGGGCACCTTCTGCTGGGAGACGCTCGTGACGCCCGATCCCGCGAAGGCGATCGCCTTCTACGGCAAGGTCGTCGGGTTCGGCACGGCGAGGGCGCCGAGCGGCGACGGCACCGTATTCACCGCTGGTGATGCGATGGTCGCCGACGTGCAGCCCGCGCGCCCGGGCGCGCCGTCCTACTGGGCGACCTACGTCGCGGTCGAGGGCGCGGAGGCCACGCGCGATCGCGCCGCCCGCCTCGGGGGAAAGGTGGTGGTGCCCCGCATCGACGTGCCGGAGGTCGGGGTCGTGTCGGTGATCGCGGACCCCTCGGGCGCGGCGCTGGGACTCTTCCAGGCGGGGTCGCGAGCCGCGTGAAGACCGCCGCCCGGCTCGGGGAGCACCGTCAGGCCCTCGCCGCCGGTACGCGCGCTGACGGCGAAGAGGAGAGCGCCATGGCCACCATCGCGAAGCAGAAGATCGTTCCCCACCTCTGGTTCCCGGAGAAGGCGGCGGAGGCGGCGCGGTTCTACGCGTCGCTCTTTCCCCACTCGGGCGTCGACCGCGTGACCACGATCCCCGCGGAGACGCCGAGCGGCCCCGCCGGCACGGTCGAGGTCGTCGAGTTCACCCTCGCCGGCCAGTACGGGGCCGCGCTGCGGCGCGCCCACGACGGATAGGGAAATGCGCGGGCGTCACGGCCGGCCGGCCCCGCCCGCCTCCGCGTGCTCGAGCAGGAAGTCCCGGATGACCGGGAAGACGACCTCGGGCGCGTTCCTCCCGAGGAGCACGTCGGTGTGGCCGTAGTCGCGGCCGCAGCTCCAGTAGCGCTTCGGGCCGCCCCAGGCGCGGAAGGACGCCTCAACAACGGGGGGCGGCGCGAGGCCGTCCTTCTCCGCCGAGACGAAGAGCGCGGGCTGGCGGCACGCGGGGAAGCCGGCGCGGTAGTCCACCTTCCCGTCGAACGACCGGAACGCGTCGTCGGCGATGCAGGCCTGGAACTGCTCGAGGACGCCCGGCTGGAGGTCCTCGAGCGCGTTCACGAGGAGCCGGCGGTAGACGGGCCGCGCCACGTTGCGCGCGTTGATCGCGAGCTCGACCTCGGCGGGGTGCCAGACCCCCGAGAAGGGCGCGATCATCCGGGCGAGCACCCGCAGGTGGCTCCCGAGCCCGAGCCGGCCGAGCCGCACGAGGCGGCGGAGCCTCGGGAGCGCGCCGGGGAAGTACGCCGGGCCGCCGAGCGCGACGAGCGCCGCGACGCGCTCGGGCCGGAGCACGCAGAGCGCCATGCCGAGGATCGCCCCCTGGCTGTGCCCGACGTAGAGCACGCGCGCCTCGCCGGTCGCCGCGCGGATCGCGTCGAGCGCGGCGGGCAGGTCCTCGGCGAGGTACGTGTCGAGCGTCCAGCGGCGCGTCGGGCCCCGGCGGGAGCGGCCGGCGCCGCGCAGGTCGAGCGTGAAGCAGTCGAACCCCGCGCGCGACAGGAACGCGGCGACCGAGTAGCGCACGACGCCGAAGTCGAACGCCTGGCGGTTCATCGCGATCCCGTGGACGAGGAGGACGGGCGGCCGCCGCCCCGGCCCGCGAGGGCGCCGGCGGCCGAGCGAGAGGGTCCAGCCGTCGCCGGTCCGGAACGCGAGCACCTCGTCCTCGCTCGTCGCGACGCCGAGCCGCCAGCTCCAGAACGCGTAATGGAGAACGGCGAGCGCCGCGAGGGTGGCGACGATCGCGACCGCGAGGCCGAGCTCCGGAGCGGACATCCCGGGGTGATTCTAGGCGGGCGTCCGGTTCCGGGCGGGGCCGTCGCGGAAGAGGCCGATGCGGCGCGGGACCGCATCCCCGCCATGGCCTGCCCGTTGCAGCCTGACCGTGCGTGGATCGAGCGAACGTCCCGCACGAG
>DASVZX010000068.1:0-30517 GCA_036391435.1 Anaeromyxobacter sp. | reverse complement strand
CGCCCGGCGGCGAGGGATCACCTTGCGGCGAGGGGGATCCCATGACGAATCGAATCTCTGCCTGGCTGGCCGCCTCGGCCGTGGCCACCCTCGCCTGCGGGACGGTGTCGCAGGCGCCAACGCCGGAGATGTCTCCCGTCTCGAACTCGGCCCCGGGCCGGCCGAGCACGAGCACGAGCGCCGCGGGCGCGACGCGCCCGGCCACGAACGCCGTCGTCGGCACCCTCGCGCAGGTCGGGGGGGGCCGGCTCACGGTCCGCTCGCAGGACGACCGCGACGCCGTCATCGACCTCACGGACGCCACGAGGGTCACCGTGGACGGTCGACAGGCGACGATCGCCGACCTCCAGCCGGGCATGGACGTGCGCGCGAGCTGCGACACCGCGTGGCGCGTGATCTCCGTGGACGCCTCCTCGACCCGCGCCGCGCCCCCGCCGTGATCGCGCGCGCGCCGCGCGGTGGCCCGGCGGGACGGCCGGCCGGCGATCAGTTCCAGCTCGGGGAGCCCGGCGTGGGGCACGGGCAGACGAGGCTCTGCACGGCCTCCGCGCGGCCCTGCAGGATGTCGCCGCCGTAGCACCACACGCCGCACGCGTGCGCGGTCTGCCAGCCGAGGCAGCTCTGGCTCGCGCAGCCGAGCGTGTATCCGGCGACCGGCATCCCGCCGGGATCCCACGCCTGCGCGGCCTTCTGCGCCTGGGTGACGTCGTAGGTCCCCGCGGGCACGCAGTCGTAGAAGGACTGCCCGACCCCGTTCGAGTGCGAGATCTGGCACGTGCTCGGGCCGCCCCCGGCCGGCGTGCAGCAGCCGTTCCCGGCGCAGCAGGTCCCGCCGCTCCCGGCCGTCGTGCCGCAGACGGCGGGCTCCGCCGCGGGGCAGGTGCAGATGCCGGACGCGCAGCTCGCGCCGCTCGCGCAGGCGGTGCCGCACGCCCCGCAGTTCGAGGGGTCCGTCCGGACGCTCACGCACGCGCCGCCGCAGGCGAGCTCGCCCGAGGGGCAGCAGACGCCCGAGGTGCAGGTCTCGCCGGTCGGGCAGGCCCTGCCGCAGGCGCCGCAGTTCGCCTCGTCCGTCGTGAGGTACGCGCACGCCGTCGCGCAGGCCGTCGCGCCCGAGGGGCATCGGCAGACCTGGGCGACGCACTCCTCGTTCGCGAGCGGGCACGCGTACCCGCAGGCGCCGCAGTTCGAGGGGTCGGTCCGGGTGTTCGCGCAGACCGCGCCGCAGTCCGTGTAGGGCGCGAGACACTGGCACGTCCCGCCCGAGCAGCTGTCGTTCGCGCGCGTGCAGGCGCTCCCGCAGGCGCCGCAGTTGAGGCGGTCCGTCGTGAGGTCGGTGCAGCGCGGGTTCGAGGCGGGGCAGAGCGTCAGGCTCCCGCACTGGCACGTCCCCGCGGCGCACGTCGTCCCCGGGCCGCAGGAGACGCCGCAAGCCCCGCAGTTCAGGGCGTCCGCCGCGTACGACGCGGGATCGACGCAGGTCCCGTTGCAGCGCTCCTGCCCCGACGGACAGGTGCGGTCGGGCGACTTCGGCGAGCACGCGGCGAGCGCGAGGACCGCGATCGTCGGGGCGAGCGAGGCGCGGGTCATGCGGCGATGATACGCCGGCCGCGGCCCGGCGTGGGCCGCACGGCGCGGCGACGGGGCATGAACCGCGCTCCGCCGCGCGTTAGAGTCCGGGCGTGGGCTTCGAGCTCCAGAGCACGTTCCAGCCGACGGGCGACCAGCCGCGGGCCATCGGCGAGCTCGTCGCGGGCCTGCGCCGCGGCGACCGCCACCAGGTGCTCCTCGGCGTCACCGGCTCCGGCAAGACCTTCACGGTCGCGAACGTCGTCGCCGACGTGAAGCGGCCGACGCTCGTCATCGCCCACAACAAGACGCTCGCGGCCCAGCTCTACGGCGAGTTCAAGGAGCTCTTCCCGTCCGCCGCCGTCCACTACTTCGTCAGCTACTACGACTACTACCAGCCGGAGGCGTACGTCCCGACCACGGACACGTACATCGAGAAGGACTCGTCCATCAACGACGAGATCGACCGGATGCGCCACGCGGCGACGCACGCGCTCCTCACCCGGAACGACGTGCTCATCGTCGCCTCCGTCTCCTGCATCTACGGCCTCGGCACCGCCGAGGCGTACTTCGGGCTGCTGCAGCAGGTGGAGCGCGGGCAGGAGTTCCTGCGCGACCGGTTCATCCGGTCGCTCATCGACATCCAGTACGAGCGGAACGACACCGACTTCCACCGCGGCACCTTCCGGGTGCGCGGCGACACCATCGAGGTGTTCCCGCCGTACGAGGAGGACCGCGCCATCCGGATCGAGTTCTTCGGCGACGTGGTCGAGTCGATCCACGAGTTCGACCCGCTCCGCGGCGCGACGCTCGCCGAGCTCGACAAGGCGGCGATCTTCCCGAACAGCCACTACGTCTCGGCGCCCGAGACGCGCAAGCGCGCCATCGACGGGATCCGCGAGGAGCTGCGCGAGCGGCTCGGGGAGCTGAAGGGCGCGAACAAGCTCGTGGAGGCCCAGCGGCTCGAGCAGCGGACCATGTTCGACCTCGAGATGCTCGAGCAGATGGGCTTCTGCTCCGGCATCGAGAACTACTCGCGCTGGCTCTCCGGCCGGAAGGCGGGCGATCCGCCGCCGTGCCTCCTCGACTACTTCCCGGACGACTTCCTCCTCGTCATCGACGAGTGCCACCAGACCATCCCGCAGATCGGCGCCATGTACCGCGGCGACCGCTCGCGCAAGGAGACCCTCGTCGAGTACGGGTTCCGGCTGCCCTCGGCGCTCGACAACCGGCCGCTCAAGTTCGAGGAGTTCGAGGCGCTCGTGAACCAGGCGATCTACGTCTCCGCGACGCCCGCCGAGTACGAGCTGCGCAAGGCCCAGGGCGTCGTGGTGGAGCAGATCATCCGGCCCACCGGGCTCACCGATCCGGAGGTCGAGGTCCGGCCGGTCGGGACGCAGGTGGACGACCTCCTCGGCGAGGTGCGCAAGCGCGCCGAGGCGAACGAGCGGGTCCTCGTCACGACGCTCACGAAGCGGATGGCGGAGGACCTCACCGAGTACTTCACCGACGTGGGCGTCCGCTGCCGCTACCTGCACTCGGACATCGACACGCTCGAGCGGAGCGCGCTCATCCGCGACCTCCGCCGCGGCGAGTTCGACGCGCTCATCGGCATCAACCTGCTGCGCGAGGGGCTCGACATCCCCGAGGTGTCGCTCGTCGCGGTGCTCGACGCCGACAAGGAGGGCTTCCTGCGCTCGTCGGTGTCGCTCATCCAGACCATCGGCCGGGCCGCCCGCAACGTCGCGGGGAAGGTGATCCTCTACGCCGACACGGTGACGGACTCGATGCGCCGCGCGCTCGACGAGACGGACCGGCGCCGCGAGATCCAGAAGGCCTACAACGTCGAGCACGGGATCACCCCGCAGACCGTGAAGCGGAACATTACCGACCTCGGGATGGCGGTCGTCGAGGCGGACTACCTCACGGTGCCGATGGCCGCCGAGGACGGCGCCGAGTACAAGCCGGAGCAGCTCCCGGAGATCGTCGCGGCGCTCGAGGACGAGATGAGGCACGCCGCCGAGGCGCTCGAGTTCGAGAAGGCCGCGCAGCTGCGCGACCGGATCCTCGCCCTCAAGGACTTCCAGCTCGGGCTGCCGGCGAAGGCGGCGGGGCTCAAGGGGATCGGGACGAAGGGCGTGCTCGGCTCGGGCGCCATCGCGAGCGCGGCGGCGATGGGCACCTTGCGGGGGAGCCGCCGGCCGCAGCAGCGGCGGCGCCGGCGGTGAGCGGGCGCCGCCGGCCGCAGCACGGGCGCCGGCCGCGTTAAGCTCCCTCCCGGATGGACCCCGCCCTCCGCAAGACCCTCGACGAGCTCCCCGCGGAGCCCGGCTGCTACCTCATGAAGGACCGCGGCGGGGAGGTCGTGTACGTCGGCAAGGCGGCGAGCCTGCGCTCGCGCGTCCGGCAGTACTTCGACGCCGGGGGCGGGGACGACCGGATCTTCATCCCCCTCCTCGAGGACCTGCTCGGGAACGTCGAGGTCATCGTCACGCGCTCCGAGAAGGAGGCGGTGCTCCTCGAGAACGAGCTCATCAAGAAGCACCGGCCGCGCTTCAACGTCCGGCTGCGCGACGACAAGGACTTCATCGTCCTGCGGCTCGACGAGCGCCACCCGTACCCGCGCCTCGAGGTGCGCCGCGCGCGCGAGAAGCGGCTCCCGACCGCGCGCTACTTCGGGCCGTACTCCTCGGCGTCGTCCATCCGCGAGACGCTCCGGATCGTGAACCGGTACTTCCAGCTCCGGACCTGCACGGACCACGTCTTCGACCACCGGAAGCGGCCGTGCATCCTGTACCAGATCCACCGCTGCCCGGCGCCGTGCGTCTACGAGATCCCCGAGGCGGAGTACCGGCAGTCGGTCGAGGACGCGGTGGAGTTCCTCGAGGGGCGCGAGAGCGAGCTCGTGGACCGGCTCCGCGCCCGCATGGAGGACGCGGCGCGCGAGCTCCGCTTCGAGGACGCGGCGCGGCTCCGCGACCAGCTCGGCGCGGTGGAGCGCAGCCTCGAGAAGCAGCGCGTCCTCATGGCGGACCGCGCGGACCGCGACGTCGTCGGGCTCTACCGCGAGGGGCCGGACCTCGTCGTGCAGGTCCTCTCCATGCGCGGCGGGAAGCTCCAGGACTCGCGCAGCCACCCCTTCCGCGAGCAGGAGTTCCCGGACGACGAGATCGTCTCGTCGTTCGTGTCGCTCTACTACGAGCAGAACCCCGCGCCGGACGAGATCCTCGTGCCGGTGGAGCCGGTCCAGGCGGAGGCCCTCGCCGACGTCCTCTCGGAGCGGCGCGGCCGCCGGGTGCGCCTCCTCACGCCCCAGCGCGGGGCGAAGGCGGACCTGCTCGACGTCGCGACGATGAACGCGCAGCAGGGGTTCAAGACCTGGCACGAGAAGGACGAGCTGCGCGAGAAGGCGCTCGCCGCGCTCACCCGGGTGCTCCACCTCGCGAGGCCGCCGCGCTGGATGGAGTGCTACGACATCTCGACGTTCCAGGGCGCGCTCGCCGTCGGGTCCGGCGTCTCGATGAAGGACGGCGAGCCCGACAAGGACAACTACCGCCGGTACAAGGTGAAGGGGGTCGCGGGCCAGGACGACTTCGCGATGCTCCACGAGGTGATCACGCGGCGCCTCAGGCGTGCGATCGGGGAGGGCCAGTTCCCGGATCTCCTCGTGATCGACGGCGGGAAGGGGCAGCTCAACGCGGCGCTCGCCGCCGCCAAGGACCTCGGCGTCGGCACGTCGCCGGTGACCGGCATCCCGGGGGCGCCGTTCGTGGAGATGGTCGGCCTCGCGAAGAGCCGCCTCGTGGACGCCGTCGCGCTCGGGACGACCCGCGTCGTCGCGCGGCGCGCCGCGCGCGGGCGGGCGGGCGCGCTCGCGGACGCGGCCGAGGCGCACGACCGCGGGTTCGTCCCCGAGCAGGCGCGCAGCCCGGAGCGCGTGTTCCTGCCCGGGCGGAAGGATCCGATCGTCCTGCGGCAGAACTCGGCGGAGCTCTTCCTGCTCGCGCGCCTGCGGGACGAGGCGCACCGCTTCGCGATCACGTTCCACCGCAAGCTCCGGCGCGAGCGGAACTTCCAGAGCGTCCTCGAGGAGATCGCCGGGGTCGGAGAGGGGCGCAAGCGCGCGCTCCTGCGCCACTTCGGCTCGCTGAAGCGCGTGAAGGACGCCTCCCTCGAGGAGCTCGCCCGCGTCGAGGGGTTCGGGCCGAAGCAGGCGGCCGCGGTGTTCGAGTTCTTCCACCGGCCGGAGCCCGCGGCGGAGACGGAAGCGCCGGCCGAGGCGGCGCCGGACGCGGTGCCCGCCGGGGAGGCGGTGAGCGAGGCGGAGATCGACGCGGCGCTCGTGGACGAGGTGGATCCGGGCTGAGGGGCAGGGGTTTCACGGCTCCGCTTGCCGCCGCCCCGGCGTTGGCATTAGAAAGGGACTCGTCCAGTCCATATTGGGTAACCGAACGTTTCGCCCCGGGGAGCTCCCATGCGCATCGCCGACGACATCACGAAGACCATCGGCAACACCCCGCTCGTGCGGCTCAACCGCGTGATGGACGGCGCGCGCGCGACCGTCGCCGCGAAGCTCGAGAGCCGCAACCCGGCGGGCAGCGTGAAGGACCGGATCGGCGTCTCGATGATCGAGGCCGCCGAGCGCGAGGGGAAGATCGGGAAGGACACGGTCCTGCTCGAGCCCACCTCCGGGAACACCGGCATCGGCCTCGCGTTCGCCGCCGCCGCGAAGGGCTACAGGCTCGCCCTGCTCATGCCGGACACGATGAGCATGGAGCGCCGCAAGCTCCTCGCCGCGCTCGGCGCGCAGCTCATCCTCACGCCCGGCGCGGAGGGGATGAAGGGCGCCATCAAGCGCGCCGAGGACATGGCCGCGCAGGACAAGCGCTACCTCGTCCTCCAGCAGTTCGAGAACCCGGCGAACCCGGAGATCCACCGGAAGACCACCGCCGAGGAGGTCTGGGCGGACACGGACGGGAAGATCGACGTCTTCGTCGCGGGCACCGGCACCGGCGGGACCATCACCGGCGTGGCGCAGGTGCTGAAGCCGCGCCGGCCCTCGCTGCGCATCGTCGCCGCGGAGCCGGCCGACTCGGCGGTGCTCTCGGGCGGCAAGCCCGGCCCGCACAAGATCCAGGGCTGGGGCGCGGGCTTCGTCCCGAAGGTGCTCGACCCGAAGGTGCTCGACGAGATCGTGACGGTGAAGAACGAGGACGCGGGCGAGATGGCGCGCCGGGTCTGCAAGGAGGAGGGGATCCTCTGCGGCATCTCCGGCGGCGGCGCGGTGTGGGCGGCGCGGGAGGTGGCGCGCAGGAAGGAGAGCGAGGGGAAGCTCATCGTGGTGGTGCTGCCCGACTCCGGCGAGCGGTACCTCTCGACGTGGCTGTTCGAGGAGGCCAAGTGAGCGCGGCGGCGAAGACCCCGGCCATCGACCTCGTCGCGCTCGCGCCGGTGGTCGACGCGCTGTGCGCGGGGGCGAGCGGGCTGTCGCAGTTCCCCGGCGGGCGCATCGTGCTGCCCTCCCGGGACGCGGTCATCGGCGTCGTCGAGGAGGTCCGCTCGGTCCTCTTCCCGGGCTACTTCGGGACGAGCGACCTCAACGACGAGAGCCTCCACTACTTCGTCGGGGCGACGCTCGCCCGCGCGATGCGCCACCTCGAGGAGCAGATCCGGCGCGGCATCGCCTTCACCGAGCGGCACGACTACGAGACCTGCGACCACTGCGCCGACCTCGCGCAGAGGGCCACCAAGGCCTTCCTCGCCAAGGTCCCCGCGATCCGCAAGCTCGTGCGCTCCGACGTCGAGGCGGCCTACGAGGGGGATCCGGCCCTGAAGAGCCGCGACGAGGCGATCTTCGCGTACCCGGGCGTCTTCGCGGTGACGAACCAGCGCATCGCGCACGAGCTGCACGTCCTCGGCGTGCCGCTCATCCCCCGGATCATCACCGAGCACGCGCACACCATCACCGGCATCGACATCCACCCGGGCGCCGCCATCGGCGAGAAGTTCTTCATCGACCACGGCACGGGCGTCGTCGTCGGCGAGACCGCGATCATCGGGAAGAACGTGACGCTCTACCAGGGCGTGACGCTCGGCGCGAAGAGCTTCCCCCTCGACGAGAACGGGAACCCCATCAAGGGCATCCCCCGACATCCCATCGTCGAGGACGACGTGGTGGTGTACGCGGGGGCGACGATCCTCGGCCGGATCACCATCGGGAAGGGCTCGTCGGTGGGCGGCAACGTCTGGCTCACGAGCAGCGTGCCGCCGGGCACCCGCGTGACGCAGGCCGAGGTCCGCGACCAGCGCTACGCGCACGGCTCCGGCATCTAGCCCGGGCCCGGCGGGGGCTCGAGGAGGGACCGTGGCCCTGCACCCCTGGCACGACGTGGCGCTCCCGCGCTACGTCGAGGATCCGATCCCTGCGGTCATCGAGATCCCCACCGGCTCGAAGGTGAAGTACGAGCTGGACAAGCGCACGGGGCTCCTCGTCGTGGACCGGATCCTGTTCTCCGCCGTCCACTACCCGGCGAACTACGGGTTCGTGCCGCGCACCTACTGCGACGACGGCGATCCCCTGGACGTCCTCGTGCTGTGCTCCGAGACCATCCAGCCGCTCGCGATCATGCGGGGCAAGGTCATCGGCGTCATGAAGATGCGGGACGACAAGGGCGAGGACGACAAGCTCATCGCCGTCCACGCCGACGACCCGAACTACGCCGACTACGGCGACGTCTCCGAGATCCCGGCGCACCGCCTGCGCGAGCTGCAGCGGTTCTTCGAGGACTACAAGGCGCTCGAGCACAAGAAGGTGCTCGTGGGCGCGCCGCAGGGGCGCTCGGCCGCGCTCGACGTGCTGCGCGACGCGATCAAGCTCTACGACCGCGAGCGCGAGCGGCTCGTGGAGGCGACGGCGCCCCTGGCCCCCCCGGCGCCCGCCGCGCGCCGCCGGGACACGGGAGCTCGCGCGGATCGCCGCAGGCGCTGATCGGACGATCTCCCCTCTCCCCCTGGCAGCGCCGGGGGGAGAGGGCCAGGGAGAGGGGCGGCCTCCTAGTGGCAGCCGTCGCAGCTCGACGCCGGATCGTGCGGGATCGTGCTCGGGAACGGGTGCGACGCCGCCGGGTGGCAGGTCTTGCACTCCATCCCCGACGCGACGGGCGCGGCGGGCGCCACCGCGGCCGCCGTGTGGCAGCCCGTGCAGTCCGCGTTCAGGCTCGCGGTGGCCGCCGTGAACTCCCGGTTCGGCAGGTACGCGTTGAGCAGGTCCGCGACCTTGCCGGCGACGTCGGCGGTGAGCCGCGCGCAGCGGGCCTTCTTGTCCGCGCCGCCGGCCGGGACGTTCCCGTTGGCGGCGCACCAGCCCGTCACCGAGGCGTGGCACAGGTGCGAGCGGGGGACGATCCGCTGCGCGGCCGTCCCCGCCTTGCCGTCGAAGGCGAGCGTGAGGCCGGTCTCCGCGGCGTCCACCGCCGCCGGCGCGTACGCCGGGAACGCGAACTGCTCGTACCAGCGCAAGAGCTCGGTCATCATCCGGTTGCGGGCGTTCTTCTGGGCGTCGGGGAGCGTCGCGGTCCCGAGGTTCGGGACGATGGAGTTCACGACGAGGACGCCGGCGAGCGCCGCGCCGCAGATGCTCCCGTAGGACGCGATCCCGCCGCCGCCGAACATGCCGAAGTCGAGCGGCAGCTGGTCGAACGGCGCGCCCACCGTGTCGGCGAGGTGCTTCACGAGCGCGCTGTAGGCTCCGTGGCAGCAGCCGCCCGCGTAGTACCCGTGGTACGCCGCCTCCTTCACCGCCGCGGTGTCGAGCTGGTAGCTCGCGGGGACGAACTGCTGGTACGGGAACTGGTTCACCTGCGGCTGCGGCTCCGGCGTCGGGGTGGTCGTGTCCTTGCTGTCCGAGCACGCGTGCATCGAGCCGAGCGCGACGGCGCCGCCGAGCGCGAGACCGGCACGGGAGAGCAGGCTCCTGCGACCGAGAGTGTCACTCACGTCGAACCTCCTTCTGCGGGTTGGGCCGACGGGAAACGCGCCGCGTTTCTCGCTGGTCGCGCGGGAGGAATGGCAAGCGGCGCGCCACCGCGGGCGACCGGGCGCCTCCAGAAAAGGCGAGCAAGCACGGGCGTTCGGAGCGGTGCCGGGCCCGCTTCGCCCTGCGGCGAAACGCGCCTCCGGCGCCGACTGTCGAGGATCGCCACGGGCAAAAGGGATCGGACGACCGAAACAGGGTGCGATTTCAGGGCGCTGCGTCACCCTCGGGACGCAGGGGACGTTTTGTTAACGGCTGATGAGGAATTCGTCACCCGGAGCCGTTATCCTCGTCCGCAGCTGCCGAAACCCGGAACCGTTTGCCCGCTCCCGGGCTCCAAAGCGCGATGCCCATCTACGAGTTCGCCTGCACGCCGTGCGGCAAGAAGTTCGAGGACCTCATCCTCCGGAAGTCGGACGAGGCGGAGGTGAAGTGCCCGGCCTGCGGCAGCCAGGACGTCTCGCGGCAGATGTCGCGCCCCGCGGCGGCGCGCGTGAGCGGTGGAGGCGGGGGCGGCTCGTTCTCGCCGCCGCCGCCGTGCGGGCCCGTCGGCTGATCGATCTGACTCTCGCCCGGTCGGGCGAGCGATACCTACATCCCGGAATTTCCAGGGGAACGCCGGGCCGCGGTACACTCCCGCGGCGTGCCACGGACCTACCGCGCCACCGACTACACGCTGGAGCTCGTGGCGGACCTCCTCGCGAAGGCGGGGGTCATCACCGACGACCAGCGCCGGACCGCGTTCGCGCGCGAGAACGTGCAGCGCGCGCGGCTCCTGCGCGACCAGGCGTCCCGCTCGGGCGGCCGCGCCCTGCGCCGCGCGGAGATCTCCCCGGTGGAGGTCCTCGCGTCCTTCCAGTTCCCCGACGCCCGCCGCGAGGCGGAGCTGGTGGACGAGGACAAGGCGACGCAGGCGGTCGCGCAGGCCCTCGGCGTCGCGTACCGCAAGATCGACCCGCTGAAGCTCGACGCGCAGCTCATCACGCGGACCCTCTCGCGCCCCTTCGCGCGCAAGCACGCGGTCCTCCCCGTCGAGCGCAGGAACGGGACGCTCGTCGTCGCGACCGCGAACCCGTTCGACCGCGAGCTGCTCGAGAACCTGCGCGGCCTCGTCGGCTCCGACGTCGAGCCGGTGCTCTCCGCGCCCGCCGACATCCACCGCGCCATCGCCGAGGTCTACGGCTTCCGCCAGCAGATCCGGGAGGCCGACGTCCAGCTCCAGGACGCGAGCGCCCAGGCGGCCGACGTCACGAACCTCGAGCAGTTCGTGAACCTCTCCGGCATCGACGCGCTCGAGGCGTCGTCGGAGCCGGTGATCGCCGCGGTCGAGTACCTCCTGCACTACGCGTTCGAGCAGCGGGCGAGCGACATCCACATCGAGCCGCGGCGCGAGGAGTCGATCATCCGCATGCGGATCGACGGC
The DNA here is from genome assembly GCA_036391435.1 of Anaeromyxobacter sp. GTDB lineage: Bacteria > Myxococcota > Myxococcia > Myxococcales > Anaeromyxobacteraceae > Anaeromyxobacter. The sequence continues at coordinate 19,493 of DASVZX010000068.1, read as the reverse complement.
GTCCTCCACCCGATCCACCGCATCCCGAAGTCGGTCCACGGCGCGATCGCGAACCGGTTCAAGATCATGAGCCGGCTCGACATCTCGCTGAAGCGCCCGCAGGACGGGCGCATCCGCACCGCCCGCGGCGACACCGAGATGGAGCTGCGCGTCTCGACCATCCCCACGACGTTCGGCGACAAGATCGTGATCCGGGTCCTCGACCCGACGATCCTCGTCCGCGACCTCTCCGAGCTCGGCTTCCTCCCCGACGAGCGCGACGCGTTCGAGCGCTGGCTCATGCGGCCGCACGGGCTCGTGCTCGTGACCGGCCCGACCGGCAGCGGCAAGACGACGACGCTCTACTCGGCGCTCCAGGCGCTCGCCTCGCCCGAGGTGAACGTCGTGACCATCGAGGACCCGATCGAGATGGTCCACGAGGACTTCAACCAGATCGCCGCGAACCCGAAGACCGGCACCGGCTTCGCCGAGGCGCTCCGGCACGTGCTCCGGCAGGACCCGGACGTCGTGATGGTCGGCGAGGTGCGGGACGGCGACACCGCGGCGCAGGCGGTCCAGGCGGCGCTCACCGGCCACATGGTGCTCACGACGCTCCACACGAACGACACCATCGGCGCCATCGCCCGGCTCCGCGATCTCGGGGTGCCGAGCTTCCTCACCGCCGCGACGCTGACCGGCGTCGTCGCCCAGCGGCTCGTCCGCCAGGTCTGCCCGTCCTGCGCGGCGGACGTCCCGCTCACGGCCGACGAGGTCCACGCGCTCGGCGTGCCCCACCCCGAGGACTACGCCGGCCGCCTCGTCGCGCGCCGGGGCGAGGGCTGCGCGAAGTGCCGCTACACCGGGTACTACGGCCGGGCGGGCATCTTCGAGGTGCTCGGCATCAACGCGCGGATGCGTCACCTCATCGCCGAGGGCGCGACGCCGGAGGTGCTCGTGCGCACCGCGCGGCAGGACGGCTTGCGCTCGCTGCGCGAGCACGCCATCCGGAAGGTCGCCGCCGGCTCGACCTCGTTCGAGGAGGCGATGCGCGCCACCGCCGACGCGGAGGCCGCGCCGTGATCCCCGTCGCCCAGGAGATCGCGGAGCTCTGGTCGGCCGGGACGCCGATCGTCTACCTCGTGACCTCGGAGGAGGACCGGGCGGTCGCGTTCTGCGAGGCCGCCGCCGCGTCCTTCGACGCGCGGGCCGCCGTCTGGTCGGCGCACCGCGGCCTCGCCGACGTCGCGCCCGCCGCGAAGGCCCCGGCCGCGTTCCTCGACGCCTTCGTCCGGATGCCCGGGCCGGCCATCGCGATCGCCCTCGACTTCCACCTCGCGCTCCGGGAGCCGCTCGTCGCGCGCCAGGTGCGGGACCTCCTCCCCCGGCTCGGCGGCGAGGGGCGCTGCCTCGCCGTCGTGGCGCCGCGGCTCGAGGTGCCGGAGGGGCTCACGGGCGAGGTGGCGGTGGTGCGGCTGCCGCTCCCGGACGACGCGGAGCTCGCGGCGCTGCTCGACGCGGTCCAGGCCGGGCTCGCCCACCCGAAGAAGCCGGCGCCCGTCGCGCCGGAGGTGCGGCACCGCGCGCTCGTCGCGGCGCGCGGCCTCTCCGAGGCGCAGGCCCGGCGCGCGTTCACCCGCGCGCTCCGGCACGACCCCGCGCTCGGCCAGGCGGGGGCGGCGACCATCGCGGAGGAGAAGAAGCGGCTCCTCTCGCGCGACCTCGGCCTCGAGCTCGTCGAGTCGGCGGAGCGGCCGGAGGACCTCGGCGGCCTGCCCGGCTTCAAGGCCTGGATGGAGGAGCGCGCGCTCGCGTTCGACCCGGACGCGTCGCGGTACGGGCTCCCGCCGCCGCGCGGCGTCCTGCTCGTCGGCGTGCAGGGGTGCGGGAAGTCGCTCGCGGCGAAGGCCGCCGCGGCCCGGCTCGGCGTCCCCATCCTGCGGCTCGACCTGCCGCGCGTGCTCGGCGCGTCGGCGGCGGAGGAGAGCCTGCACCGCGCGCTCGAGGCCGCGGAGGCGCTCGCGCCGGTGGCGCTCTGGGTGGACGAGATCGAGAAGGGCTTCGCCGGCTCGAGCCCGGCGGATGGCGCCGACGCGCGCGCGGCGCGGCTCCTCGGCGCGTTCTCGACGTGGCTGCAGGAGCGCCGGGGGCCGGTCTTCGTGGTCGCGACCGCGAACGACGTGTCGCGGCTGCCGCCCGAGCTGCTCCGGCGCGGACGGTTCGACGAGCTCTTCTTCGTGGACCTCCCGGACCTCGACGCGCGCAAGGAGATCCTCGAGCTGCACCTCCGCCGCCGCGGGCGCGAGCCCTCGACGGTGGACGTGCCGGCGATCGCCGGGATCTCCGGAGACTACTCGGGCGCGGAGCTCGAGCAGGTGGTCGTCGGCGCGCTGCACCGCGCGTACGCGCTCGGGCGCGAGCTCGAGACGGGCGATCTCCGCCGCGTGGCCCAGGACGTGGTGCCGCTCTTCAAGACGTACGAGGAGCAGATCAAGGCGCTGCGCGAGTGGGCGCGGGGGCGGGCGCGGGTGGCGGGGCGGGCGGGCGCCGTGGTCGACCTGTTCCGGCAGACGGCCGGGTAGGGCCGCGCGCGCCGCGGCGCGCTAGCATCGGGCGCATGAGCCCTCGAAGACGCGCCGCCGCCCCGAAGGTCGCGATCCGTCCGCTCACCCCCGCCCGCTGGCCGGATCTCGTCACGCTGTTCGGTCCGCGCGGCGCCTGCGCCGGGTGCTGGTGCACGTGGTGGCGGCTCTCGACGCCGGAGTTCAGGGCGGGGCAGGGCGACGTGAACCGGCGCCGGCAGGAGCGGTACGTGAAGGCGGGGCACGTCGCGGGGCTCCTCGCGTACGACGGCGACGAGCCGGTCGGCTGGATCGCGATCGAGCCGCGGTCCGCCTTTCCGCGCCTCGCGCGGTCGCGGACGCTCGCGCCGGTGGACGACCGGCCGGTCTGGTCGATCACGTGCTTCTTCGTCGCGCGGTCCCATCGTGGAAAGGGGCTGACGCGGGCGCTCGTCGAGGCGGCGGTCCGGTACGCGCGGTCGCGCGGGGCGAGGATCGTCGAGGCGTACCCGGTCGATCCGGTCCGGGAGGTCGCGGATGCGGCGGTGTATCACGGCGCGGCGTCGACGTTCCGGGCGCTCGGGTTCGAGGAGGTGGCGCGGAGGAGCGGGACGAGGCCGATCGTGAGGAGGGAGGTCGCGGCGCGCTGACCGGCGCGCTCGGATCCGCTTCGTGGCCGCCCGTCCTCCCTCACGGTACGCTCGCCCGCGTGGACCCCGCGCGCGTGGACCTGTCCGCCCTCGTCGCGGCCCTCGTGACGCTCTGGTTCTACGTGAGCGGGGCCTACGCGGCCGGCCTCGGCCTCTCGGCGATCCGGAAGGGGACGTTCGCGCCCCGGCTCGGCCTCGACGTGCGCGGACCGGCGGCGTCCGTCGCGGGCTGGCTCGCGCTCGTCCTCGCGGCCGCGCTCTTCGCGGCGGGAGCCCTCGTCTCCTACGTGGAGCTCCGGGGCTGAGCGCCACGGGATCCGCGGGCCCGTCAGGCCGCGCGGACCACGACGCCGGTCGCCGTCTCGGCGAACCGCAGCTCGGGGTGGAACTTCTCCGCCGTGCGGAGCGCCCACTCCCGGTCGAACAGGACGACCATCCGCGCGCGCACGTCGAGGACGACGAGCCCCTCCACCGCGCTCGAGATGTCGTCCGGGTCCACGGGCGTGCCGTCCGCCCGCGAGACCCAGCGGGCGAGCTGCCAGGGGGCGGACTCGAGCCGCACCTCGACGCCGTACTCTGCCTCGAGCCGGTACTTCACGACCTCGAACTGGAGCTGCCCGAGCGCGCCGAGGACGAGGTCGCCGACGCGCCCGGCGGGCGGGCGGTAGAGCTGCACCGTCCCCTCCTGGGCGAGCTGCTCGATGCCGCGCGAGAACTGCTTGCGCCGCAGCGGGTCCACGAGCGCGAGCCGCGCGAAGTGCTCGGGGGCGAAGCTCGGGATCCCCTCGAACACGAAGCGCGAGCCGCCGGTCAGCGTGTCGCCGATCTCGAACGTGCCCGGGTCGTGGATGCCGACGACGTCGCCGGCGAAGCCGTCCTCGACGACGGTCCGCTCCCGCGCGAGGAACTGGGTGGGGCTCGCGAGCCGGACGTCCTTGCCGGTGCGGACGTGGTGCACCTTCATCCCGCGGGTCATCTTCCCCGAGCAGATCCGCACGAAGGCCACGCGGTCGCGGTGGGCCTTGTCCATGTTCGCCTGGATCTTGAAGACGAACCCGCTGAACTCGTCGCGCGTGGGCGAGATCGGCCCCTGGTCCGACTCCCGCGCCCGCGGCGACGGCATGAGCTCGCAGAACGTCTCGAGGAAGGCCTCGAGGCCGAAGTTGTTGATGGCGCTCCCGAAGAACATCGGCGAGAGCTCGCCCGCCTCGAAGCGCTCCCCGTCGAAGCCGTCCCCGGCCGCCTCGAGGAGCTCGGCGTCGTGGCGGAGCCGGTCGAAGCCGTCCTGGTCGAGCGCCTCGCGCAGGGCGGGGTCGTCGAGGCCGGTCACCTCGACGGGCGGCCGCTCCGCGCCGACGCCCGCCGACGACCCGGCGTGGTCCGCGTCGAACAGGTAGACGCGCTTCGCGAGCCGGTGCCACACGCCGCGGAAGGTCCCGCCGCGGAACACCGGCCAGGTGACCGGGAAGACGCCGATGCCGAGCACGCTCTCGACCTCGCCGATGAGGTCGAACGGATCGCGCCCCGGCCGGTCCATCTTGTTCACGAAGGTGAAGATCGGGATCGCCCGCTGCCGGCAGACTCGGAAGAGCTTGCGCGTCTGCGACTCGACGCCCTTCGCGCTGTCGAGCAGCATGACCGCGCCGTCCACGGCGTGGAGCGTGCGGTAGGTGTCCTCGCTGAAGTCGGCGTGGCCGGGCGTGTCGAGGAGGTTCAGCTGGAGCCCGCGGTAGGGGAACTGCAGCACGCTCGTCGTGATCGAGATGCCGCGCTCGCGCTCCATCTCCATCCAGTCGGAGACCGCGCTCGCGCGCCCGCGCTTCGCCTTCACCGCGCCGGCGAGCTGGATGACGCCGCCGTAGAGGAGGAGCTTCTCGGTGAGCGTCGTCTTCCCCGCGTCGGGGTGCGAGATGATCGCGAAGGTCCGCCGCCGGCGGATCTCGTGGATGGGGCTCATGTCGGTCTCTTCCCTGGCGCGGCACGCCCCCGGGCGCGCGCCGCGCCGGCCGGCGGCCGGGGGCTCGCTCCGCGGGGGCGGGGCGGGACGATATATGGCGTGATTCACGGAGGAAGTCGAGCGCGCCACTCCCTCTCCCCCCGGGGAGCGGCAGGGGGAGGGCGCCAGGCTGCCCGGTCGGCGATCCGAGGACCCGCCGGCCACCCGTGATCGGGAACGGTTCACCCGTGATCTGGAAAGCGCCGGAAACCCGCGCCCGCCGGGCACTTCGCGGGGTCCTCCGATCGGAATCCCCGGGTTCCAGATCGTATCGACCGATTGATCACCGATTGACCGAGAGTGTCGGACCCCCGTGCGATCGTTCGCGGCGATGCAGGGAGAACCCGCCACCGGCGACCCCGGCGCCACCGCCACCGCCCCCGCCCTCGCCGCCCTCGCGCCGCCGGCGGTGGACCTGCCGCCGTTCACCGCGGCCGAGCTGCGCGCGTGGTTCCGGGCGGGCGCGCCGGAGATCGAGGACTGCGAGCGACTCCTCGCGTGGTCCGCGCGGATCCGGGGCGCGCTCGACGTCGCGATCGCCGAGGGGCTCGCCGCGCTCTGCCAGGGCGACCGGCTCGCCGCGCTCGCGTGCCACGTCGACGACTACGCCGTCGAGGTCCTCGACCTCCGCCGCAGCGCCGCGCTCGCCCTCGTCCGGCTCGGGCGCGGGCTGCGCAGCCGGCCGCTCCTGCGCGCGGCCCTGCGCTCGGGCCGGGTGCGGTTGCGCGCGGGGCAGGCGGTCCTCCCGGTCGCGACCGGGGAGGGCGAGGCGGAGTGGGTGGAGCGCGCCGCCCGGCTCACCGTCCGCGAGCTGGAGGAGGCGGTCCGCCGCGCCGGAGGCGTCGCCCCGGACGACGACGAGCCGTGGTCGAGGCTGGACGTCGCGCTCGAGCCGGACGACCGGGTCCTCGTGGACGAGGCGCTCGCGCTCGCCGGCGAGGCCGTGCCGGGCGCGAGCCGGATGGAGCGCCTCGAGGCGCTCGCGCAGGAGTTCCTCGCCGAGGCCGGCGCGGACGCCGACGCCGACGAGGACGAGCGGCGCGTCCTGTGGCCGCCGTTCCGGGCCGCCGGCCGGGGGGACCGGCAGCGCCGGGCCGCGCTCGAAGCCGAGACCGACCGCTGGTCGGTGCTCCCCGGCGTCTCGGGGCAGCCCTCGCCCGACGTGACCTTCGACGACGCCATGACCGCGGACGAGGTGGACGCGCTGCTCCGGGAGCTCGGCAGGCTGCGGGCGGGCTGGGACGACCTCCTCGGCTACTGCGCGGACGTCGTGAAGCAGAGCGGGCTCTGGCGGATCGCGGGGTTCACCTCGTTCCGGCACTACCTGGACGAGCGGGTCGGGCTGCCGGCGCGGGCGGTCGAGCAGCGGGCCGCGCTCGAGCGACGGCTCTCGGCCTCTCCTGCGCTCCGGGAGGCGCGGCGCCAGAAGGTGGGGTTCGAGAAGCTCCGGCTCCTCTCCCGGCTCCCGGAGCGGGAGATCGGCCCGTGGACGGTGCGGGCGAAGGCGCTCACCTGCGTCGCCCTCTCGCGCGCGCTCGACGGGGAGCGCGAGCGGCAGCTGCGTGGACGGCGGAAGCTCTCGGCCCCGATGCCGCGACGGATCGCGGTCCTGCTCGCGGCGGCCATCGAGGCGGTGCGGGCGCGCTGCGACCGCCCCGTCCCGTCGGGGAAGTGCCTCGCCATCCTCGCGTGGCACTTCCTCGAGACCTGGAGGAAGCTCCTGAATCCGCGGAGGACCCGCTCGCGCGAGGTGCGCGAGCGCGACGGCCACTGCCGGGTCCCGGGGTGCAGCCGGCGCGCGACCCACGCGCACCACGTGGAGTTCCGCTCGCACGGCGGGGGGGACGATCCGGAGAACCTCGTCGGGCTCTGCGCGTTCCACCACCTGTGCTGCGTCCACGGCGGCTGGCTGCGCGTCACCGGCCGCGCGCCGGACGCGCTCACCTGGATCCTGCGCGGGAGGGTCTGGACCGGGCCGGCGCCGGCGGCGCCGTGAGTCCGCCTCACCGCCCGCCGAGCGCCCGCAGCACGTGCTCGTGCACGAGACCGTTCGACGCGACGCAGCTGCCGGACGCGTGCGTGGGCCGGCCCTCGAGGTCGGTGAACCTCCCGCCCGCCTCCTCGACGAGCACGGGGAGGGGGCCGAGGTCCCAGATCTGCACGCCGGCCTCCACCCAGGCCTCCGCCTGGCCGCGCAGGACGAGCGCGCAGCCGGCGAGGTCGCCGTAGCAGCGGGCGGCCTGCGCGGAGATCGCGAGGGCCGCGATCCGCTCGAGCATCGGCGGCCGGAAGAGGACGTGCGGCTCCCCGAACGACAGCGTCGCGTCGGCCCAGTCCGAGATCGCCGAGACGCGCAGCCGCGCCGGCGCGGCGTCGGCCGAGCGGAGCCACGCCCCGTGGCCGCGCGCCGCCCAGTAGGTCTCGCCGAGCGCGGGGAGGGCCATCGCGCCCGCCACGATCCGGCCCTGGTGCTCGAGCGCGACGAGCGCGCCCCAGAACCCGCGCCCGCGCGTGAAGCCCTTCGTGCCGTCGAGCGGGTCCACGATCCAGCGCGTCTCGGCGCTGCCCGCGTGCGCGCCGGTCTCCTCGCCGAGGAAGCCGTGGTCCGGGAACGCCTCGCGGACGACGGCGAGGATCGCCGCCTCGGCGTCCCGATCCGCCTGCGTCACCGGGGTGCGGTCCGGCTTCCGCTCGACGTGCACGCCGCGCCGGAAGTGGGCGAGGCTCGCCGCGGACGCCGCCTCGGCCGCCCGGCGGGCGACGTCCATGGCCTTCGCGAGGTCGAGGTCGGGCATGCGCGGAGATTAGGCGCGGCGCGCCCAAAAAGAAAACGGCGACCGCGTCGCCGCGGCCGCCGTCGAGCGCTGCGCGATGCCGGGGCTACTTCTTCGGCATCATCGACCCGGTCTGGAGGTACCGGGTGTGGAACGCGAACGCCTCCTCGAAGATGTGCGGCGACTGGAGGCCGGCGCTCGGCTTCTTCATGGCGCGCTTGAAGTAGTCCCAGAGGACGGGGCGGTACTCCGGCGCGGCGCACTTGTCGATGATCTCCTTCGCCTTCTCCTTCGGGCTCCGCATCCGGAGGTCGGCGAAGCCGTACTCGGTCACGATCCCGTGCACGTCGTGCTCGGTGTGGTCGATGTGCGTCGCGAACGGCACGATGGCCGAGATCTTCCCGTCCTTGGCGGTCGCCGGGGACATGAAGATCGTGTAGGCCGAGTTGCGGGCGAAGTCACCCGACCCGCCGATGCCGTTCTCGATGCCCTTGCCGGCGATGTGCGTCGAGTTGATGTGGCCGTAGATGTCGGCCTCGACGAACCCGTTCATCGCGATGCAGCCGAGGCGGCGGATCATCTCCGGGTTGTTCGAGATCTCCTGCGGCCGCAGGATGATCTGCTTGCGGTACCGGTCGATGTTCTTGTTGAACCGGACCTGGCCCTCGGGGGAGACCGAGAACGCCGTCGCCGAGGCGGCCTTCAGCTTCCCGGAGTCGAGCATGTCGAGCATGCCGTCCTGGATCACCTCGGTGTAGGACAGCATCTGCTCGAACGGGCCCTCGTTGAGGCCGACGAGCACCGCGTTCGCGATGTTGCCGACGCCCGACTGCAGCGGCGTGAGGTGCTTCGAGAGGCGGCCCGCCTTCACCTCGCCCTGGAGGAAGTCGATGATGTGGCCGGCGATCCGCTTGTGGACCTCCTCCGGCGCCTTGAAGGGCGCGTTGCGGTCCGGGTTGTTCGTCACGACGATCGCGGCGACCTTGTTGACGTCGAACTTCCAGTACTTCGAGCCCTTGCGGTCGTCCGCCGCCATGAGCGGGATCGGGATGCGGTCGCCGTGGACCGACGACATCGAGATGATGTCGTGCATGCCCTCGAGCCGCTCGTCCTGCCACTCGTTCACCTCGAGGATGATCTTCTCGGCGAGCTCGAGGTAGGCGTTGTTGTTGCCGCAGGACGACGACGGGACGGCCGTGCCGTCCTCGTTGATCTTCGTGACCTCGATGAGGGCGAAGTTGACCTTGCCGTAGTGCCCGTGGCGCACCAGCGAGCCGGCGTGGCTCAGGTGCATGTCCTGATACTCCATGAGGCCCGAGTTGATCTTCTCGCGCGTCGTCGCGTCGCCCTGGTACGGGAAGCGGAACCGCTGGGCGTCGACGAACGACATCATCGTGTCCTGCTCGGGACCGGTGGACGCGCCGGTGAGGACGTTGAACCGAAGCGGCTTGCCCGAGAGCTTGTCGTTGAGCGCGCGGCGGGCGAGCGCCATGGGCACGGCCTTCGGGTACCCAGCGCCGGTGAAGCCCGACATGCCGATGGTGGCGCCGTTCGGGATGAGGGCGGCGGCGTCATCGGCGGACATCACCTTGGACTTGAGTCCCTTGTGGAGAATCCGGTTGGACATTGCGTTCAGCCTCCTGGGTATCGTCCTGCGTAGCGAGCTGGTACGACGCGGGGTGCTTCACGAGCGCGCACGGGCGCGGAATGGACGCGCAGATTAACGCGGGAGTGGGTGCTGGTGGAAGGGCGTGCGCGCGGGAAATGCGCCTGGAACCGGAGTGATTCCGTCCACGAACGTTCATGAACGCAGCGCGTCAGGACGGGAGCGCGAGTAGCGGACTGATCGCATCCACGATGTGTCGCAAGCGCTCGCCATCCTCCGCCGCGGCGAGCTTACCAGCGGATTCGGCGACGACTCCCTCGGTCACGAGCCACTCGAGCGCGTTCTCGACGTGCGCCTTCGAGAGCGACTCGCGGAGGGCGATGCCGCCGGAGAGGAACGCGGCGCGTCCGCGCTCGAGCGCCTCCTTCACGACGGCGGCGCGACGATCGGTCGCACCGGGCCGAGCGGTCAGGAGGGCGAGCGCCGTCTCGGCCGTGAGCCGGTACGCCTCGAGGTACGCGCGCACGAACTCGGCGAAGAAGGCGAGCATCCAGGCCTCCTCGCCCGCCGCGAGGCGATCGCCCTCGCGGGCGAGCGCGCCGACGCGGACGTGGAACGCGAGGTTCTGGTCGAAGACCTCGTCGAAGGGCACGCCGGTCCGGTACATGAACTCGAGCTTGAACAGGCGCGAGAGCCACAGCGTCCGCGCCCGCACCTCCTCCACCGTCCCGCCGGGACGCGCCGCCGCGGCGAGCAGCGCGGGCGCGACGAAGCGGTGGATCACCGCGTTGCGGTGGTAGTCGAGGAGCGGCCGCTTCTCGTCCACGACCAGGTAGATCGTCTCGCCCGCGGCGAGCTCGACGCGCAGGAGCCCGTCCGCCTGGAGCCGGCGGACGGCGTGCGCGATGGGCCCGGCCTCGCGCGGATCGGACGGCGCGCCGGCGAGGTCGCGCGCGAAGCGCGCGCCGCCCTCGGCCGCCACGTAGCGGAGGAGCTCGACCCGTCGCGCGACGTCCTCCGCGGCGAGCCCGCGCCGCACGTGGGAGAGCAGGGCGGCGGCGACGAGCCCGACCGGCGTGATCGTCACCGCGCGGCTGATGCCGTACGCGATCCGGTTCGCGAGCGCCTGGACGAGGCGTCGCTTCGCCTCGGTGGGCGCACCGGCGGCGCGCGCGCCGGCGCGCTCGGCCTCGCCGCCCCACGCCTCGTCGAGCCCGAGGGTCCCCGCCGCCGCCCCGAGCCGCCCCTCCGCCACCGCGCGGAGCGAGACGGGCTCCTCGAACTGCACGTAGAGCCGCTCGTAGCGGCGCCAGAGGACCTTCGCGACCCCGAGCAGCCCGCGCAGGCTCTCCTTCTTCTTCTCGCCGCCGGCGAGCTCCTTCACGTAGGACGACGCCTCGATGAGCTTCTCGTAGTCCACCGCGATCGGGACGAAGACGACGTCGTCGGCCGCGCCGTCGATCCAGGCGTCCACCTCCATCGAGACGAGCCCGGTCTTCGGGAAGAGCAGCTTCCCGGTGCGGCTGCGGCCGCCCTCGACGAAGAACTCCTGGGGAAAGCGATCGCGGAGCAGGTGCTTCACGTAGGCGCGCAGCACCGCGGTGTAGACGCGGTCGCCCTTCACCTTGCGGCGGATGAAGAACGCGCCGCCGTGCCGGGCGATCGCGCCGAACGGCCAGAAGGCGAGGTTGATCCCGGCGGCGATGTGCGGCGGGGTCATGCCGCGGTCGTAGAGCGCCCACGAGAGGACGAGGTAGTCCACGTGGCTCTTGTGGCTCGGGCAGAGCACGATCGGCGAGGACGAGGCGGCCCGCTTCACGCGCGCGAGCCCGTCCTCGTCCACCTCGACGCTCGTGTAGAGCCGGCCGAACACCCAGGAGAGGATCGGGCGGGCGATCTGGACGAAGCGCGGGTCGTAGCGGCTCGCGATCTCGCGGAGGTCCCTCTTCGCCTCCGCGACGACGGCGCCGGTCGGGCGGCCCCCGCCGCGCGCCACCGCCTCGACCGTGGCGCGCAGCGTCCGGTCGCGCAGCACCTTCTCCTCGACCCGGGCCGGCGCCTTGAGCGGCGGCCCCACCGCCGTGCGGAACACGCGGGCGAGGTGCTGGTGGAGGACGCCCCGGACCTTCCGGCCGAGCACGTCGTCGGGAGCGGCGGGGCGCTCGGCGAGGGTGGCCTTGAGGTCCAGCGCAAGCCCGACGTCGAAGGTCGCGCGCCGGTACGAGCGGAGGAACGCGATCGCGTTCGCGAACGCGCTCGGCGCCTCGGGCGAGCCGTAGAGGACGTCCCACAGCGACGGCTTCAGCTTCTGGGCGCGGCGGCTCCACACGAGCAGCACCGGGACGAGGAACACCGGCTGGAACAGGTCGCGCTGCCGTCGAACGAGCGCGGCGAACGGGTCCTTCTCCGAGGGGCGGCCGAGGAAGACGACCGCGGCGTCCCCCCCGGCGACGGCGTCCTCGAACGCGCGGCGCGACCGCCGGACGCGCGCGATCCACCCGAAGAAGCCGTGGAACCCCTGCGCGGCGCGGAGGGGCGGGAGGCCGCAGCGCCGGAGGAACCAGCGCAGGTAGAGGAAGTTGAGGAGCCCCGCCGACCGCATCACGAAGACGAGGCTCCCCCGCGCGGCGAGGGCGACGAGCTCCCTCGGCGCGTCCCGCGACACGCGCACCGGCTCGAACCAGGGGGAGAGGAGCGCGCGAGGCGCGCCCGGCGCGGCCGGCGGGGTGGCGTGGTTCCCGTTCGGCGGCGGGCCGGCGGCGTCGGTCACGGCGCGAGTCTAACCGCTCCGGGGGCGGAGCACGGCCAGAATGGTCCGGGGCGCAGGCCGCGAGGAGCGGCCGCCACGTCTTCGCCTCGCGAAGACGTGCCCGGCCCGAGCTCCGGCGGCCTACCGCTTCTTCACGTGCCCTTCGCGATCGAGGAAGAACGGCTCGACGAGCAGCGACTCGACCGTGGGTCGGTGCCCCTTCACGTCCGCGCCGAGCGTCGCGAGCGCGTCCAGCACCTCGCCGCGCACGCGCGCGTTGTCGCGATCGCGGAGCAGGAGCTGGATGAGGGCGTCCCGCGCCTTCTCCCCGGGCGCGACGGCGACGATCGCGCGGGTGGCGCTGATGCGCACGTCGTCGGAGAAGTCCTCGAGGAGCGGCAGCAACGCCGCCTCGACGTCGGGCCCGGACGTGCCCGCGTGGTGCTCCCGGAGCCACGTGAGGAGCACGAGCTTCTTCTCGGGGTCGCGCGTGTAGATCTTGCCGAGCCGCGACAGCTCGCCGACGACCACCGCGAGCACCTTCTCGGCGGGCGCGATCTCCGCGAGCACACGGAGCGCCCAGGCGATCCCCTCCTCCTCCTCGCGCACGAAGGCCTCGAGCGGCCCGATCGCCTCGGCCCCCTCGTCCACCAGCATCTGCCGGACGGTCTCCTTCTCCTCGTCGTCGGTGATGCCCGGCTCCGCGCGCGCCGTGAAGCGCAGGCAGAGCGTCCGGAGGGCGGCGGGCGTGCCCATGTCCGAGAGCTGCTGCATCGCCTTCTGGCGGTTCTCGGGCGGGCCGTAGCGCTCGGTGACCCTCTTCGCGAGCTTCTTGAGCGCGCCCTGCTCGCGCTCCTCCTTCGACCCGAACAGTCCGAACAGTCCCATGCCGCCCCTTCTACAACGAGATCCCGGCCCTCGGGTCGCCTTCGTAGAGCGCGGCGAGCGGCTCGACCGCCTTCTCGACGGCGGCGCTCGCCCTGGGGAGGACCACCTGCACGATCGCGTAGAGATCGCCGCGCGGCCCGCCCTTCAGGTCGGGGAGGCCCTTGCCGCGGAGCCGCAGCCGCATGCCGCTCTGCGCGCCCTTCGGCACGCGGAGCGACACCGGCCCCTCGAACGTGGGCAGCCGCACCTCCGCCCCTCTCACCGCCTCCGGCACGGTCACCGGGAGGTCGAGGAAGAGGTCCTTGCCCTCGCGCCGGACGTGGGGGTGGTCCGCGACCTTCACCTCGAGGAACAGGTCGCCGGCCGGGCCGCCGTTCGCGCCGGGACCGCCCTGGCCCGAGAGCCGGATCCGCGCGCCGTCGCCGACGCCGGGCGGGATCTTCACCCGGAGCGTCCGCCCGTCGATGCGGACGTCGCGCTCCGCGCCGAGCACCGCGTCCCGGAGCGACACCTCGACCGTGCCGAGCGCGTCGGCGCCGGGGGTGGGGAACGGCTGGCGACGGCCGGCGCGCGCGCGGCCGCGCGCGCCGCCGCCGAAGATCTCGCCGAAGATGGAGCCGAAGTCGAACGACCCCATGTCGCCGACGTTCACGGTCGCGAAGTCGCCGAAGTCGAAGGGCATCCCGCCCGGGGGCGCCCCCTGCTGCTTCCAGCGGCGGTACTCGCCGGCGCGCTTCTCGTCGAACCCCGTCCGGAGCGCGTCCGCGCCGAACTCGTCGTAGAGCTTGCGGCGCTTGTCGTCGGAGAGGACCTCGAAGGCGGCGGTGACCTCCTTGAACTTCTCCTCGGCGACCTTGTTCCCGGGGTTCACGTCCGGGTGGTACTTCTTCGCGAGCCGGCGGTACGTCTTCTTGATCTCCTCGACGCTCGCCGTCCGGGGGACTCCCAGGATCTCGTACAGGTCGCGCTCGGCCACACCGGTGAACGTAACCGTTCCGCGGGGGTCGTCAACGACGGAGAGGCCCCGCGGGGGCGGGGGGGCTACAATTCGGCCATGCCGGCCCTGCTCCTCGCGCTCGCGCTCGCCGCCTCCCCGGCGCCGGCCAGGCCGGCCGCGTCGCGCGCGTCGCCTGCGCCGGGCTCGCGCGTGGTCGAGGAGATCGTCGCCGTGGTCCGCAACCCCGCCTCCGCGCCGCCGCGGGTCGTGACGCTCACGAAGCTGACGGAGGAGGCGCGGATCGCGCTCGTGTCGCGCGGCGCGTCGGCGGCGGCCACCGGTCCGCTCGACGCCGAGGCGCTCCGGGCGGCGCTCGACTGGCTCCTCGACCAGATGCTCCTCGCCGACGACGCCGCGCGGCTGCGCGTGGACGAGGTGCCGCGGGAGGACGTCCTCGGCGAGCTGCGCCGGTTCCGGGCGCAGCTCCCCGGCCCGCAGGAGTACGCGCGCTTCCTCCGGGAATCGGAGCTCACCGAGGACGAGCTCCTCGTGACGCTCGGGCGCATGGTCCGGGTCCAGCGCTACGTCGCGAGCCGCGTCGGGCGCGCCGCGCGCGTGCCGGACGACGAGGTGGAGCGCTGGCTGCGCGAGCGCGGGGCGGCGGGCGCGTCCGCGCCGGCGCGCGAGGCGGCCCGCGCCCAGATCGCGGACGAGCGCACCCGCGCGCAGGTGAAGGAGCTCATCGCCGAGCTGCGGGCCCGGGCCGACATCCGGATCGTGTCGGCGCCCCGGGACGCGGGGGAGGGCGGCCCGTGAGGCGCCCCGTCGAGCCCCCCGAGCCCGGGTGGACGCTGCGGCGCGCCCGGACCGCCGACGTCGACCGGATCGTCGCCATCGAGAAGGACGGGTTCCTGCACCCGTGGTCGCGCGAGCTCGTGGAGCGCGAGCTCGGCCACTCCTGGTCGCGCGTCCTGCTCGCCTGCGAGGCCGATCCGGCCGGCGACGAGCGCGTGCTCGGGTACGTCGTGTTCTGGATCGTGCACGACGAGGTGCACGTGCTGAACGTCGCGACCGCGCTCGAGGCCCGGCGCCGCGGCGTCGGCCGCGCCCTCATGGAGGCCGCGGAGGAGGAGGGCCTCGCGCGCGGGGCGCGGCTCGCGACGCTCGAGGTGCGCCGGTCGAACGCCGGCGCGATCGCGCTCTACCGGGCCATCGGGTACCGCCAGGTCGGCGTGCGGCCGAACTACTACGCCGAGGAGCACGAGGACGCGATCGTGATGGTGAAGACGCTCGGCTAGGGGCGCACCGCCGCGACCGAAGATCCCCCGGCCGCGGCCGGCGCGACGGCCCGTTCGTGCCGGCCCGCCCGGAGCAGCGCACGCCGGGGGCGGCACGCGCGTGACGCGGCGCGGCGCGCGCGTCGCACGAAAGGGTGGATGGGCGGGGGTGGGGTGAGGTAATCACTCGCCCCCCATGCTCTGGCCCGCCCTCCGATCGCTGCTGTTCCGGCTCGATCCCGAGCGCGCCCACGGCCTCGCCCACGCCGCCCTGCACCGGGTGACGCCGGCCGGCGCGCGGCGGCGGCGCCCGGCCGCGCTGCCGTCGCTGCGGGTGAGCGCGCTCGGCCTGTCCTTCGACGGGCCCGTCGGGCTCGCCGCCGGGTTCGACAAGGGGCAGGTCTCGGTCGCCGGCCTCTTCGCGCTCGGCTTCTCGCACGTCGAGATCGGCACCATCACGCCACGCCCGCAGCCGGGGAACGATCGGCCGCGCCTGTTCCGGCTCCCCGAGCACCGCGCCCTCATCAACCGCATGGGGTTCAACAACGAGGGGGCGGAGGCCTGCGCGCGGCGCCTCGAGGCGCTGCCGCGCGAGGCGCGGCTCGGCCCCGTCGGCGTGAACGTCGGGAAGAACAAGGGGACGCCGAACGAGGACGCCGCCTCCGACTACCTCGCCTGCATCGACCGGCTGCACCCGTACGCCGACTACCTCGTCGTGAACATCTCCTCGCCGAACACGCCGGGCCTCCGCGCGCTCCAGGAGAAGGATCGGCTCGATCGCCTGCTCCGCGCCTGCGTCGCGCGGCTGCGGGAGCGCGCGCCGGGAAGGCCGCTCCTCGTGAAGCTCGCGCCGGACCTCGCGCCCGAGGCGCTCGACGAGGCGGTGGACGTCGCCGTCGCGGCGGGGATCGCGGGCATCATCGCGACGAACACGACGCTGTCGCGCGCGGGCGTCGAGCGACACCCGCGCGCGGCCGAGCAGGGCGGGCTCTCGGGCGCGCCGCTGGAGGCGCTCGCGACGTCGGTCGTGGCGCGGTGCTTCGCGCGCGCGGCGGGCCGGGTGCCGATCGTCGGCGTCGGCGGCGTCATGGACGCCGCGGGCGCCTACGCGAAGATCCGCGCCGGGGCGACGCTCGTGCAGGTCTACACGGGGCTCGTCTACGGCGGCCCCTCCTTCGTGAGGAACCTGAACGAGGGGGTCGCGGCTCTCCTCGCCAGGGATGGGTACCGGTCGATCGCCGACGCCGTCGGCGCGGACCATAGGACGGGGACGGCGCCCGCACCCGCAGGGGGTACTCCGGGTGTGGCAGGTACCCGATGAGGGGGCTTTCAGGATACATACGGGGACGCACCTAGGCACACCCGGGGAGACGCGACGCGCGGGCGCTTGAACGGCGATAACGCATCGCGTTAAGGTGGGTCGAAGGGAGCAGCCGACCACCCGCTCCCCGGAGGCAGCCATGGCGGAGATCCACAGGATGGAGAACGGCCGGAGCGTGAAAGTCCCCGAGTTCCTTCGCGAGCCGCTGGCCACGGCGCAGGCGCGGCTCGGGCAGCTCGAGGGGGAGGCACAGCGTGTGCTCCACGACCTCATGGACAGGGGACGTGCGAGCCGGAAGGACCTCGAGCAGATGATGCACCGCCTCTCGCAGCAGGACTGGTCTCTCCCCGAGATGAGGCAGCGGCTCGAGAAGCTCCGCGAGACGGGCGCCGAGCGGGCGGCGGGGTGGCGAGGCCGGGCGGAGTCGTTCAGGGCGGAGGCGCTGGAGCGGATGATCGACCTGCAGAACCGGGCCGTGTCCTTCCTCGGCGTCGCGACCCGCGAGCAGGTGGAGGAGCTCTCGAAGGAGCTCGACCGGCTCGCGCGCCGCATCGACAGGGGCCAGAAGGCGAAGCGCGCGAGGAAGCCCGGGAAGACGGAGGCGTAGCCATGGCGGACGTGCGCGAACTCTTCAAGGATGCCTGGTCCCAGGCCCTCGCCGGCGTGAACGCCGCGGAGGCCGAGGCCGAGAAGGTCCTCACGAAGCTCGCCGACGCCGCCGGGTTCTCGGCCGACGACGTGAAGCGGCAGGCCCGCGAGTTCGGCGAGCGGCTCACGGCGCAGCGGCGCGATCTCGAGAAGGCGATCGACGACGCCGTCCGCACCGCCGCGAGCCGGTTCCGGATCCCCACCAGGGAAGACATCGCCGCGCTCCAGAAGCGGCTCGACGCCGTCACGGAGCGCGTCGACGCGCTGTCGAAGGAGTCGAAGGAGCAGGGGAAGGGCGCCTGAGGAAGCCCGGGCTCAGAGGCCTGGCGGGGGCCACGATCGCGGTCGGCGTCTTCGCGGGCGCGCTCGTCCTGCCGTCGCGCCTCGGGGACGGCCCGCGGGCGATCGCCACCTCGGAGCACGTCCCGCTCGCCTGCGCGGCGGCCGCGTGCGAGCCGGGGCCGGCGGGCCTCGTCGACCGGGTGGACCGCGAGCTCCTCGTCCGCATCCCCGGGATCGACGCGTTCGAGCGCCGGCTGCTCGCGCGCACCATCGTGAGGGAGTCGGTCGCGGCCCGCATCGATCCGCTCCTCGTGCTCGCGGTGATCGAGGTCGAGTCGTCGTTCGATCCGGAGGCGCTCTCCGAGCGCGGCGCCATGGGGCTCATGCAGCTCCGCGCGCCGACCCTGCGGCGCGAGCTGGAGCGCGCCGGGCTCGAGCCGGAGGACGCGAACGACCCGGTCGCCAACGTGCAGGCGGGCGTCCGGTACCTGCGGCGGCTCCTCGACGCGTTCGGGCGCGACGACGTCGCCCTGATGGCGTACAACGCCGGGCCGAACCGCATCCTCGGCTACCTCCGCGAGGGCGAGATCCCGGGCCGGTTCGGCGTCTATCCGCGCCGCGTGAAGGCCGAGCTGCGGCGGCTGCGCGGGACGCCGGTGGCGGCGATGGCGGACGCGAGGAAGTTCCCCTAATACTCATCCGGTGCGGGTCACCGAGATCTTCGTGAGCCTCCAGGGCGAGGGGTCCAGGGCCGGGAGGCCCTGCCACTTCGTCCGGTTCACGGGCTGCGACCTGCGCTGCGTCTACTGCGACACCGCGTACGCGTTCCAGGGCGGCCGCGACATGACCCGGGACGAGATCGTGGCGGCCCTCGCGAGGCACCCGGCGCGGCTCGTGTGCCTCACGGGCGGCGAGCCGCTGCTCCAGCGCGAGCTGCCCGACCTCGCGCGCGAGCTCGTGGCGCGGGGGTACGAGGTGTCGATCGAGACCCACGGCCAGCGGCCGCTCGACGCGCTCCCTCCCGAGGCGATCAAGATCGTCGACGTGAAGACGCCGGGGTCCGGCGAGCCCGCGACGGATCTCTCCTGGCTCGACCGGCTCGCCCCCCACGACGAGGTGAAGTTCGTCGTGACGTCGGCGGAGGACTTTCGCTGGGCGCTGGACGTCGTGCGCCGCCACCGGCTCGAGGCCAGGGTCACCGTGCTCTTCTCGCCGGTGTGGGGCCGGGTGGACCCGAAGGACCTGGCCCGCTGGATGCTCGAGGCGGGCCTCGACGCCCGCCTCAGCCTGCAGCTCCACAAGGTGATCTGGGGCGCGGACGCCCGCGGCGTGTGAGGCCGCGCCGGTCGGCGCCCGGACACGTCTCGCGGAACCGGGCGGTCGCCCCGCGCCGTGCCGTCCGCCGACCCACCTCGCTGGAATGCCGGGCCACCCTCGCGCGTCTCCCGGAGAGAGCGCGGCGCCGCCGGCCGGTCGCGTTCTTGACGCGAGCGCCCGGCCGGGGCTACGAAGGCGAACGGATGCGCCCACTTGCGTCGATCGTCGCGCTCGCCCTGACGGGCGGTGCCGTCCCCGCGTCCGCCGCGTCGATCACGCTGAACGGCGTCAACATCGACGGGGTGACGAGCCAGAGGTTCGAGAACTGCACCGTCACCATCGACGCGCAGGGCGACGTGCACATCGAGGCGAAGGGATACGCGGTGAAGACCGGCGGCACCCCGGCCCCGGCCGCCCCGGCCGCCCCTGCCGCCCGCACCGTCCCGGCGGCGCGCGCCGCCCGGACCGTGCGGTCGGCCCGGGCGGCCGGGGCGGCCGGGGCCCGGGTGCC
>DASVZX010000067.1:0-15285 GCA_036391435.1 Anaeromyxobacter sp. | reverse complement strand
CTTCCCAAGCTGAGGGTCGCGGGTTCGAATCCCGTTTCCCGCTCCAGTCTTCGAGGCCGGAATCCGGTGGCTTGGTCGCCCTGGGTTCCGGCCTCCTCTCGCGTGGACCTCGCCGGTGAGCCGGAGATCCGCGACGGGAATCGGGGGGCGTCGCTCACGCGTCCGCGGGGGACGGCCGGATGTCCGCGACGACGCTCCGCACCTCGCGCTCCCGGTCCCGCGCGAGCGCCTCCGCCTCCTCGACCGAGGCGCGCGCGAACCGGACCCGTGCACCCGGCGCGAGCGCCGCGAGGCGCGGGAGGTCCGCCGACGCGACGGTCGCGATCTTCGGGTAGCCGCCGATGGTCTGGCAGTCCGCGAGCAGCACGATGGGGAGCCCGTCGCCGGGCACCTGGATCGCCCCGGGGACGATCGCGTCGGAGACGATCTCCGCGCTCGCCGCGCTCCGGTGCGCGAGCGGAGGACCGTCGAGCCTCGTCCCCATCCGATCCGAGGCGCTCGTGACGACGTAGGGGCTCGCGAAGAGCCGGTCGAGCGCGGCCGGCGCGAAGCGATCGTCCTGCGGCCCCGGCACGGCGCGGATGGGGCCCGCGGAGCGGCGCGGCGGCCCGGGCAACGCGCGCTCCACGTCCGACGGGCCGGCCCTCGCCTCGAGCACGTCGCCGCGCCGGAGCGGCCGGCCCGCGATCCCGCCGAACGCGCCGCGGAGGCAGGTGGACGCGCTCCCGAGCACCTCCTCGACGACGAGGCCGCGCACCGCGACGTAGCCGACCCTCGCCGGCCGGGGCGGTCCGACCCGCAGCACGTCTCCCCGGTGGAGCGTCACGCTGCGCCACGAGCCGAGCGCCTCGCGGCGCTCGCCGCGCTCGACCTCCGCGGCGAGGTCGCCGGCGAGCGCGAGGCGCACGTCGCCGTCGAGCGCCCGGAGCGCGAGCTCGGCGAGGAAGAACTCGACCGCCGGCGCGTCCTCCCGCTCGCCCGCGAGCGCGTTCGCGATCCGGAGCCACGCAGGCTCGAGCGCGCCCGACGCGGGGACGCCGAAGCGGCGCACGCGGGAGCGGCCGAGGTCCTGTACCGTGGCGAGGACCCCCGGAGACGCGATCTCGAGGTGGACGCGCCCGGTCACGGCGTCGCGAGCTCCTCCGGGTCGATCCGCCCCGCCGCGAGCGCGGCGCCGAGCTCGACGAAGCGCGTCTCCGGGACCGGCTCGAACCGGACCCGGTCGGACGGCGCGAGGAGCGCCGGCCGGGGCCGCCGGGGGTCGAAGAGCGGGACCGGACAGCGGCCGATCACGTGCCACCCGCCGGGGCTCTCGCAGGGATAGATCGCGGTCTGCGCGCCGGCGATCGCGACGGACCCCGGGGCGACCCGGGTGCGCGGCGTGCTCCGGCGCGGGAGGCGCAGCGCCGGCGCGACGTCGCCCAGGTACGCGAACCCGGGGAGGAAGCCGAGCACGTAGACGTCGTAGGTCGCCCCCGCGTGGAGGGCGACCGCCTCGGGCGCGGAGAGCCCGCGGGCCGCCGCGACCTCCGCGAGGTCGGGTCCGGCGGCTCCGCCGTACAGCACGGGCAGCGTCCAGGTGCGGCCCGGCGGGGCCGGCGCGGCGTCGAGCGGCGCGTCCAGCAGCGGCGCGATCCGCCGCTCGAGCGCGGCACGCGTCGTGCGGAGCGGGTCGTACACGATCGCGATCGAGCGGTACGACGGGACCGCCTCGACGACGCCCTCGAGGCCGCCGCGGTCGAGCTCCGCCCGGAGGGCGGCGTCGAGCGCGGAGACGCGGGCGAGCATCGGGCGGGAGATCTCGTCGCCCAGCTCCACGACGAGCGCGCGGTCGGCGAGGGCGAGGAGCCGGTACGCCACGCCGCGCCTATCCCGGCGCGGCGCCGGCCGCGGCGAACGGGCGGACGGCGACGCCGTCGCGATCGAGCCGCGCGCGGATCGCGCGCGCGACGTCCACCGCGCCGGGGGTGTCGCCGTGCACGCAGATCGTCCCCAGGACGACGTGGAGCTGCGTGCCGTCGGCGGCGCGGACGATCCCCTCGCGCGCGAGCCGCGAGACGCGCTCCGCGACGGCCGCCGGATCGGTCACGAGCGCGCCGGGCGTCCCGCGCGGCAGGAGCGTCCCGTCCGGCGCGTAGCCGCGGTCCGCGAACGCCTCCTCGACGCAGCGCACGCCGCCGGCCCGCCCCTCGCGCGCGAGCACCGAGCCGGCGAGGCACACGAGCCACAGCGACGGATCGACGCCGCGCACGCCCGCGACGATCGCGCGCGCGACCGCGGGATCGCGGGAGGCCGCGGCGTACAGCGCCCCGTGCGGCTTCACGTGGACGAGCGGGACGCCCTCGGCCCGGCAGCAGCCGAGGAGCGCGCCGACCTGGTACACCACGTCGTCCTCGATCTCCCGAGGCGAGGCCGCGAGCATCCGCCGGCCGAAGCCCACGCGGTCCGGGAACGACGGGTGGGCGCCGACGGCGACGCCGTGCGCCTTCGCGAGCCGCACGGTCCGGCGCATGAGCCCCGGGTCCGACGCGTGGAAGCCGCACGCGACGTTCGCGGACGAGACGAGCGGGATGAGCTGCTCGTCCGCCGCGGGCGGCCACGCCCCGAACCCCTCGCCGACGTCGGCGTTGAGATCGATGGCGGGGACCGTCATGCGAGGACGCTAGCGGTCACGCACGGAGCGCGCAACGTGGCGCCGTCCCGCTGCACAACGGACGGCTCGTCCGTGGCCCCGCTTGGGGTGCGAAGCCCGAGCGCGCAGCGACCCGGCTGAACTCCCCGGCTCGGAACGACTGCGGCTCGTTGCCCCACCAACGGAAGTTCGATAGCGTCGCCGCACACCGGTAGCCCTACACCTCGCACCCCAACCCCGGGGAGGACCTCCATGAGAGCATTGCTCGTCGCGTCAGTCCTGATCGTCTCAGCGTGTGCCACCACCGCCCCGAACCCGGACCGCGTGAAGGCCATCGCGATGCCGTCGCGGACGGCGATCTGCCTGCCGTGCGTCCAGCCGTGCACCCCGGACTCGTCGTGCAATCCGGCCGTCGCCGTCGCGCCGCCCGCCCCCGTGGCCAAGCCCGCTCCCGCCCCCGCCGTCGCGACGGCCCCCGCGCCGAAGCCCGCGGGCGCCCCCACCTTCAGCCCGGAGCCGGGCTCGTACACGGCGACGCAGCGCGTGGCGCTGTCCTCGCCGACGCACGGCGCCGTGATCCACTACACGACGGACGGGAGCGCTCCGACGGAGTCTTCGCCCGTCTACTCGGGGCCGATCAAGGTGGACAAGGACACGACCGTGAAGGCGATCGCGGTCGCCCCGGACGCGCCCGCCAGCAAGGCCGTGAGCGGCGAGTACGCGGTGAAGCAGCCCGAGACCCCGCGGGTGGCGGTGAAGGGGGAGAAGCTCGAGCTCAAGGACCGGATCTACTTCGACACGTCGAAGGCCACGATCAAGCCGGCCTCGTTCAGCCTGCTCGACGAGGTCGCGACGGCGCTCAAGAGCCACGACGTGAAGCGCACCGCGATCGAGGGCTACACGGACTCGAGCGGCGACGCCGCGTTCAACAAGCAGCTCTCGCAGCAGCGCGCCCAGGCGGTCCGGGAATACCTCATCAACAAGGGGATCGAGGGCTCCCGGCTCGACGCGAAGGGGTTCGGCGCCGAGCAGCCCATCGCCCCCAACACGACGGCGAAGGGCCGCGAGCAGAACCGGCGCGTCGAGTTCAAGATCGAGAACTAGGGAGAAGCCCGGGCACGACCTGCGCCGCTCGCCCTTCGCGAGCGGCGCAGGGGCGCGCCGGCCGGACGGCGCCGCCGCGGCGGACCCCCTCGGCGCGCTCTAGAATCCCCGGCATGGACCTCGGAATCCGCGGCAGGACCGCGCTCGTCTGCGCGGCGTCGAAGGGGCTCGGCAAGGGGTGCGCGGCCTCGCTCGCGCGCGAGGGCGTGCGGATCGTCCTCGTGGCGCGCGGCCGGGACGCGCTCGAGGCGACCGCGGCGGAGCTCCGCGCGCGCCACGGCGTGGAGGTCACGCCGGTCGCCGGCGACGTCACCACGGAGGAGGGCCGGCGCGCCGCGCTCGCCGCGTGCCCGGCGCCGGACATCCTCGTCAACAACGCCGGCGGCCCCCCGCCCGGCGACTTCAGGGACTGGGACCGGGACGCCTGGGTGCGGGCGCTCGAGGCGAACATGATCACCCCGATCCTCCTCATCCGCGCCGTCGTCGACGGGATGACGGCGCGCGGCTTCGGACGGATCGTGAACATCACCTCGGGGGCGGTGAAGAGCCCGATCCCCGAGCTCGGGCTCTCGAACGGCGCGCGGACCGGGCTCACCGGCTTCGTCGCCGGGCTCGCGCGGAAGACGGTCCGCCACGGCGTCACGATCAACAACCTGCTCCCCGGCCCCTTCGACACCGATCGCCTGCGCTCGAACCTCGAGTTCAACGCCCGGGCGGCAAAGAAGACCTACGAGGAGGTCCGCCGCGCGCGCACCGAGGCGAACCCGGCCGGGCGGTTCGGGACGATCGAGGAGTTCGGCGACGCGTGCGCGTACCTCTGCAGCGCGCAGGCCGGCTTCATCACCGGCCAGAACCTGCTCCTCGACGGCGGCGCGTACCCGGGCACGTTCTAGCCCGCGGCGGCGGGCGAGCCGCTCCCGCCGTTCACGGGCGCGCGGCGGGCGCCTCGGCCGGCGGCGCCTCGCAGCCGACGACGTCGTCGCAGATGAAGCGCCGGCAGACCTCGGGCCGGTGCTCGTAGATCCGGCACCGGCCGTTCAGCTGGAACTCGCAGCCGCCGTCGATGACGAGCTTGTGGCGACCCCGCAGCGAGAACTCGAGCCGGCGCGCGCCGAGCGCCTCGAGCGCCTCGTACTCCGCCCACGTGAGCTCGACCGCCACGAAGGACCGGCAGCAGACCCCGTCGCACGACCGGCAGCGCCAGTCGTCGTCGACGGCGCGATCGCGCAGGACCGCGCGCCTCTTCTCCCTCGCACGCATTCGCACCTCCGCGCACGCGCGAACGTTGGAGCGCCAAGCTTCGACCCCCCGAGCAAACCACCGCGGGGCCCGGGTGTCCAGGCGGGTCCGCGGCGCGCCCCCGCCGTCCGGGCCGGGTGGTAACGTCTGGTCCGATGGGCGCACCGCTCGCCGGCTCCGTCTCCCCCAACGGCAACCTCGAGGCGATCCTCGAGCAGGACGATCGCTGCGCCTACCTCTACCTGCGCGAGCCGGACGACGCGCCCTTCCCGCTCGGCCTCGGCGTGCGGTCGTGCTGGGTCCGGAACCTCGC
Source organism: Anaeromyxobacter sp. (assembly GCA_036391435.1). Taxonomy (GTDB): domain Bacteria; phylum Myxococcota; class Myxococcia; order Myxococcales; family Anaeromyxobacteraceae; genus Anaeromyxobacter. The sequence continues at coordinate 9,997 of DASVZX010000067.1, read as the reverse complement.
GCCGGCCCCGCCGATGATCCGGATCTCGGAGATGCGCGAGGGGCTCGCGCCCATGATGCCCGCGCCGAGCTGCGCGCACCCGGAGGGCGCCCCTCCGCTGTCCGGGGGCGCGGTGCGGTTCGTCTGGCTCGAGGAGGGCGACGCGGTCGCGCTCCTCGAGGGCGACGACCTGCTCGCCATCATGCCGTGCTGGAGCGGCCGCGAGGGGTTCCAGGGCTACGCGCGCGACTGCACGGAGGAGAGCCCGCTCGCCTCGCCGCTCGGGGCGGACAACGTCTTCCGGGAGCGCGTGCGCGCCGCGGAGGCCTACTGGCGCTCGTGGCTCGAGGGCGACCCCTGGCCGCCGGTCCGGGAAGCCGGGCTGAAGGCCATCGCGGTGGCGCTCGGGAAGCCCACCCACACCTACCCGCTCGGCGGCGCGTGGCCGCCGCAGGCGCTCGTGCGCTGCGCGCGCGCCGACGCCGTCGTGCTCGTCACCTGCGGCGTGCAGCTGCGCCCGCAGCCGTCCGTCGAGCTGCACGCCGAGGATCCCCGCCCCCTGCGGCGGATCGAGCTGGCGCTCGGGATCGAGCGCCCCCTCTTCGACCTCGCGCCGGAGCGGATCATGGCCTGGGTCTCGACCCAGGCGCGCAGCCCGTGGCAGCGGCTCGCCTGGCTCGGGCACCGCCACACGGTCGCGTGCGACGCGATCCCGCCCGGACCTTCGGGCCGCGCGTTCGGCGCCGCCCTCCTCCTGCGCCACGCCATCGGCGCGCCCGAGGTCGCCTTCCCGCCGTTCCGAAACGACCCCGTCACCCTCCTGTGGATGGTGCCGATCACCGCCGACGAGCGGGGCCTCGCGGAGCGCGCCGGGAGCGAGGAGCTCCCGCGCCGCCTCGCGAGGAAGGGCCATGGGTTCGTCCACCGAGACCGCGCGCCGGTCGCCTGACGGACCGTGCCTGCAGACCGGTTCGGCGCCGGCCCGCCGGCCTCCGCCGCGCGGCCGGTGCCTCCGCGGCGGCACGTGCACCCCGCCCTGCGTCCGGATCGTCCCTTGCTCCGCCCGCCGCGAGCCTCCACGTTGCGCCCCGTGAAGCTTCTCTCCCGCGGTGCGCGTGCGCTCGTTGCCGTCGCGCTCGCGCCGGCCGTCGCGCTCGCGCCGCCCGCGCGCGCGGACGTGCAGCCGCTGCGGGTCGCGCCGGCCCGCGACGCCGCCCTCATCGGGACCGCCGGGGCGCTCGCGCTCGTCCTCTCCCTGCCCCTCGCGGCGCCGCGGCGGTGCCGCGTGTGCGGGGTGGACGAGCTCGACGCGTCCATCCGCGAGCGGCTCGCGTGGAAGGACCCCTCGGCCGCGCGCCGGGCGTCGGACGTCCTCGCGAACGGGATCCTCCCCGCCGCCGCGCTCGCCAACTCCGCCCTGTCCTCCTGGCGCGGCGGGGACCCCGGCGCGTTCTGGACCGACGCTCTCGTCCTCGCCGAGGTCGTGTCGGTCTCGACGGCGCTCGACGCGATCGCGAAGGACGCGGTCGCGCGGCGGCGCCCGACCGCCGGGCTCGCCGCGCGGGGCGCGGCGGACGAGAGCTTCTACTCCGGCCACACCTCGCTCGCCTTCGCCCTCGCGGCGGGCGCGGGGACGATCAGCACCTTGCGCGGCTACCCCAGCGCCCCGTGGGTGTGGGGCGGCGGCATGGCGCTCGCGGCGGGCGTCGGGTACCTCCGCGTGGCGGGCGACGCGCACTGGGGGACGGACGTCCTCGCGGGCGCGGCCGCGGGCGGCCTCGTGGGGTTCGGCGTCCCCTGGCTGCTGCACCGCGTGCCGGGGTCTCGCCGGCTCGACCTCGCGCCGGCCCCGGGCGGCGTCGCCCTCCGCTTCTGACGGAGCGCGCTCCTCGCCGCGGGTCTCCCCCTTCCGCGGCCGATCGCAAGCCCCGGATGTGGGGACCTGCGACGTCCCCCGGCGACCGCTCGCCGGATCGCCTGTCCGGCCGAGGGGATGCACCGCACCGCCCCATCTGCGTCACGTTTACGCGGCCGCTCGCCCTCGATCTCACCGCCCGACTCGCTATAGTGATCCTTGCAGTCGATCGAACTGCAAAGGAGGCCGCGATAGCAGAGCCGTCGCAGCGCCAGAACAGAATGCAGGACGACCCGGCTTTCGCGCCGGGATTGCGCCCGAACCGAAGCGGGCGCGCATCGACGCAATAGAAGAGGCCCGCCTCGCGCGGGCCTCTTCACGTTCAGGGCCCCGCCTCCTCCGCGCCCCCGGGTGGTCTGCGCGCGCCGGCCCGCCCCTCTGCGGGACGATCGGAAGGCCCGTGAAGGGCCGCACCCTTCCGGCGAGCGAGGAAGCGTCCTTACCTTTGCGCGCCAGCTTCCGGCGCCGAGGGGGCGCCCACGAGAGGTCCGGATGACGTCCACGGCTCGAGTCGCAGCGGTCTCCTTCTCTCTCCTCTTCACGGCAGCGTGCGCGACCGCCGGCCACGGCGGGAGCGCGCCCGCGGTCGTCCACCAGGCCGACGAGCGAATCCCGCCGCTCCAGGCGTTCCCCGCCGGCAAGGAACGCATCGCCTACAACGACGCGCTCATGAAGGAGCAGGCCGGCTGGCAGGCCGAGCAGGCCGGCAAGATCGACCAGGCGAGGGCGCCGCTCGAGGCGGCCGCGCGCGGGTTCCTCGCGTTCGTCCAGCAGTACCCGAAGACCGGCTGGGACCTCGCGTTCCGGTTCCACTCCGCGGACCTCCTGCGCCGCGCCGGCCGCGGGGACGAGGCGGCCGCGCTCGCCGAGCAGGTGGCGAGCGACCCGCGCGCGAACCCGAAGTCGAGGGCGATGGGGTGGCTGCAGGTCGCGAACGCGCTCACCACGGCCGGCAAGCTGCAGCCGCTCAAGGTGGAGCCGCCCGCCGAGGGCGGCGCGCCGCCGGCGCCCACGGAGCCGCCGCCGGCGTGGAAGCGGTACGTGGAGGCCACGGACGCGTACCTCCAGACGCTCGGCCCCGCCGCCCAGGAGCCGGCGGACCGCATCCTCGGGCCGGGCCAGCTCGCGCTCGTCGCGGCGCGCGTCGCGTTCGCGACCGGTCACTTCGACGAGGCCAGGAGCCGCCTCTCGACCGTCCTCGATCGCTGGTCGAGCGAGCCGCAGGCCTTCCAGGGCGCGGCGCCGCTCTACGTCGAGACCTTCATCGGGTCTCGCGACTGGGACGGCGCCGCCCGGGCGAGCGATCGCGTGAAGCAGATCGCGTCCGCCCAGGCGGAGCGCGCCGCCGATGCGGAGGCGCGCGGCACGTACCAGAAGACCGTCGCCGAGACCGACCGGCTCGCCGCGTCCGTCCGGTACCAGCAGGCGAAGGCGCTCCTCGACCAGGGCAAGGCCGAGGAGGCCGCCCACGAGTTCGAGGCGCTCGCCCAGCAGGGCGCCGGCGACGTCCCCGCCGCCCTCGTCGGGGCGGCGGTCGCGTGGGACAAGGCGGGGAACGCGCAGCGCGCCATGGAGCTCCGCCAGCAGATCGTGGACAAGTACGCCGACTCGCGGCTCGCGCCGGGCGCGGCGCTTCAGCTCGCCGCGGCCCGCTCGAAGCAGGGCGATCACGTCGGCGCCGCCCGGGTCTACGCGATACACGCCGAGAAGTGGCCGGACGACCCGAACCACTGCACCGCGCTCCGCAACGGCGCCGTCGAGCTCGACGTCGCGAAGCGCGGGCCGGACGCGGCCCAGCGGTACCTCGCGTTCGGGAAGGACGACCGCTGCGTGCAGGCCTCGCCGGACGTCGCCGCCCTCGCGCTGCACCGGGCAGGGGACCTGTTCCTGAAGGCGAGGCGCCGGCCCGACGCCCGCGAGGCGTTCCAGGCCGCCGCGGCGATCCAGGGCGTGAAGTCGGCCGAGGCGAAGCAGCGCGTCGCCGACGCCGCCCGCCAGGCGAAGAAGCTCGGCGGGACCGCGGCCGGGCGGCGCTCGCCGCGGCGGTGAGCCGCCGGACGATCAGCGGACCTTCACGCCGAGGGAGAGCCCCTCGGCGGTGGGGAGCATCGTCGCCCGGAACCGGCCGCCGCCGGCGAGCCGCTCGCTGAACCGGCGGAGCGCAGCCATCGCCTCCGCCGACTCGCCCGCCGGCCGCGCCTCGTGCACGTGGCCGAACCCGAACGTGTTGTCGGCGAGCACGATCCCGCCGACGCGCAGGTGCTCCTCCGCCCAGGCGAGGTAGGCGGGGTAGCCGAGCTTGTCCGCGTCCACGAACACGAGGTCGAACGGTCCCTGCCTCTCGAAAAGGCGGAGCTGCTCCGCGGCCTCGCCGACGTAAAGCGCCACCCGGTCCGCGACGCCCGCCCGGGCGAACGACTCGCGCGCGACCTTCGCGTGGTGCGGATCCCGCTCGATCGTGTGGAGGAAGCCGCGCTCGCCCATCCCGCGGAGCAGGCAGACGCCGCTGTAGCCGCCCAGGGTGCCGATCTCCACCGCCTTCCGCGCGCCGCAGGCGCGCGCGAGCACCTCGAGGTGGAGGCCGTCGAACCGGCCGACGGCGATGGGTGGAAGTCCGGCGGCGGCGCTTCGCTCGCGGATCTCGCGGAGGACGTCGTCCTCGGGGCGGTAGACGGATTCCGCCCATGCGGCGAGCGCCTCGCTTCCCTGGCCGAAGGCCTTGACCGGCGGAGATCCCATCGCACGCCTCCCGGCTCGTGGCGCGTCACAGCACGAGCGCCACGACGAGCACGCCCACGAGCACGAACGCGAGCGAAACCTTCACGGCGCTCCCGAGCACGAAGCCGAGGAACGCGCCCACCCCCGCCTTGAGCGCCCGCTCGAAGTTCGGGTCGCGCGCGTACTCGAGGACGATCGCGCCCACCGCGGGGCCGAGCACGATCCCGGGCAGCCCGAGGAACATGCCGACGACGAGCCCGAGCCCGGCGCCCAGCACGGCCCAGCGCGAGGCCCCGAACGCCTTCGCGCCGAGGATCCCGGCGGCGAGGTCCACGACCCAGATCGCGACGCCGATCGCGGCGCACGCGGCGACGGTCCAGCCGGAGACCCGGGTGAACCCCTCCGCCCAGCCGACGAGCACGGCCCCGAGCACGAGGAGCGCGGAGCCCGGGACGGCCGGCAGCACCACCCCGGCGATCCCGGCGACGAGCGCCGCCGCGCCGAGCGCGTAGAGGAGGATCTCCATGCCGCGATGATCGCCGCCCCGCGCGGCCCCGTCCACGGTCGTCAGGGCTTGAAGTCCTCCGACCGCAGCCCGTGCCTGCGGAGCAGCCGGTGCAGGCTCTCGCGCTCCATCCCGGCGCGCTCGGCGGCGTGCGTCACGTTCCCCGCGAACGCCTTCATCAGCGCCACGAGGTAGTCGCGAGTCACGCGGTCGCGCGCCCCGGCGATCGCGTCCCTGTAGGGGAGGGACGCGAGCGGCGCCGCCGGCAGCGCGGCGGCGGGCGCCCCCGACGCGAGCTCCGGCGGGAGGTCGGCCACGGTGACCACGTCGCCGGCGGCCACCGCGACGGCGCGCTCCACGACGTTCTCGAGCTCCCGGACGTTGCCGGGCCAGGCGTAACCCGCGAGCCGCCGCGTCGCCTCGGGGTCGAAGCCCCGGATCGAGCGGCGCACCGCGCGCGCGTGCTTCTCGAGGAAGTGGGCGGCGAGGAGCGGCACGTCGTCGGCGCGCTCGCGGAGCGGCGGGAGCACGACGGTGAGGACGTTCAGCCGGTAGAAGAGGTCCTCCCGGAACCGCCCCGCCCTCGCCTCGTCGCGCAGGTCGCGGTGCGTCGCCGCGACGACGCGCACGTCGACGGGGATCGCCGCCGTCTCCCCGACGCGCCGGATCTCGTGCTCCTGCAGGGCGCGGTTCAGCTTCACCTGCGCCGCGAGCGGCAGCTCGCCCACCTCGTCGAGGAAGAGGGTCCCGCCGCTCGCCTCCTCGAAGAGCCCGGCCTTCGCGGCGGCCGCCCCCGTGAAGGCGCCGCGCGCGTGGCCGAACAGCTCGCTCTCGACGAGGTCCGCCGGCAGCGCGCCGCAGTTCACCGGCACGAACCGGCGCTCGCGCCGCGCCGAGTGGTAGTGGATCGCGCGCGCGGCGAGCTCCTTGCCGGTGCCGGTCTCCCCGAGGAGCAGGACCGTGGCGTCGACCTTCGCGGCGCGATCGAGGAGCCGGTACGCCTCGCGCATCCGCGCGCTCCGCCCGACGAGGGCGTGGTACCCGGTCTCCTCGCCGGGCGGGGACGCGACCCGCGCCGCGTCGCCGGCGCGCTTGTGCTCGGCGGCCCGCGTCACGACCGCGAGCGCCGCGTCCGGGTCGAAGGGCTTCTCGAGGTAGTCGAACGCGCCCATCTTCATCGCGCGGACCGCGTCGCCGACGGTGGCGTGCCCGGTCATCATCACGACCTCGGTCGCGGGCGCGGTCGCCTTGACCGCCGCGAGCAGCTCGAACCCGTCGGCGCCGGGCATGCGGATGTCGGTGAGGACGACGTCCCACGGCCGCGACGCGACGAGGCCGAGGGCGCGCGCGCCGTCCGGGGCCGTCTCGACCTCGAGGGAGTCGCCGAGCACGCGGGCGAGCAGCCTCAGCATGTTCTCCTTGTCGTCCACGACGAGGACGCGCGCGCGGTGCATCACGCCTCCCCCGCCGCCGCGCGCCGGGCCGGCAGCCGCAGCGCGAAGCGCGCGCCGCCGCGCTCGACCGCCTCCGCGGCGAGGTCGCCCCCGTGCGCGCGCGCGATGGCGCGCGACACGGCGAGGCCGAGCCCCGTCCCGCGGGGCTTCGTCGTGAAGAACGGCTCGAAGAGCCGCGCCCGGAGCTCGGGAGGGATCCCCGGCCCGCTGTCGGCGACGGCGACCTCCGCGGCCCCGTCGCGCTCGGCGACCGCGACCTCCACGCGGCCGCCGGGCCCCGCGGCCTCGGCGGCGTTCCGCAGGAGGTTCACGAGCACCTGGCGCAGCTTCTCCGGGTGTCCCGTCGCGGCCGCCGCGCCGCCCACCGACACCTCCACGCCCTGGAGGAGCCGCGCGTCGCGCAGCCGCGAGACGACGTCGTCGGCGAGCGCCCGGAGATCGACCCGCTCCTCGCCGGCGGGGAGCGGGCGCGAGAGGTCGAGGAGCCCCTCCACGATCTCCTTCGCCCGGAGCGTCTCCTCCTCGATCACCGCGAGGTCCTCCGCGGCGGAGGGGTCCGCCCGCTTCCGCAGGAGCTTCGCGTAGCCGAGGATCACGCCGAGCGGGTTGTTGATCTCGTGCGCCACCCCAGCCGCGAGCCGCCCGATCCCGGCGAGCTTCTCCGACTCGACGAGCCGCTCCTCGCGCTCCTTCAGCGCCGCGGTCATCGCGTTCCAGCGCTCGGCGAGCGCCTCGAGCTCGGGCGCGCCGCGCACCTCGATGCGCGCGTCCAGATCGCCCGCCGCGATCCGCGCCGCACCCTGCTCGAGCCGCGCGACCGGCGCCGCGATCGACCGGCCGACGAGGACGCTCACCGCGATCGCGATGATCGGCGCCGCCACGAGCAGCGCGACGAGCATCGCGCGGGTGCGCCGCTCCACGTCCTCGAGGTCGGCCCGGACCGCGCGGATCGACCCCTCGAACCGCTGCACGAGCGCCTCGGTGAGCCCCTGGATCCGGGTGACGACGAGCTGCGCCTTCGCGTGCTCCTCGCGGACGCTCTCGCGCTCGCCGCGCAGGACGGCCGGGACGATCTCGTCCCGGAAGATCCGGTCGAGCCGGACGCTCTCCTCCTCGATGGAGCCGACGAGGGCCAGCTCCTCGGGATCCTCCGCCGCCTGCCGGAGCGCGCGGGTGAGGCGCGCGACCGTCTCGCGCGACTCCGCGTAGAACCCGAGGTGCGAGGCGTCCCCGATGATGATCGTGTGCGCCTGGTGCGCGTACTGGTCGCGCACCGCGCTCGCGAGCTCGAGCGAGAGCCGCACCCCCTCCTCGCGCCGCTTCGTCTCGGCGAGCCCGTCGTGGATCCGGGACGAGCCCGCCAGGGCGACCGCCGAGGCCGCCGCGATGAGGAGGACGAGCGTCCCGAACCCGGCGGCGAGGCGCCGCGAGGTGCCGAAGGCGTGGCGGATGGAGCGTGACCGCACCGGTCACAGTGTAGCGGGTGCGGGCACGGCGCGCCCGTCCCTCGCGCTGCCGCCGTCGTCCGGATCTCGCCGCGCTTCCTCGCGAATCCGGACCGGCACGGACCCTGCTATCCCCCGCCCGTCCGCGCCGTCGCGCGGCACCCAACCCTCCGGAGACCTCCCCATGATCCGAACCCTCGCCGCCTCCCTCGTCGCCGCCCTCGCCCTGCCGGCCGGCATCGCCCGCGCGCAGCACGCCGGGATGGACCCCGCCATGCACGAGCAGGCGAAGCAGCGCTCCGCCGCCGCGCTCGCCGCCGCGGGGATCGCCGAGGGCACCGTGAAGGACGGCGTCCGCACCGTCGATATGAAGGTGACCGAGGACGGGTTCGTGCCTTCCAAGGTGAAGGTGAAGAAGGGCGAGAAGGTCCGGCTCGTCGTCACCCGGAAGACGGAGCGGACCTGCGCGAAGGAGATCGTGATCAAGGCGTACGGCATCAACCAGCCGCTCCCGCTCGAGAAGGCGGTCACGGTCGAGCTCACGCCCAGGACCTCCGGCGAGATCCGCTACGCCTGCGGCATGGACATGATCTCCGGCGTCCTCCTCGTCCCGTGAGGCGGTGATGCGCGCCCGCTCCAGCCGCGCCGCCGCCGTCGCCCTCGCGTGCGGGCTCTGGGCCGCCGCGCCCGCGCGCGCGGCGGACGCCGTGCCGCCCACGCCCACGCCCACGCCCACGCGTCCCGCCGATCCCGTGCTCGCGCGCCTCGTCGACGAGGCGATCGCGTCGCGGCCCGAGCTGCGCGAGGCGGAGGCGGCGGCGCGCGCTGAGCGGGAGCGGGTCCCGCAGGCGGGCGCGCTGCCCGACCCCATGCTGTCCCTCGGGATCCAGAACGACGGCTTCCAGTCGATCCAGATCGGCAGGATGGAGACGAGCTACTGGCAGGTCATGATCTCGCAGGGCCTGCCGTGGCCCGGCAAGCGCGGGCTGCGCACCGAGGTGGCCCGCGAGTCGGCCGCCGTGGCCGAGGCGGGCGTCTCCCGGGCGCGCCTCGCCACCGAGGCGGACGTCCGGCGCTCGTACGTGGATCTCCTGCTCGCGCGGGACCGGCTCGCGCTGCTCGCGCGGCTCGAGGCGATCTGGCAGAAGTCCGCCGGGATCGCGCGCACGCGCTACGAGACCGGGGAGGGCGCGCAGTCCGACGTGCTCCGCGCGCAGCTCGAGCTCAACCGGCTGCGCCAGCGGCGCTGGTCGCTCGAGGGCCAGGAGCGCGCCGCCCTCCAGGCGCTGAACCGGATCCGCGGGCGCCCGCTCGACGAGCCCATCGCGACGGCGATCGGCGTGCGCGACCTCGGCGTCCCCGCGCTTCGCGCAGCGGACGCGGCGGTCGCCGACGCGCTCGGGCGCAGCCCGGAGCTCGCCCAGGCGCGGGCGGGCGCGGCGCGCGCCGACCGTCAGGAGGCCCTCGCGCGGCGCGAGCGGTACCCGGACCTCGCCGTCTCCGCCGGCGTCATGCCGCGCGGGGCGTTCGATCCGATGTGGAGCGCCTCGATCTCGGTCGGCCTGCCGGTCTGGTCCTCGCGCAAGCAGTCGCGCGCCGTCGCGGAGTCCGCGGCGCGCGCCCGGGCGGGCGCGAGCGCGGCCGAGGGGATCGAGCGGACCGTCCGGCTGCGCGTGGCGGAGCGGCGGAGCGCGCTCGCCACGCTCCTCGACACCATCCGGCTCTACCGCGACGGGCTGCTCGTCCAGTCGGAGGCGACGGCCGACTCGACGCTCGCGCAGTACCGCGTCGGCAAGGTGACCTTCGCGTCGGTCCTCGAGGCGAACGCCGGCTACGTGAACGACGAGGACGGCTACCTCGCCGCGCTCGCCGACGCGCAGCGGCTCGCCATCGCCGAGGCGGAGGTCTCGCTCGACCCCGTCGCGCCGCCCGGCGCGATCGGCGGCGGCGCGATGCCCGGCACGGGGGCGACGGGCGGCGG
>DASVZX010000066.1:0-4843 GCA_036391435.1 Anaeromyxobacter sp. | reverse complement strand
GGGCGCCGCGGCGCCGGTCGACGGCGGGACGGCCGGACGCCCGGCACAGCCGGCCGCGATCAGCGCCGCGGGCACGAGGGCGGCGGAGAGGCGCATCAGCGCTCCGGCGCGACGCGGACCTCGAGGCCGATCGCCACGGCGCGTCCCATCCTGGCGTTCACGCGCTCGCACAGCTCGGGCGCGAGCGCCTCGACCTGGGCCGCCCACGCCGGGGAGCGCACGAGGACGAGCAGCCGCCCGTCCTTCAGCGGCCCGCGCATCGACGCCTCGCGCGCCAGGCGGGGTCCGCAGGCCTCCGCGAATGCGGCGGCGAGCGCGGCGCCCGCGCCGCCCGCGCGAGCGCCGAGCGCCTGCGCGAGGACGGAAGCGATCGTTTGCCGGCGGCCGCGCACGAGGCCTGACCCTACGGAACGAGCGGGCGCTGCGTCAACCGACCGCGGAGCTGCGTCACGGCGCCGCGGCCGCGCCGCACGCCTTCGGGTGTGGTAGTTTCCGCCCAACCTTCGCGGAGATGCAGGTCGCGACCCCCAACATCCCGGTCGGCGGGAAGATCGAGCGCGCGCCGGGAAACCACGCGCACCTCGGGGTCATCGCCGGGCCGCTCGACGCGCACGCGGAGCGGGGCCGGCTCAACTTCCACTGGCTGATCCAGCTTCACTGGTGGGCGATCCTCGGCCAGGTCCTGGTCGTCGTCGCCGCCGAGGCCTGGACCACCATCGGGCTGCCCCTCTGGACGCTCGCCGGCCTGCTCGCCCTCGAGGTGCTCGGGATCATCGCGCTCGCCACCTGGGCGCGGCGCGTCCAGGTGTCGGACGCCAGCATCGCGGCGGTGATGTTCCTCGACATCGTCGTGCTGACGGTGCTCCTCGACCTCACCGGCGGCGCGTCGAACCCGTTCTCGACCCTCTACCTCGTGAACGTCGCGCTCGCGGCGGTGCTGCTGCCGCAGCGCTGGTCCTGGGGGCTCACGGCGTCGAGCCTCCTGGCGTTCGGCTCCCTGTTCGTGCACGAGGCGTTCGCCGGGGTGGCGCATCACGTCCACTGGGAGCTCGACCAAGAGCACATGATGACCGCGCACCTGCGCGGCATGTGGGTCGCGTTCGCGCTCGCGGCCGTCTTCATCGTCTTCTTCGTTCAGCGCGTCTCCCGGGCGCTCGCCGCGCGCGAGCGCGAGCTGCGGCAGGCCCGGGCGCAGGCCGAGCGGCGCGAGAAGCTGGCGTCGCTCGCGACGCTCGCCGCCGGCGCCGCGCACGAGCTCTCGACGCCGCTCTCGACCATCGCGATCGTCGCCAAGGAGCTGCAGCGCTCGCTCTCCGCGACGGGCGCCTCGCCCGAGGTCCGCTCGGACCTGCAGCTCGTCCGCGACCAGGTGGCGCGCTGCCGCGACATCCTCGACCGGATGGCGGCGCACGCGGGCGAGAACGTCGGCGAGCCGCTCGCGCCCGTGACGGTGCGCAGCTGGATCGAGGCGTCGCTCGAGGGGCTCTCCGGGCGGGACCGCGTGGACGCGGAGGCGGCGGACGACGGGGCGGAGCTGGTCGGGCCCCCGCGCGCGCTGTCCGACGCGCTGCGCGGCCTCATGAAGAACGCCCTGCAGGCCTCGCCGCCGGGCGCGCGCGTGACGCTGCGCGTGTCCGCCCTGGGCGGCCGGATCCGGGCCACGGTGCTCGACCGCGGGCGCGGGATGCCGCCGGACGTGCTCGCGCGCGTCGGCGAGCCCTTCTTCACGACGAAGGGGCCGGGGGAGGGGATGGGGCTCGGCCTCTTCCTCACCCGCGCGCTCGCGGAGCAGCTGGACGGGGCGTTCCACATCGCGCCACGCGCGGGGGGTGGGACGGAGGCTTGGCTCGAACTGCCGGCGGCGGGAGCCGCCGAGAGGAGCGCATCATGACGACCGCAGAGGTGAACCGCGACTCGCTGCCCAGCATCCTGCTCGTCGACGACGACGAGGTGCTGCGCGAGCGGCTCGCGACCGCGATCCGCGCCCGGGGTTACGAGGTGCGCACCGCCGGCAACTCGGACGAGGCGCTGCGCGAGGTCGCGAAGGACTCGCCGGAGATGGCGGTCCTCGACCTCCGCATGCCGGGCGGCTCGGGGATCGAGATCCTGCGCGAGCTGAAGCGCCAGGATCCCTCGACGCGCGTCCTCATGCTGACGGGCTACGGCAGCATCTCGACCGCCGTCGAGGCGGTGCGCGAGGGGGCCGTGGGCTACCTGCCGAAGCCCGCCGACGCGGACGAGATCCTCGCCGCCCTCAACGGGACGAACACCGCGAAGGAGAAGGGGATCGAGACCCCCTCGCTCGCCCGCGCGGAGTGGGAGCACATCCAGCGCGTGCTCACGGACTGCGGCGGCAACATCTCCGAGGCGGCCCGCCGGCTCGGGATCCACCGCCGCTCGCTGCAGCGGAAGCTCCACAAGTACCCGCCGTCGCGGTGAGGCACCGGGGATGGCCCCGCTCCGCTCCGGCGCGGCGGGGCCGCCGCTCGCCCGCCCCCCGACGGCCCGTCCGGGCCGCGGCGGGCCCTCGAATCCATTTCGCGCCGCGTGGGTCGTACCTGCGTCAGGCGCACCAGGCCGACGGACGGCCGCGCCGGGGAGCTTCGGGATGGCGAACGCAACCGTCGAGATCAAGAGCGACAACTTCAAGCAGATCGTGGAGCGCGACGGCATCGTGCTCATCGACTGGTGGGCGCCGTGGTGCGCCCCCTGCCGCGTGTTCGGGCCGACCTACGAGAAGGTCGCGCAGAAGAACCCCGACATCACGTTCGGCAAGGTGAACACCGAGGACCAGCCGGACCTCGCCGGCTCCTTCGAGATCCGCTCGATCCCGACCCTCATGATCCTCCGGGACAAGGTCCTGCTCTTCTCGCAGCCGGGCGCGCTCCCGGAGGCGGCGCTCGAGGACCTCATCCGGCAGGTGCGCGCGCTCGACATGGAGAAGGTCCGCGCCGAGATCGCCGCGCAGGAGAAGAAGGCCCCGGGCAAGGCCGTGCAGGAGGCCTGAGCCGCCGCGAGCGCGCAGGCGCCGCCGCGCAGGGCAGGGACGAGCACAAAGGGCGGAGGCCTTTCGGCCCCCGCCCTTCGTGTCTCACCGCGAGCCGATCGCTAGTACCCCTTGGTCTTGCCCGTGCTCTTGTCCGGCGTGGTGCCGGTCGAGCCCGTGTCGGAGGGCGTGCTCGAGGAGCCGCCCATCGACCCGGAGCTGCCCGACGACGAGCCGCTGGAGCCCGTGTCGGAGGAGCCGGAGCTGCCGGAGTGCTTCATGGAGCTGCCCGAGGAGCCCTTCGGCATGACCTCGATCTGCGTCACCTCGGAGCCGGAGAAGCTCGCGCGGACCTCATCGCCTTCCTTGATGTCGGAGAGCGACGCGGTCTGGCCGTCCTTCGTCACCTGCGTGCTCGGGCTGAGCTTCAGCTTCAGCGAGAGCTCGTTGTTCTTCTTGTCGAACTTCTGGACCTTGCCGGTCACCTCGTTCGAGCCGGCGGTCGCCGACGAGCCCATCGAGGACCCGGCGGTGCTGCCGTAGCTCGAGCCCATGTCGCTCGAGCCGCTCGTCGTCGAGCCGGAGCCCGTCGACTTGTCGGTCGTCGAGCCGCTGGAGCCCGTCCCGCCGTACGTCGACGACCCCGACGTGCCCGAGCCCGTCCCGTAGGACGATCCGCTCGAGCCCTTCGACGTATCCGTCGCGGAGCCGCTCGACCCCGTGTCCGTCGACCCGCTGGACCCCGTCTGCGCCGTCGCCGGAACGCCGGCGAAGAGCAGCCCGGCCGTTCCGAGGCCGGCCACCAAACCCCATCCGATCTTCATGCGATTACCCCCCTGCTGCTGCTCCGTTGGAGGACGGACCAGGCACCCTGCCATGGCACGTCGCGTTGGCTTCAATAGGCTAGTGACGCTCCCGGGACGCGTCAGACGGCACGGACGCGCGCGACGCCGCTCGCAAGGTGCGGGATCCCGCGCCCGCACGGCCGCGGGCCGGCGCTCCGGGCCGGGCCCCGGGAGGCCGCCGGGGCGGCGGCGGTCCGCGCGGAGACGCTCTGTCAGACCCGCTTGCTACCTGAACGGACGTGCAGATATGTTCCGCAGCGGAGCGCCGCGACATGCCGCCGGATCCGGATCGCCACCTCGTGATCGCGCGCCTGCGCGAGGAGATCCGCCGGATCGAGCGGAGCCCCGCGCGGCGCGAGGGGCGCGTCGCGTCGGGGCTCGCGGGCGTGGACGCGGCGCTCCCGGGCGGCGGGTTCCCGCGCGGCGCGCTCTCCGAGCTGTCGGGTGGCCCGGCGAGCGGCAAGACCGCCGTCGCCCTCGCGCTCGTCGCCGGGCTCGGACGGGAGGAGCTCGCCGCGTGGGTGGACGGCCGGGGCGAGCTGTACCCGCCCGCCGCGGCGGCGCACGGCGTCGACCTCGGGCGGCTCCTCGTCGTCCGGCCCTCCGGCGCGGGCGCCGGGCGGCCGGAGCCCTCCGGCGCGGGCTCGGTCCGGCCCGGGCTGTGGGCCGCCGAGGCGCTGCTCGCGTCGGGCGCGTTCGCCTCGGTCGTCGTCGACCTGCCGATCGCGGCGAGGCTGCCGGGCGCGGACGCGGCGGGGCGCCGCCTCCAGGCCGCGGCGGAGCGGGGCGGGGCCGTCGGGCTGTGGCTGAGCCCCGGGGACGGGCTGCGCATCCCCGCGGCGGTCCGCGTGGAGATCGCCATCGAGGGGGGCGGGCGGGCGGCGCACGCGCCGGGCGGCGCACGGATCGTCGCGCGCCCGCTCCGGTCGAGCGGGCCGCGGGGCGGGGGGTCGCGTGTCGCCTGAGCGCCGGCCGGGGGCGGCCCGGGTCGTGGCGCTCCACGTGCCCGACC
>DASVZX010000065.1:0-15171 GCA_036391435.1 Anaeromyxobacter sp. | reverse complement strand
CCCGCAGCCGGACGCGCGCCGCGGGAAAGCGCGGGACGTCCCGGCGCACGGGCCGCCGCACGGGCCGCGGCGGATCGCGGGGGCAGGACCGCCGCAGCGCGTCCCGCCGCGAGGTCGCGCGCACGACGAGCCGCCGCCCCGCGAAGGGCTCGCGGTCGCGCTCGGGCGCGAGGGCGTCCTCGCGGTCCGGCTCGCGGTCGGGGTCGCGCCGGTCCGGCTCCCGCTCGAGCCGCCGCTCGCGCTAGCGATCCTCACTCCCGGGAAGGTGCGGCATGCGCGCGAAGAACCCGGCGTGCGCTCGCTACTTCGGCCGCACCCAGTTCGTAGCCAGGAACTCCTCGCCGCCGCACCGGGGGGCCCTCGCCCGCGCATTCGCGCGGGGGCTCGGGACCCCCGGACCCCCGGCTCGCTCCGGCGCAGCCTCCTGCGGCTGCGCCTGCGCTCGCTACTTCGGCCGCACCCAGTTCGTGAGCAGGAACTCCTCTTCCACCGGCGACAGGTCGAACCGCACGGCGGCCTCGCCGACGAGCTTCGAGCGCTCGAGGTTCGGCTCCTCCTTCACGCGCTCGTCGAGCCAGCGCAGCGCGCGCCGGAGCGCGTCGCCTTCGGGCATCACCCCGGGTCCCCGAGCCATGAGCGCCTCCTCGCGACGGATCTTACTCCGGCGCGGGGCCCGGCGGCGGCCCAGGACGGGTCACTCGCCGAGCGTCTCGTCCTCCGGACGCCGCTTCTTCTGGGCGGAGGACTCCGGCTGGCCGTAGCCCTCCTCTTCGCGCGCGTCGATGTCCGGATTCGTTCCCGCCGCGCCGCGCGGCGCGCCCTTCCCCTGCTCCCCTCGCCGGGAGGCGCGCTCCGCCTCGGCGTCCTCCTCGGCGGGCAGCTCGCCCTTCCATTTCTCGGGACCCATGTGCCCTCCTCGCGTGCCCCGACGTTGCGCACGGGCCCGGGCGCGCGCGACCGGCGTCGCGCGGCGGGGTGAGCCTCCGCTCGCTCACAGCCAAGCGAGCGCCGCCCCGACGGCCCCGGCCGCGAGCACGGCGAGCTGCGCCCCGAGGACCCGCCGGCCGAAGCTCCAGCCGCCCACGACCGCGCCCATGATC
Source organism: Anaeromyxobacter sp. (assembly GCA_036391435.1). Classification (GTDB taxonomy): domain Bacteria; phylum Myxococcota; class Myxococcia; order Myxococcales; family Anaeromyxobacteraceae; genus Anaeromyxobacter. The sequence goes on along the minus strand of DASVZX010000065.1, from coordinate 14,071 downwards.
CCCTTCGCGAGCGTGTTCGACGCCGTGCCGAGGAAGATCGTCGTCGCCGCGACGTCGGGGGCGACGCCGCCGTCGCCGGCGAGCTTCGAGACCGTGAGCGTGATGGCGTCCACGTCGGTCACGCCGGCGAGGAGCCCGGCGGCGTACGTCCCGGCGCTCCCGAAGAGCTCGGTCGCCGCCTTCGAGCCGACGAGGATGACGGCGAAGATGAGGGCGAACTTCATGGCGGCGCCGAGCTCGAAGGGGTTCGAGAGGGCGACCGTCTCCTCGTGCGTCGTGGCGCGGCCGGAGCGGATCCAGAGGAAGAGCGTCGCGAGGAGGCCGCCGCCGATCCCGCCCGCCATCGGCAGCGCGACGTGGCCGCGCAGCGCCGGGTTCACGAGCGTCACGATGACGAGCACGCGGGCGAACATCACGGTCGAGGCGAGCATCACCGCGAGCGCCGCCGAGTCCGCGATCTGCGGCCGCTCGCGGGCGCGGCCCGCCATCGAGAGCGTGACGGCCGTCGAGGACACGAGGCCGCCGAACAGCCCCGTCACGCCGAGCCCGCGGCGCGCGCCGAGCAGGCGGATCGCGACGTACGCCGCGAAGGAGAGCGCCGAGATGAGCACCATCAGGACGCCGATCTGGAACGGGTTCAGGACGGCGTACGGTCCGTAGCCGCGGTCGGGCAGGAGCGGCAGCGCCACGACGACGATGACGAGGAACTCGAGCGTGGCGGTCAGGTCCTCCGTCGAGATCCGCCGCACCATCGGGTGGAGCATCGGCTTCGCGGACAGGAGGAACGTCGCGACGACCGCGACCGCCGCGACGGCGGCGAGCTTGTGCGTCGCGGACGGGATGACGTCCTGCGTGAGCGCGAGCGCGCCGAGCAGGAAGGAGAGGATGAACGCCGCCTCGGAGGTGAGCCCGCGGTGACCGTCCCGCCAGACCTCCCCCGCGTAGCTCAGCCCGAGGAGCAGGACGAGGGCGCCGAACGGGACCGCGACGGCCACCGGGCCCACCTCGCGCGCGGCGAGCGTCGCGACGCCGCCGGCGAGCGCGAGGAGCGGGTGCGTCCGGGCGCCGCCGAGGAACGCCTCGGTCCTCTCCCCCGACTTCGACCGCTCGCGCTCGAGCCCGATGAGCAGGCCCGCGGCGGCGGCGACGCCCAGGGACGCGAACAGCTCGTAGGGGCCCATGCGGCTCGATCCTACCCCGGCGCCCCGCCGGCGCGAGGATTCCGGCGCCCGGCTGCGCGTGTCCCCGCACCGGAAGGAAATGCCGCCCGCCGGCACGGTGGCCGGCGGGCGGCGCCCCCGCGCGAGCGACGGCCCCGCGCGTCCTGCGATCCCTACTTGGTGGCGAGCGACGGCACCGTGGCCGCCGCGGGCTTGGTCGAAGGGGTCGTGCTCACGCCGTGCGTGGCCCCGCCGCCGAAGTCGTAGCCGAGCACGCCCATCTCGCCGAGGTCGGCGCCGTTCACCTCGTCCTCCGCCGAGATGCGGTTTCCGACGATCTTGCCGATGACGTAGAAGGCCAGCGCGGCGACCGGCGCGACCCAGGCGACGTTCGCGAGGACGCCGATCACCGACGCCACGAGCTGGCCGGGGTTGCCGTACAGGAGGCCCGTCACGCCGCTCGCGACGCCGTTGAGGCCCTGCCCGTAGGTGCCGTTCGCGAAGAGGCCGAGGGCGACGATGCCCCACGCGCCGTTCACGCCGTGGACGGCCGACGCGCCGACCGGGTCGTCGATCCGGAGCTTCGTGTCGATGAACACCGCGGCGACGATGACGAGCACGCCCGCGACGGCGCCGATGACGGCCGCCGCCCAGGCGGAGACGAACGCGCACGGCGCCGTGATGGCGACGAGGCCGGCGAGCATGCCGTTCGCGAGCCAGGACGGATCGGCCTTGCCCCACCTCGCCTTCACGTACAGATAGGCCGAGAACGCGCCGGTCGCGCCCGCGATCATCGTGTTCACGGCGACGATCGCGAGCCGCGTGTCCATGCCGGCGAGCGTGGAGCCCGCGTTGAAGCCGAACCAGCCGAACGCGAGGATGAACGTCCCGATCATGACCTGCGGGATGTTGTGCGGCGGGATCGGGTTCACGCGGCCGTCGGCGCCGTACTTGCCGATGCGAGGACCGATCATCTTGCCGAGGGTGAGCGCGATGACGCCGCCCGTGAGGTGCACGACCGAGGAGCCGGCGAAGTCCACGTGGCCGTTGCCGAGGCCGAAGTTCGCGCCGAGCTGCGAGAGCCAGCCGCCGCCCCACACCCAGTTCGCGTAGATCGGGTAGATGAGCATCGCGATCACGAAGGAGAAGAGGACGAAGGACGAGAACTTCCAGCGCTCCGCGCAGGCGCCCGTCGGGATGGTCGCGGTGGTGTCCATGAACACCATCTGGAAGAGGAACATCGCGGCGACGGCGGGCGTGAAGGTCGAGAGCGGGTGGAGCAGGAACCCGGTCATCCCGAAGAGGCCGAAGTCCTTCCCGAACAGGTGGACCACGAACTCCTTCGAGAGCGTCGCGTCGCCGCCGAAGGTGCCCATCGCGCCGACGCCGCCCATCTGCAGCCCGAAGCCGACGACGAAGAACCCGATGATGCCGATCGCGTAGACGAGGAAGTTCATGCCCATGGTGTGCGCGACGTTCTTCGCGCGGGTGAGCCCCGTCTCGACCAGCGCGAAGCCCGCCTGCATGAACATGACGAGGAAGGCGGCGACCATCGTCCACACGATGTTGAGCGCCGTCTGGGTGTCGGCGAGGTTCTTGGCCAGGGTTGCGACAGTCGATTCCATTCGTCGTTGGTCTCCGTGATGGCGAGGTACACGGCACGTTTGCAGCGGACGTGCCACCCCCGGGACGCCTGCGCGCTGATACTTTGCTGATGCGCAGACGCGGGCATGATTCGCGCGGCGGCAGCGGGTGCTCGGCGCGCGTGCAGCGGAGCCGGCCGGAGACCGATCTAGCGCCCGAGGAGCCGCCGGACGCGCGCCGCGAGGCCCGCGGGCCGAACCGGGGCCGGCCCGGTGCCCGTCACGCGCACCACCGCGGCGGTCAGGTTGTCGGGCGTCCCGCGGGCGTTCGCGGCTTCGACGAGCGCGCGGCACGCACGCGCCGGATCGCGCCCGCGGACCGTCCGCTCCAGCTCGGCGTCGTCGAGCACGTTGTAGAGCCCGTCGCTGCAGAGGAGCAGCGCATCGCCGTCGAGGAGCCGGTGCGTCGCCCGGTCGCGGCTCACGATGAGCTCCCGCCCGACGCTCCGCGTGAGTGCGCCGCGATCGACGTGGACGCGGGCCTTCCCCTTCGACATCAGTCCGTATCGGGCCTTCTCCGCGGCGACGGTGTGATCCCTCGTGAGCTGCGTGAGGTTCCCACCGCGGAGGAGGTAGAGCCGGGAGTCCCCCACGTGGACCACGGTCGCCGCTCCGGCGTCGACCACGACCGCGGTGAGCGTCGTCGCCATCCCGCGCAGCTCGGGGACCGCGATCGAGCGGTCGTAGATCTCGATGTTCGCCCGCTGCACCGCGCGGTAGAGCCGCTCCGCGGCGCCGAGCCGCTCCGGCGCCTCGGCGAAGGCCCGCAGGAGGACCTCGATCGCCAGCCGGCTTGCCACCTCGCCGCCCTCCTGGCCGGAGACGCCGTCCGCAACCGCGACGACCGCCCGCGTCGCACGCTCGAGCACGAGGCCGGCGGCGTCCTCGTTGTGGTCGCGCTCGGTGCCGGCGTGGGACAGCGCCTCGACCTCGATCGTCATCTCGGCGGGAGCCGCGGGCCCGTCCGTCATGTCGACGCTCCAACTTGGACCGCAGGAAGCTGGCGGGCTCCGGCGTCACCCACTACGCTACCGACCATCGAATCCGGCCCCGCATGCGCGACCCCGTCATCGGCGAACGCCTCGATCAATACGAGCTGACCGCGCTCCTCGCACGGAGCGGGATGGCCACGATCTTCAAGGCGGTCGACACCTTCTCGGGCGCCACCGTCGCGCTCAAGGTGCCGCACCTGCAGCTCGAGGCGGACGTCGTCTTCTCCGAGCGCTTCGACCGGGAGGAGAGGATCGGGCAGAAGCTCGACCACCCGGGCATCGTCCGGATCCTGAAGCCCCGCGACAAGAGCCGCATGTACATGGCGATGGAGTACGTCGAGGGCACGTCGCTGCGCGCGCTCATGGGGAAGCACCCCCTCCCGGTCGAGAAGGCGCTCGACGTCGCGCGGCAGGTCTGCGACGCGCTCGCGTACCTCGAGTCGCAGAACGTGGTTCACCGCGACCTCAAGCCGGAGAACGTGCTCGTCATGAGCGACGGCCACGTGAAGATCATCGACTTCGGCATCGCGCTCTCCGAGGGCGCGCGGCGCATGACCTGGGCCGGACTCTCCGCCACGCTCGGCACGCCGGACTACATGGCGCCAGAGCAGATCCGCGGGCGCCGCGGGGACGCGCGGACCGACGTCTACGCGCTCGGGATCATGCTGTACGAGATGCTCACCGCGAACCTGCCCTTCGAGAGCGCCAACCCCCGCGCGCTGCTCAAGGTGAAGACCGCCGAGGAGCCGCGGCCGCCCAGCTACTACGTCCCGCGCTTCGACCCGCACCTCGAGGCGATCATCCTGAAGGCGGTCGAGCGCGACCCCCGCGACCGCTACGCGAGCGCCGCCGAGATGTGCGCCGACCTGCGGGATCCCGCGGCGGTCGCGGTGCGCGATCCCGAGACCGGGCTCCGCCGCCGCGCCGCCGCCGCGCGGAAGCGGCGGCAGGTCGTGCTGCGCGCCGCCGTCGCCGCGCTCGTGGTGGGCCTCGGCGCCCTCGTCTGGCTGAGCAGCCGCGCCCCGGCGCCCCCCGGTCCGCCGGCGGCGTCCCGCGGGAGGTGACCGATGCCCCCATCCCTGGAGCCGGCGCTGAACCTCGCCTGGGTCCTCCTCGCCGCGTTCCTCGTCATGTTCATGCAGGCCGGGTTCGCGATGGTCGAGACCGGCTTCACCCGGGCGCGCAACGCCGCCAACACGATGGCGATGAACCTCGTCATCTACCCGGTGGGCGCCCTCGGTTACTGGCTCGTCGGCTACGCGCTCATGTACGGCGGCGTCGCGGAGTGGCCGTCCCTCGGCCCGTCGGCCGCCGGGGGTCACGAGCTCGCGCTCCGCCTCGGCGGGCACGCCTGGGGGATCGTCGGCGCGGCGAAGTTCGCGCTCGTCTCGGTCGCGCGCGACCCTGCCCACCTCGCGATGTTCCTCTTCGCGACCGTCTTCATGGACACCGCCGCCACGATCCCGACCGGCGCGATGGCGGAGCGCTGGAAGTTCTCGGCGTTCGTGATCTACGGCGTGTTCATGTCCACCCTGCTGTACCCGATCTACGGCCACTGGGTCTGGGGCCACGGCTGGCTCGCGGGCCTCGGCCTGAACGCCGGGCTCGGCCACGGACACGTGGACTTCGCCGGCTCCTCCGTCGTCCACATGACGGGGGGCGTCGCCGCGCTCGCCGGCGCCCTCGTGCTCGGGCCGCGCCTCGGCAAGTTCCGGGCGGACGGCACCATCAGCGCGATGCCCGGCCACAACCTGCCGCTCTCGGTCGTGGGGACGCTCGTGCTCGCGTTCGGCTGGTTCGGGTTCAACGCCGGCTCGACGCTCTCCGCCTCCGACCCCCGCATCGCGCTCGTCGCCGTGAACACGCTGCTCGCGTCGAGCGCCGGGGCGGTCGCGGCGCTCCTCTACGTGTGGATCTCGTTCCACAAGCCCGACGTCGCGATGACCTGCAACGGCCTCCTCGGCGGGCTCGTCGCGATCACGGCGCCCTGCGCGTTCGTCAGCCCCGCCGCGGCGGTCCTCATCGGCATCGTCGCGGGCGTGCTGGTGGTGTTCACGGTGAACCTGCTCGAGCGCCGGTTCCAGGTGGACGATCCGGTCGGCGCGATCGCCGTGCACGGTGCGTGCGGCACCTGGGGAGCGCTCGCCGTCGGGCTGCTCGCCGACGGCACCTACGGGGCGGGGTGGAACGGGGTGGCGGGGCCGGTCCGGGGGCTGCTCTTCGGCGACGCGGGCCAGCTCGCGGCGCAGGCGGCCGGGGTCCTGACCAACCTCGTCTTCGTGTTCGGCGCGTCGTTCGGCTTCTTCAAGCTCGTCGATCGGCTGCTCGGGAACCGCGTCCCCGCGGAGGTCGAGTACACCGGGCTCGACACGCTGGAGATGGGGACGGACGCGTACCCGCGCGGCTGACCGCGCGGCCGCGCGCTCCGGGGCTGGACCCGCGAGGGTCATCCGCGCCTCCGCGGCGAGGCCGGGGGGCGGTCACGGCGAGACCGCGCCCCGGCGCTCCTCCGCGTCCGAGATCAGGCCGTCACGCTCGCGCCGCCCGGCTTCTGCACGAGCACCGCCCGACCCTTCTTCTTGCTGGCGGTGAAGAAGTAGTAGGCGCCGTAGAGGCCCCACAGGGCGCACACGGCGAGGGCGAGGTAGGGCTCCTTCACGCTCATGCCCGCCACGGTGAACGGGCCGACGAGGTAGAAGAGCATGCACACGAGGTTCGCGACGAGGCCGAAGAGCGGCACGAAGAGGTGCTTGAACCCGCTGAACGAGCGGTGCTCGCGGAACGCGACGATCGCGATGATGCAGGTGAGCATGTACAGCATGAACGTGCCGAAGTTCGACACGAGCGTCATCACGACGAGGCTGTTCGGGAGCTTCGCGTAGGTCTCGGGCCTGAAGAGGCCGAAGCTGTACCAGATGCTGCCCGCGTACTTCGCCTCGAGCGGCGCCGGCGTGGTGCCGCCCAGGTACGTCACGACGGTGACGGCGCCGATGATCCCGGACAGGATCGCGAGCGTCCAGATCGCCCGGTGCGGGGTGAGCCGCTTGCCGTGGAGCATGCCGAAGTGGCTCGGCACCTCGTCGTCCTTGCCCATCGCGTAGGTGACGCGCGCGCCCGTCGACAGGCAGGAGAGCGTCGTCCCGATGAGGGCGAGGAACACCGTCAGCGCCTGGATCAGCATGAAGGCGCGGCCCGCCGCGTAGCTGCCGAACAGCCACGTGCCGGCGAGGACCATCATGTCGCCGAGCGGCGCGCCCGAGGCGCCCGCGTCGGCGAGCGTGTAGCCGTTGTTCAGGAAGTAGTTCGCCGCGAAGTACTCGATGAGGTAGCAGAAGGCGCCCTGGATCACGAGCGAGAGCAGCACCGCGCGCGGGATGTCCCGCTTCGCGTTCCGCGCCTCCTCGCCCATCGACGTCACGGACTCGAACCCGACGAGGATGAGGATCGCGATGCAGGCCTGGATGACGAGGTAGGAGAACCCGTGCGGCGCCGGCACCGACGCGGCGGTCGGGTGGAACTTGAAGTGCGGCGTCAGCGTGGTCGGGTGATCCGCGTCGACCGGCTCCATCGTGGTCGCCTGATCGGCGGCGTAGGTGTGCGTGAAGGGCACCGGCTTGCCGTCCTTGAGCTCGGCCACCGGGGTGCCGTCCGCGTCGAGCTTGTTCTGGGTGACCGGCGCACCGGACGCGTCCAGCTTGGGCTTGCCGTTCTCGAGCACGGGCTCCTGCGCCACGACGTAGTCCACCGGGATCCCGTTCACGAGGTGCCAGCCCTTCGAGCCCTCGGGGTGCTGCACGCGGTACGCGATCGCGATCACCGAGAAGACGAGGAGCGCGGTGATCTGGATGGCGTTGATGGCGAAGTTGACGCCCGTCGTGCCCGTGACGCCGCGGAACGCGATGTACGCGACGCCCAGCGCGAACAGGATGCAGAACACGAACATGAAGAGCGGGCTGTTGTACGTGCCGCTGAACGTGTTCGGGAAGAACTGGTTCAGGAGGTAGCCGGAGAGGATCGCGGTCACGCCGACCATCACGCCCGGGTAGACCCAGTAATAGAGGTGGCTCGCCCACCCGGTGACGAACTTCGCGAGGCGGGCAAACCTGTACGCCTTGGTCTTCGACAGGAACGCCTGCTCGGCGAAGAAGTACGACGATCCGGCCCCCGGGTAGAGCTTCGAGAGCTCGGCGTAGGCGATCGCGGTCGCGAGGCAGAGGACGAGCGCGGCGACGATGCCGAACCACATGGCGGAGCCCGCCATCGGCGCGCCGTACAGCGACTGCATCTGGAACGTGAGCCAGAGGAAGGCGCCGGGCGCGATGAGCGCCATCGCGTTGATGGTGAGGCCCGTCAGGCCGAGCGTGGCGCGCGGCGGGGTCGAGCCTGAGGCGGGGGCGGCGGTGCTGGGGTCGGCCATGGGAGTGCTCCTTCGCGACGAGCGCGGGGGTTCACGCGATCCGGTTTGCAGCGGGTGTGCCGCATGGGCGGCGCGCGTGGGAGACCCGCGATCGGGCGCTCGCACGGGGTCGCAGCGCGCGTGCCGTGCAGGCGCTGCCCGGCGCGTGCGCAACGCGCGCCCGCTTCGGCCTGGGCGCCCGATCCGGGTGCCCGGCGATCGGGCGTGGTGCTGCCGCCGGATCGGGCGCGGCGCGCCTCCCCGCCGCCCGCCCGGGCGCTACGCGATCAGCCGCATGAGATCGCGGCGGATCGCGCCGCGCGCCGCGTCGTCGGGCGCGGCGGGGAGCGCGCGCTCGAGCACCTCGGCCGCTTTGCGGCGGAAGCCGGTCTCCTCGTAGATCGCCGCGAGCGCCCGCAGCGCCGCGAGGTGCCGGGGCGCGATCTCGACCGAGCGCTCGAGCGCCGTCATGGCGCCGAAGGCGTCGCCGGCCGCGCGCAGCGCCCGGCCGAGCTGGAACTGCGCGTCGGGCGAGTGCGGGGCGGCGCGGACCGCCTCGGCGAGCTCGGCGAGCGCCTCCGGGACGCGGCCGGCGGCGAGGTGCTCGCGCCCCCTCGCGATGCGCGGATCGGGGTCGTCCTCCTCGTGCGCGGCCGCGGCGGCGGCGCCGCCGGCGAGCAGCGCCTCCTCCATCCGGCGCAGGAGATCCTCCAGCCGGAAGGGCTTCTCGATGTAGTCGACCGCGCCGTAGGTGTCGCGCGCGTCCTGCGCGAAGCGCCACCCCCGGTAGATCGCGGTCATCATGACGACGGGGACGTGCCTCGTCCGCGCGTTCGCCTTGATGCGGCGGCACGCCTCGAACCCGTGGACCTTCGGCAGCATCGCGTCGAGGAGGACGAGGTCGGGGACGAGCTGCTCGGCCCTGTCGAGGGCCTCCTGGCCGTCCGCGGCGAGCTCCACCCGGTAGCCCTTCGCCTCGAGCGTCCGCTTCACGAACCGGCGGATCTCCGGCTCGTCGTCGACGGCGAGGACGAGCGGTGCGCCCGCCTGGCGGTCGGGGGTGGCGGGGACCGCGGGCTCGATCTCGATCGGGACCTCCTCGTCCGGGATCGGCTCCGCCGTCTCGACCACCTCCTCGGCGTACGGGACGACGGTCTCGAGGTGCGGCGCGCCCGAGGCGCTCGCCGACCCGCGCCAGAGCGGGGCGCTCCGGGCCCGCGCCTCGTACGCCTCGCCGATGGCGCGCAGGAGCGACCCGCGGCAGGCGACGTACGGCGACACCTCGCGCCCGGTCACGAACCGGACCTCGGCGAGGATCCGCTCGTCCGCGGGCTTCGACATGGCGAGGTGGAGCCGGTCGCCCTCGAGGGAGAGCGGCAGGATGAGATCGCCCTCGGCCACCGCGCGCGGGACGAGGTCCAGCAGCTCGGTCGGGAGGGCGGAGCGCGAGAGGTCGACGCCGGGGACGCCGAGCTTCTCGGCGAGGACCGACGCGAGCTCCGCCTCGTCGATCCCGAGCGCGAGGAACCGCGTGACGATGGGCTCGCCGCGCGCGCGGCTCTCGAGCACCGCCCGCTCCACCTGCTCCGGCGTGGCGAGGCCCCGCTGGACCAGCAACTCTCCGGTCTTGACCGTCAGGACGTCCTCCCCCGGGAGACCTGCGTCCGGGAGTGAATTTCACACGCCCCCCGGGTCGCCGCACTCCCACGACGCCACGACCCCGCGCCGGGGGGCGAAGACCGCCGTGCGCACCTCAACCCACGGTGTCGGCGTAGGTCATCACGAGGTACATCAGCGTCTCGCGCTCGGCCCGGTTCCGGTAGACGTGCGGGACGTCCGCCTCGAACACGATCGCGTCGCCGGCGCCGAGCTGCTCCTTGCGCCCGCCCACCTCGATCTCCACCGCGCCCGCGGACACGACGAGGTTCTCGGTCGTGCCCGGGTTGTGGGCGTCCGCGCGCTCGAGGCCGCCGGGGGCGAGCCGCAGCTCGTAGAACTCGACGCGGCGCGGCTCGTCGAACGGGAAGAGCGCGCGCGAGGAGAAGCCGCCGTCGTGGCTCGTGAGGTGCTTCGCGTTCTCGGCGCGGAGCACGTGGGGACCGGGCGTGCCCCGCGCGGTGATGAGCGCCGAGAAGGGGACGCCGAGCGCGGAGGAGATCTTCCAGAGGACGTTGATGGTGGGCGCGCTCTGCCCGAGCTCGATCTGCCCCAGCATCGCCCGCGAGACGCCGGAGAGCTGCGCGAGGCGTTCGAGGGAGAGCCCCCGCTGCCCCCGCAGCCGCCGGAGGTTCCCGCCGACGATCGGGGTGAGGTCCTTGCCGCCCGCCGCGATCTCGCGCGGCTCGGGCGCCGGCCGGGGCTCGGGGGAGGGTGCGGCCGCCCGCCTGCGCCCGCGGGGCGTCTCTCGCGCGTTCTTCATCGCGGCTCCCTTTTCCGTTACAACGGAGGCCTTGTCAACGCGCGCGCAGCCCCCGGCGGCGGGGCCGTGGCGGGTCACCCTCGTCACGAACCCCGACGACTGCAACCTGGCGTGCCCGATGTGCGCGTTCGGGGCGTCGCGGCCGCCCGGACCGCCGCGGCGCATGGCGCCCGCGCTCGCCGCGGCGGTGCTCCGCGAGGCGGCGGGGCGGGGCCTCGCCGAGGCGATCCCCTCGACGATGGGCGAGCCGCTCCTGTGGGCGGGCATGGACGGGCTCGTCGACCTGTGCGCGGCGCTCGGCGTCGCGCTCAACGTCACGACCAACGGGACCTTCCCCGGGCGCGGCGCGGCGGCGTGGGCGGCGCGGCTCGTGCCGGTCGCGTCCGACGTGAAGGTGTCGTGGAACGGCGCGACGGCACGGACCGCCGAGGCGATCATGCCCGGCCTCCCCTTCGACCGCGCGGTCGCGAACGTCGCGGCGCTCGTCGCGGCGCGCGACGCGGCGGCGCGCGCGGGGAGGCGCCGGTGCCGCGTGTCGTTCCAGGTCACGGCGCAGGAGGCGAACGTCGCCGAGCTCGCGGGCATCGTCCGGCTCGCCGCGTCGCTCGGCGTCGACCGCGTCAAGGTGAACCAGCTCCAGGTCCGCGCGCCCGCGCTCGCGCCGCTCTCGCTCCGCCGCGACGCGGCGGCGATCCGACGCTGGAACGCCGCCGTCGCCGGGGCGCGCCTCGCCGCGGTGGAGGCTCGCTTGCCCGGCGGCGGGCAGGTGCTCCTCCAGAACGTCGCGCCGCTCGCCGAGGACCCCGCCGCGCCCGCGCCGACCGGCGCGTGCCCGTTCGTCGGGCGCGAGGCGTGGGTGCACGCCGACGGCCGCTTCGCCCCGTGCCCGCACCCCGCCGCGCAGCGCGGCGAGCTCGGCGACTTCGGATCGGTCGCGGAGCGCGGGCTCCTCGCGGTCTGGGCCGGCCCGGGCTTCCGCGCGTTCGTCGCGGGCTACGAGGCGCACCCGGTCTGCCGCGAGTGTCCGTTCCGGAGGATGGGCGGGGCGTGAAGGGGATCTCCCCGAGCGCACCCTCGTCTGCCGGGAGCATCCGTCCGGAAGCGATGCGCCGCGCGTGAAGGGAAGCTCCCCCCTCTCCCCCTGGCGGCGCCGGGGGGAGGGGGGCCGGAGTCGTCCTGGCGCCGCGTCCGGGATCGCGACGGCGCGCCCGCCCTCCGCTACGCTCGCCCCGGTGCCCGTCGAGCCGCTCCCCACCGCCGTCGCCCTCCTCGTGATGGGCGTCCTGCTCGGCGTCTCCGCGATCGCCTCCCGGACGTCCGGCCGGCTCGGCATCCCGTTCGTCCTCCTCTTCCTCCTCGTCGGCGTGCTCGCGGGCTCGGAGGGGATCGGCCGCATCCCGTTCGAGGACTACCGCCTCACGTTCCGCGTCGGGACGGTGGCGCTCGTCCTCATCCTCTTCGACGGCGGCCTCAACACCGCGATGTCGAGCATCCGGCGCGCGCTCGCGCCGGCGGGCGTCCTCGCGACGGTCGGCGTCGCGGGCACCGCGGCGGTGATGTCGCTCGGCGCGCGCGCCCTCGGCATCCCCTGGCCGGCCGCGCTCCTCCTCGGCGCCATCGTCTCGTCGACCGACGCGGCGGCGGTCTTCTCGATGCTGCGCGGCTCGGGCATCCGGATCCGGCCGCGCCTCGCCGACCTGCTCGAGATCGAGTCGGGCGTGAACGATCCGATGGCCGTCATCCTGACGCTCGCCGTCACCGCCGCCGTCGCCCACGACGAGGGCCCGAGCCTCGCGGTGGCGGGCGAGGCGATCCTCCAGCTCGGCGTCGGGATCCTGGCCGGGCTCGGCGTGGGCTTCGGCGGCCGCTGGCTGCTCGCGAAGGTGCGCCTCGCCGCGAGCGGGCTCTACCCGGTGCTCTCGCTCGCGATCGCCTTCTTCGCGTTCGGCGCGCCGACGCTCGCGTGGGGGAGCGGGTTCGTCGCGGTCTACGTCGCCGCCGTGGTGCTCGGGAACGCGCCCCTCCCCTACCTCGCCGGGCTGCGCCGCGTTCACGACGCGATGGCCTGGTTCAGCCAGGTCGTGATGTTCCTCCTCCTCGGCCTCCTCGCGTTCCCCTCGCGCCTCGCGGGCGTCGCCGGGCAGGGGCTCGCGCTCGGCCTGTTCCTCGCGTTCGTCGCGCGGCCGGTCGTCGTCGCCGCGTGCCTCGCCCCGTTCCGGGTCCCGCGCCGCGAGCTCGTGTTCGTCTCCTGGGTGGGCCTGCGAGGGGCCGTCCCGATCATGCTCGCCACGTTCCCGGTGTTCGCGGGCGTCGAGGGGGCGAGGCACGTCTTCGATCTCGTCTTCTTCGTGGTCGTGGTCTCGTCCCTCGTGCAGGGCACCTCGGTGCGCTGGCTCGCGCGCACGCTCGAGCTCGAGACCGGCGGGCCGCCGCCGCCCCGCGCGATGCTCGAGATCATGTCGACGCAGCGCCTGTCGGGAGAGGTGATGTCGTTCTACGTCGAGGCCGCGAGCGCGGTGGCCGGCTCGCGGATCTCGGACCTCCCCATCCCGGACGGCTCGGCGGTGATGCTCGTCGTCCGCGGCCGCGATCTCGTCGCCGCGCGCGGGCGGACCGTGCTCGAGCCGGGCGACCACGTGTACGTGTTCACGCCGCCGGAGGAGAAGGCGTTCGTCCAGCTGATGTTCGGGCGGCAGGAGGAGGAGTAGGGCCCTCAGGTCCTCGACGTCCGGATCGCGTCCTCGAGCTCGTTCGGCGGCGGCTTCGCCCCGGGGTCCCTCGGGAAGTGCTCGGCGAGCTTCGCGCCGCAGACGGCGATCGCGTCCACGAACCCCTTCGCCGGATCGCCCGCGCGCATGCCGGCCGCGAGCGCGGCGACGGCGCGGTCCCAGTCGTCGCCCATCCGCGCGTGGATGCCGTGGTCGCCGAGGACCACCGCGCCGTGCTCGAAGAGCGACGCGAACACGAGCACGCCGGTCCCGTGCTCGGTCCGGTGGAGCCCGTGCTCCTGGAACGCCCGCATCGCCCGCGCGCGGGCGGCCTCCTCCATCGCGCGCCCGCCGACGAGCAGCCGCTCGACGGGATCCCACATCGCGGCGAGCGCGCCGAGCATCCCCGCGACGAGCTGCAGGAGCGCGAGCTCGACGAGGGACAGGGGCGCGTGGACGGCGAGCACGACCCCCGTCGCGAGCGCGGCGGCGAGGATCGCGCCGCGGAAGCGCGCCTCGGGGTAGGCGTCGCTCTTCTCCACCACCACGGGGACGATCTGGCCGCGCGAGAGCGCCTCCGCCCGCCGCACCGCGTCCGCGACGCGGGCACGCGCGCTCTCCCCGAAGTACCGATCGATGCTCACGCCCGCCCCCTCACCAGCGCCCGGAGGCGCCGCCGCCGGAGAAGCCGCCGCCGCCGCCCGACCAGCCGCCGCCGCCGAGGCCGCCCCCCCCCCCCCCCCCCCCCCCCCC
>DASVZX010000064.1:0-6270 GCA_036391435.1 Anaeromyxobacter sp. | reverse complement strand
AGGCGTGGGATTCGGGCGGCGAGGACGCGGCGAGCGCGGACGGCGCGGCCGCGGAGACCGCGGGGGCCGGGGATCCCGCCGCCGACGCGCCCCCGGAGGTCGAGCCGGCCGAGGTGGCGCTGAAGCGCGTCTACCGGCGGCTCGCGCGCGTCCTCCACCCGGACCTCGCCCAGGACGACGCGGAGCGGGTCCGGCTCGGCGAGCTCATGGCGCGGGTGAACGCCGCCTACGCGAAGGGCGACCTCGCCGCGCTCGAGATCATGGCGGAGCGGGTCGGGGCGGGCGAGCCGCCCGGCGAGCTCTCGGACGAGGAGCGGCGGGCGCACCTCGAGCGCCGCATCGCGACGCTCGAGCGGATCGCCGCGTCGCTCGCGCGCGAGCGGGCGCTGCTCGACCGCAGCGACACGGCGCGGCTGCGGGCGGAGGCGCTGCGGCGCGAGGCCGAGGGGAGGAACCTCGTCGCCGAGACGCGCGCCGAGGTGAAGGAGGAGGCGGAGGCGGCCTACGCGGACGCGCTCCAGCGGCTGGCGCGGCTCGGCCGCGCGGCGCGCGACCTCTCGCGGGCGAGGAGCACGGCGATGGATCGGATCGTGAAGCGGGGGCCCACCGGGGCCCGCCGGGCGTTCGACCCGCTCGAGGAGGCCGAGATCGTCCGCGCCGGCGCGGCCCGGCTCGACCGGCAGCGCGCGACGCCGGCGGCGCGCGAGCTCGCGCGGACGCTCGAGGCGCGGGTCGGGGACGCGCCGTGGGAGGTCGCGCTCACGCTCCTCGCGTTCTTCGCCGAGGACGCCGCCGGCCGCCCGCCGGAGGCGCTCGCGACGGCGGAGGGCTGGTCGGCCCGCTGGGACCTCCTGCGCGCGACCTGGCCCGAGGCGCCCGATCTCCCCCGCGCGTTCGCCCGGCTCCCGCGGCACCTCGCGCTGGGCGCCCGGGAGCAGGGCGGCGGCATCGTCGCGGGCGTGCAGCTCGCCGACGCGGCGCTCCTCGCCGGCGTGCGGATCGCGCTCGATCGCGCCGCCGTCGCCGACGTCGCGCGCGACGTGCTCGCGGCGCTCGGGCCGGAGGAGGCGTGCAAGGCCTGCGGCGAGCGGGGACCGGCGCTCCACCTCCTGCGCACGCGCGGCCTCGACGAGCTGAACGGGCTCGCCTGCCCCGCCTGCGGCGCGATCCTGCGGAGCTACTGGCGCTACGGCGAGGCCGACGGCCTCGAGGCGCTCGCGCCGCACGCGCTCCGGCTCGGGCTCGTCGCCGAGGCGACCGCCCAGCTCGCCGGGACCGCCATCGGGTTCCAGATGCTCCCCGGGGAGCGCGAGAAGCTCACCGCGGACCGGCTCCGGAAGCGCTTCGCCGAGCTCTACCTCGGGCCGTACGAGGTGGAGCTCCCCGCGGACGCGATCGGCGTCGCGCGGGGGAAGGAGCCGCTCGCGCCCGGCGCGCGCGTCGGGACGGAGGGCCGGCTGCGGTTCACGGTCCGCGAGGGCGCGGGGACGACCGCGGAGGAGCTGCTCGAGCTGCTCCGCGCGCGGATCGAGCGGCGGTTCAGGCCGTAGAGCGGTTTCGACGCAATCGACCGGACTGCCGCGGCGGATGTCGCGGCGGCCGGGATCACGGCCGGCGGTGTACCGGCTCCGGGTGGAAGGCGGACCGGGCTCGAGATCGCCATCTCGGTCGGTCGGGGTCCGCGGCCGGGCACGGTTCACCACGCGTGACTTGAGCCAGCGGATCTGGTCCTTCGCCCGCGCCCCCCGTCGGCCTCGCGTCACTCCGTGCCCGACCGAGCGGACCCTCCTGGGGTACCCGAGCGGGCAAGCAGCGAGACGGGGTCGCGCTTACATCCAATCCAGGTGCGGCGAATCGCCGCCCCTGGGAGGCTGCATGAATCGCGCGCTCGTCGTCCTTCCGCTCGCCGCGGTGCTCGTCGCCGCGGCTTTGCCCTCCTCCCGGGCGCAGCAGGCCTCGGCCCCGGCCGTGTGCGATCAGCTGACCCCCTCGCGCCTGCTCGAGAACCCGGCGCTCGCGGAGGAGTACGCGAGCGCGCTCAGGTCGGGCGACGCGTCGGAGATCGCCCGCGTCCGCGCGATGTTCGACCAGATCCGCTCGGCCCACGGCTGCTCGGGACCGGCCGCGGCACCGGACGCGGCGCCGGCGCCCCGGCTGCCGCCGGGCCACCCTCCGATCACGCCGGGCGAGCGTCCTCCGGTCGCCGTCGGCTTCGAGGGCCCCGGAACGGTCACGATCTGAACCGCCGCGGGGCGGGTGCTATAACACGGCCCCCGAGGAACCCCGCTCGATGGCCGCCGCCCGCATCCTCCTCGTCGAGGACGACACCGGAATCCGCGAGAGCGTCGCGGAGGTGCTCGAGCTCGAGGGGTACCACGTCTCCGCGTTCTCGAACGGCTCGGACGCGCTCGCCTGGCTCGAGCGCGAGGTGCCGCCCGACGTCCTCCTCGTCGACCTCGTGATGCCGGCGATGAGCGGCGGCGAGCTGCTCGCCCGGGTGAAGGCCGATCCGCGCCTCGCGGGCGTGCCCGCGATCCTGATGACCGCCGCGATGCCGGGCCCGCAGTCGCCCATGCCGACCGCGGACGCGACGCTCCCGAAGCCCTTCGAGCTCGACGCGCTGCTCGACGTGGTGGGGCGCCTCTCGCGCGCGCGGGCCTGAGGGCGCGGTGCACGTCCTCGTCACCGGCGCGACGGGCTTCCTCGGGGCGGAGATCTGCAGGGAGCTCCTCGCGCGCGGGCACGCCGTCCGCGCGCTCGTCCGGCCGGCGAGCGGCCTCGCCGGGCTCGCGGGGCTGGCGCTCGAGGTCGCGCGCGGCGACGTCCTCGACCGGGCGAGCGTCGCGGCGGCCCTCGCCGGGTGCGACGCGCTCGTGCACGCGGCGGGGCTCCCGCACATCGGCGGCGACGCGCGGGAGGTCTTCGCGGTGAACGTCCGCGGCGCGGAGCTCGTGCTCGGCGCCGCGCTCGAGGCGCGCGTCTCCCGCGCGGTGCTCACCTCGTCGGTCTCGGCGGGGGGTGGGACCCGGGCGCCGGCCGTCATGGACGAGTCCACGCCGGGGAACGCGGAGGCGCTCGGGATCGGCTACTTCGCCTCCAAGCTTCGGGGCGAGCGCGCGGGGCTGGCGCTCGCCGCGCGCGGGCTGCCGCTCGTCGTGGTGCGGCCGGCGGTGGTCCTCGGGCCGGGCGACACGCACCGCTCGTCGGCGGAGATCGTGGTCGGCATCGCCCGCCGGCGGCTGCCCGGCTGGATCGAGGGCGGGACGTCCTTCTGCGACGTGCGCGACGTCGCGCGCGGCCACGCGGAGGCGCTCGAGCGCGGGCGGGCCGGCGAGGTGTACCTCCTCGGCGGCCACAACCTGCGCGTGTCGGAGCTGGTGGCGCGCGTCGCCGCGCTCGCCGGCGTGCCGCCGCCGCCGCGGATCGCGTATTCCGCGGCCTGGGCGGGCGCCGCCCTGCAGGAGCTCGCGGCGCGGGTGCGGGGCCGGCGGGCCGGCGTGAACCGCGAGCTCGTCCGCGCGGCACGCCTGTTCACGTTCGTGTCGTCGGCGAAGGCGGAGCGCGAGCTCGGCTACGCGATCCGGCCCTTCGACGAGATGGTCCTCGACACGCTCCGCTTCGCGATCGCGAGCGGGCGCCTCAGGCCGGAGTCCCCGCAGCTCCGCGCGCTGGCGACGGGCTGACGGGAGGGCGGACGCGGACGAGGCGCACGACGCGCGGCGACGCCTCCACGACCTCGAGCTCGGTGCCGTCCGGCGCGCGCACCCGCGTCCCGCGCTCCGGGACGGTGCCCGCCACCGCGATGCAGAGCCCCGCGATCGTCGTGTAGCCCTCGCCCTCCGGGAGATCGAGCGCGAGGGCGCGGTTCACCTCGCGGATCGGCGCGTCCCCCCGGACGAGGGCGGTGCCCCCCGGCTCCGGGTGGACGAGCGCCTCCGGCTGCTCCTGCTCCCCGAC
Source organism: Anaeromyxobacter sp. (assembly GCA_036391435.1). Lineage (GTDB taxonomy): Bacteria > Myxococcota > Myxococcia > Myxococcales > Anaeromyxobacteraceae > Anaeromyxobacter. The sequence continues at coordinate 2,313 of DASVZX010000064.1, read as the reverse complement.
GATCTCGCCGACGAGCTCCTCGACGAGGTCCTCGAGCGTGACGAGCCCCGCCACGCCGCCGTGCTCGTCCACGACGACCGCGATGTGGCTGCGCCGCTGCTGCATGTCGCGGAGCAGCCGGACGGCCCTCGCGGTCGCCGGCACGAACTGGACCGGGCGCAGGAGGTCGGCGAGGACGACGAGCTCCTTCTCCCACGCCATCGCGGCGAGGTCCTTCGCGAGGACGTACCCGACGATCTCGTCGAGCGTGCCGTCGAACACCGGCATCCGCGTGCGCCCCTCCTCGAGGAGGAGCCGCTTCAGCTCCTCCTGCGAGGCGTCGCGCGGGAGCGCCACGATCCGGCTGCGCGGCACCATGACGTCGCCCGCGGTGAGCTCGCGGAAGGCGAGGGCGCGCGAGGCGATCTCCGCGGTCGGCGGATCGAGCGCGCCGACCCGCTCCGCCTCGTCCACGAGCTGCTCGAGCTCCTCCGCCGAGAGCCGCGCCTCGGTGAAGGTGGTCCGGTCCCCGAACGGCCGGAGCACCGCGTTCGAGGAGCGGGTGAGCAGCCACACGATCGGCCGCGCGAGCGACGACAGCCCGAGCAGCGGGCGCGCGACGGCGAGCGCGTACCGCTCCGAGGCGCGGAGCGCGAGCGACTTCGGCACGAGCTCGCCGAGCACGAGCGAGAGGTAGGAGACGAGCGCCACCACGACCGCGAGGGCGAGCGGGCCGGCGTAGGGCGCGAGCGCGGGGATGCGCGCGAGCGCCGGCGCGAGCCGTCCGGCGAGGGACGCGCCGCCGAACGCGGCGGCGGTCGCCCCGACGATGGTGATGCCGACCTGCACGGTCGCGAGGAACCGCTCCGGCTGATCGCGGAGCTGCTTCACCGCGCGGGCGGAGGCGCGGCCCTCCTCGACGAGCTGCGCGAGGCGCGTCCTGCGGACGGTGATGATCGCGATCTCGGCGCCCGCGAACACGCCGTTCGCGAGGACGAGCGCGAGGATGATCGCGATCTCGGTCAGGATCTCGTGCAGAGGCTCCTCCGGCGCCGGAGTTACCACGCGGCCGGCCGGCGGGCGACCTCCCCGCGCGCGCGGCCCGGTCGCACCCGGTCGCCGCTCCCGTGCGGGGACTCCCGCCCGCGCCTCGCCGGCCGCACCTGAGTCTCCCCATCACCGCGCGGACACGGCGGTCTCTTGACGCGGAGCGCCATATGGTGATCGAGACGGGCGTGGCAGGTCCGGCGGAGCGGCTGTTCCCGTCGTGGGGAGGGCCGACCGAGCGGCTCCGCTTCCTGCTGCAGTGGGCGGTGCTCGCGCCCTCGCGCCACAACACGCAGCCCTGGATCTTCGAGATCGAGGGGGACGAGGTCCTCGTCTTCACGGACACCTCGCGCGCGCTTCCGGTCGCGGATCCCGACGGCCGCCAGCTCGTCATGAGCTGCGGCGCGGCGGCCGTGAACCTGCGGCTCGCCGCCGCGCACTTCGGCCTCGCGACCTCCACCGAGGTCATCCCCGCCCACCGGCGCGACGGGCTCGTCGCGCGCATCCGCCTCGAGGAGCGGCGCGCGACGACGGCGGAGGCGGAGGAGATGTACCAGGCCATCCCGCGGCGGCGGACGAACCGGCTGCCGCTCGACGGCCGCGACCCGCCGGACGGGCTCGTCACCGCGCTGCTGCGGGACGCGCGGCGCGAGGGCGCGTGGCTGCGCCCGGTCGACGAGCCGGAGCGATGCGCGGTCGCGGAGCTCGTCGCGGAGGGTGACCGGGCGCAGTGGTCGTCGTCGCGCTTCCGCGCCGAGCTCGCGCAGTGGACGCGCTCGAACGGCACGACGCGCAGGGACGGCATGCCCGGCTACGCCCTCGGCCTGAGCGACGCCGCGGCGCGCCTCCAGCCGCTCGTGGCGCGCTTCACGAACCCCGCCGCCGCGGAGGCCGATCGCGACCGGCGCCGCGCGCGCGGCTGCAAGGCGCTCCTCGTCCTCTCGACGCCGCGAGACGGCAAGGCCGAGTGGTTCGTCGCGGGGGAGGCGCTCCAGCGGATCCTGCTCCGCGCCGGCGCGCGCGGCCTGTTCGCGTCCTACTTCGCCCAGCCGATCGAGACGCCGGACCTGCGCCTGCGGCTGCAGGACGTGCTCGTCGAGCCCGGCCTCCCGCAGATCATGTTCCGCCTCGGCTACGGCCGGGACGTGCGCCCCGTGCCGCGGCGCCCGGTGGACGAGGTGCTCCGGCGCGAGGCGGCGGAGCGGGCGCGGGCGAGCGTCCTCGCGCTCCGGACGCCGCCGCCGGCGTCGTGGGATCGGCTGCCCGCGCCGTGAGCCCGCCGCGGCG
>DASVZX010000063.1:0-23132 GCA_036391435.1 Anaeromyxobacter sp. | reverse complement strand
GGCGCGAGCGCCTCGTCGGGGCCGCCGAGGGCGCCGAGCGCGGCCTCCGCGTCGTCGTCGAGCGTCGCGAGCTCGGCGCGCGCCGTGCCCTCGTCCTCCTCGGGGAGGGACGCGGCCGCGGCGTCCACGTCCGCCACCGAGACCGGCTCCTCGCCGACGTCGCCGGTCAGCTCGTCGAGCGCGGCGTCCGCGGCGTCCGCGGCCGCCCCGGCGCCGGAGAGCCCCTCGAAGGCGTCGTCGAGGAGCTTCAGGTCGTCGTCGAGGCCGGCCGGGGCGCCGCCGCCCACGGCGGGCTCGTCCGGGAGCGACTGGAGGTCGAGGCCCGGGATCTCCGCGTCCGGCGAGCCCTCCGCGGAGGCCTCGAGCCCCATCTCCTCCTCGAGCGAGACGACCTCCTCCTCGCCGGGCGGCTCCGCCCCGGCGCCGTCGGGGAGGCCGACGAGCCCGGCGAGCTTCTCGACGAGCGCCTCGGGCGCGTAGGGCTTCAGGAGGTACTCGTCCGCGCGGGCCTTCAGCGTCCTGTGCTTCTCGAACGTCTCCTCGGTCGCCTCCGCGCTCGTGAGCACGAGCGGGAGCGCCTTGAGCGCGTCGTCCTTCTTGAGCTTCTGGCAGACGAGATACCCGCTCATCCCGGGGAGCTCGACGCAGAGCACGACGGCGTCCGGCGCCCAGTCGCGCGCGAGGTCGAGGCCCTCCTTGCCGTCGCCGGTGCCGCGGACCTCGAACCCGCTCGCCTCGAGCGACTCCGAGATGCCGGCCGCGAAGGCGGAGTCGCTCTCGATGAGGAGGATCTTCTTCGGCATCTCGGGTCCGGCGGGCAGAGCGGGGGACGCGCGGCGCCGCCGCGCGGAAATTTCCGAAAACGCTGGCGAAATTTTACCCGCGCGCCGCGCAGGGTGTCAAAACCGCGGCGGCGCCGCGGTCGGGGGCCGCGCTATCGGCCGCTCTCGGCCTGCGCCGTGCGGACGAGCTCGCGGAGCGCGGCCTCGTCGAGGTCGGAGACGAGCGAGTACACGATCTTGTCGTCCCGCCAGACCGCGACGTTGTAGCCGTGGCCGCGCGCGACGTGGATCGTGCGCGAGCCGACGGTCACCGCCTCGCCGCCCGCGTCGAACCGGCGCTGCGGGTCGTCGACGATGAAGAGCCCGGCGTTTCCGCTCGGCAGCGCGTAACGGACGTAGGCCGCGGGCCACTCGCGCAGGTGCGAGAGCCGCGCGCCGACGATGCGGACGCCCGTGGCGTGGAACCTCGGCGGGGACGGGTTGAAGTCGAGCTTGTCCGCGAACCAGGCCGGGATCGAGACGTCCCCGGCCGAGGCGGCGACGTAGTCGAGCGGGAAGTCGCGGTGGTGGCTGCGGATCGCCTCCTCGGCGAGCGTCGCGTCGCCGCCGTGGAGCTGCAGCACCAGCACGGCCCCGGCGGCGCACGCGGCGAGCGTCGCGGCCGGGACCGGCGAGAGGGCGCGCCGCCAGAGCGGCAGGCGGCGGCGCGCGAGGTCCGCCTCGATCCGGGCGCGCAGCTCGGCCGGGGCCCGGCCCGCCGCGGACGGGGGCGTCATCGCCTCGCGCAGCTTCGCGCGCACGGCGCCGCGCAGCGCCGCGGTGGACCGCGCGAGGGCGCGGCAGCGGTCGCAGGTCGCGAGGTGGAGCTCGGCCTCGGCGCGCTCGCGCACGTCGAACTCGCCGTCGACGTAGGCGTCGATCGACCGCTCCATCTCGGTGCAGTCCAGCGCCATGTCGAGGGAGGGTTCGATCGCCATGCCGACGTCCCGCGGGGCAGACCCGCCTAGGCCGACTTGCCGCGACGCTTCCGGTACGTCTCGAGATCGATGCTCCCATCGTCCGCGACGTCCTGCAACACTCCGGACACCACCGCGTAGCTCGCGAGCGCCTTCTGGAGGAGGCGCCGGCCGCGGTAGAGCCTGCTCATCACCGTGCCGACCGGCACGTCGAGGATCTCGGCGACCTCGCGGTACGAGAACTCCTGGAGGTCGGCGAGGATGACGACGAGGCGGAAGTCGATCGGCAGCGAGTCGACCGCCTTGAGGACGTCGTCCGAGAGGAGGCGGTCGAAGAAGAACTGCTCGGGGTTGGCGGCGTACTCGGCGGCCTCGCGCGAGACGAACCGCTCGTGCACCGCGTCGCGCTCGGAGCCCTCGACGATGTTGCGCTCCTTCACCGACCGGCGATACCGGTTGATGAACGTGTTCGTCAGGATCTTGAAGAGCCAGGCCTTCATGTTCGTGCCGCGCTCGAACTTGTCGAAGAAGCGGTACGCCCGGAGGAAGGTGTCCTGGACGAGGTCCTCGGCGTCGCGGTCGTTCTTGGTGAGCCGCAGCGCCGCCGAGTAGAGCGGGTCGAGGTGCTTGAGCGCGAGCTCCTCGAACTCGCCGCGGGTGAGATCGGTCTGTCTCAGATCGAACATCGAGGGTTTCAGTCTCCCGACCCGGGTTCTAGGGCCACGGCCCGAGGGCCGCCGCCTCCAGTGGCGTCAGGAAGGGAACGGGCGAGCCGCTGCCCCGATTCCCGCCCCCCGGGCCCCCGCCCGGAAGCCGGGGGCCCTGCCACGCGAGCTCCTTGAAAAGAGGCAGGATTCTAGCGGACATTCGCGGCGATTGCATGCGTCGTTGGAGGGACCCGGACCCGTGAACGCGCCCGAGCCCGCGCCCGAGCCCGAGCCAGCCCGAGCCCGGAGGTGCCGGGCGCGGGCTCGGGCGCGGGCCCGTTCACGGGATCGCCCCAAGGAGCGCACCGACGGGTCGCGTGCTATGACCCGGCGTCCGCGCCATGCCGAACCTCCTCTTCGCCGACGACCGCGGCCGGGTCTACGACCATCCGGCGCTCCTCGCGGCGGTCCGCAGCGGCGACGCCGTCCTCGCGCCGCCCGAGCGGCCGAGGGCCATGCCGGAGGGGGCGACGCTGACGATGCTCCCCGGGCGCCGCCCCGTCGGGCTCGACCCCGCGACGGGCGCGCCGGTCGTGCTCCGCGAGGTCCGCGTCGGCCGCCGCACCCTCGTCCCGCACGCCGTCGGCGCGACCTTGCCCCCCGGCTTCACGCGGACCTTCCTCCCCGCGGCGGCGCGCCCGCCGCTCGCGACGGTACCGGACGCGCCCGTCCTCCCGCAGTGGGCCTACACCGCCGCGGCCTTCGGCGCGGACGGCCCCGTGGTCTGGGCGATCCACACCGATCGCCGCCGTCACTGGAGCCCGCGCGTCCACTCGACGCCGGACCTCCCGCGGCGCGTCGCGGACACGCTCGAGGAGAGCGGGAACCCGGTCTACCGGCAGCTCTCGCGCTGCGCGCTCGAGTGGCGCTGCTTCACCGCGCAGAACACGTTCTACCTGCGCGACGAGGGGGCGATCCCGTCGTCGGCCGGGTGCAACGCCGCGTGCGTCGGCTGCCTCTCCGAGCAGGACGAGGGCATGCCGCCCGCGAGCCACGAGCGGATCGTCCGCGCCCCGACCGCCGAGGAGATGGCCGAGGTCGCCATCCGCCACCTCGAGCGCGCCACCGGGAAGGTCATGGTGAGCTTCGGCCAGGGCTGCGAGGGCGAGCCGCTCACGCGCTGGAGGGAGATCGAGCGCGCGATCCGGCTCGTGCGGGCGCGGACGGCGCGCGGCTCGATCCACGCGAACACGAACGGCTCGCTCCCGGACGCGCTCGGACGGCTCGTCGACGCCGGCCTCGACTCGGTCCGCGTCTCGCTCAACTCCGCCTCCGGCGACCTCTACGCCGCGTACTACCGGCCGCGCGGCTACGCCCTCGCCGACGTCGTGCGCGCGATCCGGACCGCGAAGCGGAGGGGCGCCTACGTCGCCCTGAACCTCCTCACCTTCCCGGGCGTCACCGACCGCGCGGGCGAGGCGGAGCGGCTCTGCGCGCTCGTCGCGCGGACGGGGGTGGACCAGGTGCAGACGCGGCCGCTCGCGATCGACCCGGACGTCTACGTCGCGCTGGCGCGCGGCCGCGGCGCGGGCGGGGAGCCCATCGGGATCCGCGCCCTCGTCGCGGCGCTCGAGGCGGCGCGCCCCGGGCTCGTGGTGGGGAACTTCTCGCGGGCGCGCTCGGAGCGCGCGCGCCCGGCCGGGCCGGCGCGGGCGAGGGAGGCGCGGTGAACGCCGAGGCGGAGCTCCGGCTGCAGAAGGACCTCGCGCGCCACCTGCGCGCCGGGCACCCGTGGGTGTTCCGCAAGGCGGTCGAGAAGGCGCCGAGGGGGCTCGCGGCGGGCGCCGTCGTGGACGTCACGGACGACGGCCGCTTCGTCGCGCGCGGCTACTACGATCCGCACTCCGCGATCACCGTCCGGATCCTCACGCGGGAGCCGGCCGAGGCGATCGACGCGGACTTCTGGAGGCGGCGCGTCGCGCGCGCCCTCGCGCTCCGGCGCGAGCTCGTCCACGGCACGACCGGGTACCGGATGGTGCACGGGGAGTCCGACGGCCTGCCGGGCGTCGTCGCCGATCGCTACGGCGCGTTCGCCGTGCTGAAGCTCTACTCCGCCGGCCTCGTCCCCCACCGGGCCGCGATCGTCGAGGCGCTGCGCGCCGAGGCGGAGGGGCTCGAGGGCGTCTTCGGGCGCGACGAGGTCCCGCGCGACGACGACGACGAGGGCGGCGCGCCAGCGGGCCGCGTCCTGTGGGGCGCCGAGCCGCCCGAGCACCTCGCCATCGACGAGCACGGGATGAGGCTCCTCGTCGACGTGCGCCGCGGGCAGAAGACCGGCCACTTCCTCGACCAGCGCGAGAACCGGCGCATGGTGCGGGGGCTCGCCGCGGGCCGGCCCGAGGCGCTGAACCTCTTCTCGTACACCGGCGGCTTCTCCGTCGCGGCGGCGCTCGGGGGCGCGAGGCACGTCGTCTCGGTCGACGTGGACCCGGACGCGATCCGCCTCGCGCGCGAGAACTTCCGGGCGAACGGCCTCGATCCCGCCGACCACGCCTTCGCGGCCGAGGACTGCTTCGAGCTCCTCGCGCGCCACAAGCGCGAGGGGCGCCGCTTCGACCTCGTCGTCTGCGACCCGCCCGCGTTCGCGAAGTCGCAGAAGGCGGTGGACGCGGCGATCGCCGGGTACGCCTCGCTGAACCGCGCCGCGCTCGCGGTGGTCGCGCCGGGCGGCCTCCTCGTCACGGCGAGCTGCTCCGCGCGGGTGTCGGTCGAGCAGTTCACCGACGCCGTGAAGGAGGCCGCGTTCAAGGCGCGGATCGACCTCCAGCTCGTGGCGGAGACGCGGCAGCCGCCCGACCACCCGGTGTCGCTGCAGTTCCGGGAGGGGCGCTATCTCAAGTGCCTCGTGCTGCGGCGGGTGGGGTAGCCCGGGCGCCCCGCGCCGGTCAGATGGCGTCGCGCGGCGCGGGCCCCATGTCCTCCGGGCTCCCGCACTTCGTCTCCTTCTTGACGACGTCGGCGAGCTTCCCGTCCTTTCGGGCCTTCTCCAGCCGTTCGAGCTCCTTGTACCTGAGCTCGGAGTCGGCCTTGCGCATCGCCCCGTACGCGCGGAGGACGCTCTCGACGCCGGCGGTCTGCACCGCGACCGTGTCGCTCGCCTTCTTCGGGTTCTCGATCTGGAACGCGGCCATCCCGAAGATCGACTGGACGTACAGGAGCTGCGCGTACGTGTCGCCCTCGTCCTCGCGCAGCGCGTCGAGCGGCCCGGGGCAGCTGGTCACGTTGACGTCGGGGATCTCGACGATCCACTGGAACAGCCACTTGCGCGCGTCCATGGAGCTGCGCGCGAGCGGCTCCCGCTCGAGCTTGCGGGTCGTCTCGACGGCGCGCTTGCGCTCCTCCGACGTCGAGGGGCCCCGCGCGCGCGCCGCGGCGGGCGCGAGGACGGCGAGGGCGAGGACGGCGGCGAGGGCGCGGCGCAAGGAGACCTCCGGGTGACCGGCGGATCGGACCACGGTTCGCCGGCACACGCCACTATGATCCGCGTCCCGCCGGGGCGCCACCTCCGGTCATGTCGCGGCGCTCCCGAAGGCCCGGCGCGCCCACCCCGGGCACGCTCGGGACGGGGCGGTGCCTGCGGCCCGCGCCGACCGCGCCCGCGAGCAGGATCGCGAGCAGGAGCGCGACGCCGGCGGCCGCTCCGGCGCGCAGCGGGGCCGGGACCCGGACGGCGGAGAACCCGATCGAGGGGTCGGCGGGATCGCGCAGCTCGACGGACGCGGAGGGAGGGGGCGGGCCCGCCGTCGCCGCGCGGTAGGCCCACACGAGCGCCCCGAGCGCGAGCGCCCCGACGACGCCGACGACGGCGATCCAGGCGAGCGAGGCGGGCTCCGCCGGCTCCGACGGCGCCGCGACGGAGAGGAAGAGGAGCGACGTGACGGCGTTGTTCGCCGCGTGCGCGGCGACCGCCGGCCAGACCGATCCGGCGCGCCAGGTGAGCCACCCGAACACGCTCCCGAGGACGAGCAGCGCCGGGAAGCGCACCGGGTCGAGGTGCATCGCCGCGAACAGCGCCGCGCTGCCGGCGATCGCCACGGCGGGGCTGCGACGGAGCGCGAGCGTCGTCTGCACGTAGCCGCGGAAGGCGATCTCCTCGCACGGCGGCGCGACCACCACCGCGACCGCCGCGACGAGCACGCGCTCCCACGCCGGCCCCTCGAAGATCTTCGAGGGATCGAACAGCTCGATCCACGCGCGAGGGAGCACGCGCTGGACCGCCAGCAGGACGGCGACGGCGACGAGGTACCCCGCGCCGCCCACGAGCGCCCCGAGCGCGACGGCGACCCCGGACGGGCGCCGGAGCTTCAGCCAGCCGCGGAGGCGGAGGTTCGACCCGGTCGTGGCCACGAGCGCCGGCAGGAGGAAGGCGAACACCTCCGACCACACGAGCCCGGCGGGGCGAAAGGTCGCCTGGGCGAGGATGCCCGGGAGGAACAGGAGGAGGACGACGCCGAAGAAGGCGAGGGCGCTCTTGCGACCCGAGGGCGTGGCCGGGGGCGGGAGATCGGGCCGGGGCTGCTCCACCGCGCCGAGGATGGCATCGAACCGCGGGGCCGGGAAGTCCGTACGGGCGCGGACGCTCGGTTATGATGCGCGCATGCGATTCCAGAACCGCACCGTCGTCCTGTGCGTGGGCGGGGGCATCGCCGCGTACAAGGCGTGCGAGGTCGCGCGGCTCGTCGTGAAGGGGCGCGGGACCGTGCGGGTCGCGATGACGCGCGCGGCCACCCGCTTCGTCCAGCCCCTCACGTTCCAGGCGATCTCGGGCGCGCCGGTCCTGACGGAGCTGCTCGACCCCTCCGCGGAGCTCGCCTACGGGCACCTCGCGCTCGCCCGCGCCGCGGACCTCGTCGTGGTCGCGCCCGCGACGGCGGACCTGCTCGCCCGCATCCGGGCGGGGATGGCGGACGACGCGGTCACGACGACGATCCTCGCCGCGACCTGCCCGGTGCTGCTCGCGCCGGCCATGAACACGCGGATGTGGCGGAACCCCGCCGTCCAGGAGAACCTCGCCGCCCTCCGCGCCCGCGGCCTCCACGTGGTCGGGCCGGGCTCGGGCGAGCTCGCCGACGGCGACGTCGGCGAGGGGCGGCTCGCCGAGCCGGACGAGATCGCCGTCGCCGCCTCGCGCCTCCTCGGCAACGTGGACCTCGCGGGCCGCAAGGTGCTCGTCACCGCGGGGCCGACGCGGGAGCCCATCGATCCCGTCCGGTTCATCTCGAACCCCTCGTCGGGGAAGATGGGGTACGCGATCGCCCGGGTCGCGGCGAACCGCGGCGCCGACGTGACGCTCGTGTCGGGGCCGACGCAGCTCCCCGATCCGCCGGGCGCGACCGTGGTCCGCGTCGAGACCGCGGAGCAGATGGCGCACGCGGTCGAGCTCGCGTCCGCGAGCATGGACCTCTTCGTCGGCGCGGCCGCGGTGTCCGACTACCGCCCCGCCACGACCTCGCCGCACAAGATCAAGAAGGGGAAGGGCGAGGAGACGCTCGTGCTGGCGCGCACGCCGGACATCCTCGCCGGGCTGGGCGAGCGGTGGGCCGGGAAGAAGGACGCGCCGGTGCTCGTCGGGTTCGCGGCCGAGACGCGGGACGTCATCGCGCACGCCCGGGAGAAGCTGAAGGGGAAGCGCTGCGATCTCGTCGTGGCGAACCGCGTCGGGGGCCCCGGCGCCGGCTTCGGCGGCGACACGAACCGGGTGGCGCTCGTCTCGGCGACCGAGCTCGCCGAGATCGAGGGGCCGAAGGAGCGGATCGCCGAGGCGATCCTCGACTGGATCGTGCCGGTGCTGGAGGGGCGGAGGCCGAAGCCGAAGGACGGATGACGCGGGATCCCGTGAAGGCGCCCGGGCCCCGGCTCGTTCACGCTCGCGGACGCCTCAGGCGGCCAGCCTCGCGATCGACGGGGGCAGGACGAGCTTCCCGTTGATCGCCCGGCGGAAGCTCTCGCGGGTCTCCGCCGCGATCTCGTGCGCGTCGCGCGGGAGGATGATCCGGCGCGCCGTCTTCTGCTTCAGCGCCTTGCGGAGGTCCTGCGCGAGCCGGATGTTCCGCGCGCCGGTCGCGTCCGCGCGCGCCGCCTCGCTCCGCTCGCCCTCGTTCAGCATCCCGACGATCGCCTGGAACGCGAGGTCGTTCGTGTCGGTCACGAGCTCGGGCTCGAGCGGGAGCTTCCGCTCGCGCGCGAAGGTGAGCGACGAGACCTGGCCGAACCGGCCGATCCGCGCCGTCGCGAGGAGCGAGCGGAAGAGCTGCTTCGAGACGCGGAACGGCAGCACCGAGGAGCCGTAGAGCATCCGCTCGAGGTAGTCGTCGTGGTTCCGGATCGCGCGCGTCGTCACCTGCTTCGCGAGCCGGGAGAGCGCCTTGTCCATCTTCTGGTCGTAGCGCAGCTCCCAGTAGGCGTGGCGGGTGTTGACCTTGTGGTACGAGGCGACGGTCTTGAACGGGACGAAGTAGTTGTGCGCCACGGTGTCCGCGGCGAGGTGCGAGAGGAACCCGAGCGCGAACGCCTGCTCCCCGCCGGGCCGCGCGTGCTTGAACACGTTGAAGCCGACGCGCCAGTTGTGACAGTGGTAGAGATACCGCGCCATGTTCTTGCCGACGACGATGTCGGCGGCGAGCGAGCCGTACAGGAACTCGTCGCCGAAGTCGGAGAGGACCTGGCGCAGGCCGGGCTGGATCGTCCCGAGCGACGCGAGCGCCTGCGCGGAGAAGTTGAGGTGCGCGAGCGGTCCCCAGGCCCGGGCGTCGGACGGCCAGGCGATGATGACGAGCGCGACGGCGAGCAGAGGGAGCGCGGCGAGCAAGCGATGCCACTTCATCGCGCACGATTCTAGGGGCCAGCCCGAGCCGTCCGCAATGCGACGATCGGGATTATTCTCGGGGGGGCGAGCGTGAGCGACGAGTCCACACGGCAGCGCACCGCGGCGCCCGCGGCCGAGATCGCGGCGGAGGCCCTTCGCCACCTCGCCTGGCTCGCCGACGCGGGCGTGAGGGAGGTGCCCGCGCCGAGCGTGTCCCGCGCTCATGGTGAGCCCGCCGGACACGGGCCGGTTCGGGGGGACCCTCCGCGGGCCGGAGGGGAGCCGGGCGACCGGGCGGCTCGTCCCTCGGCCGCGACCTCGACGCCCACGGCGACCCCGACGGCGGCCTCGACCTCGACCGCCGCCCCGACCCCGACCCCGAGCGCGAGCTCCGCCGCCGCCGGGACGCCCGCCTCGCAGCGGCACGCGCTCTCGGACCGCGGCTGCGGGAGCCCGGCGCTCCTCGCCGTCCGCGAGGAGCTCGGCGCGTGCACGCGCTGCAAGCTCGCGCCGGGGCGGACGACGCTCGTCTTCGGCGTCGGGAACCCGCGCGCCGAGCTCATGTTCGTCGGGGAGGGACCGGGCGCGGACGAGGACCGGCAGGGCGAGCCGTTCGTCGGCCGGGCGGGGCAGCTCCTCACCCGGATGATCGAGGCGATGGGCTACCGGCGCGCCGACGTCTACATCGCGAACGTGGTGAAGTGCCGGCCGCCCGGGAACCGGAACCCCGAGCCGGACGAGATGGACGCCTGCGAGCCCTTCCTCCGGGCGCAGATCCGCGCCGTCGCGCCGAGGGCCATCGTCGCGCTCGGGAAGATCGCGGCGCAGACGCTCCTGCGCGACCCGACCCCGATCAGCCGGCTCCGCGGGCGGTGGGCGACCTACGAGGGGACGCGGCTCATGCCGACGTTCCACCCGGCGTACCTGCTCCGCAGCCCGGACGAGAAGAAGAGGGCCTGGGAGGACCTCCAGCTCGTCATGAAGGAGCTCGGGAAGATCCCGCCGCCGCGCTGAGCGGGCGCTATGATCCCCTCCGCTCGAGAGGAGATCCCCATGCGGGAGGCCGCGCCCAGGTTCCGGCGGATCGCCGCGCTCGCGGGGCTCGCGCTCGGCGCCGCCGGCGTCCTCGCCGCGACCGCGCCGTTGCCGGCCTCGCCGCGCGCGCTCGTGCTCGAGGTGACCGGCCCCATCACGAGCGGCACGGCGGAGTACGTCGAGGCCGGGCTCGCGCGGGCGAAGGCCGAGGGCTTCGACGCCGTCGCGATCCGGCTCGACACGCCGGGCGGCATGCTCGACGCCACCCGCGACATCGTGCGGGCGATGCTCGGGAGCGACGTGCCCGTCCTCGTGTGGGTCGGGCCCGCGGCCGCCCAGGCCGCCTCCGCCGGCGCGTTCGTGACGATGGCCGCGAACGTCGCCGCGATGCACCCGACCTCCAACATCGGCGCGGCCCACCCGGTCACCGGCGCGGGCAAGGACGTCGCCGCGGAGGCGGGAAAGGACATGGCGAGGAAGGTCGAGAACGACACGGTCGCGTTCGCGCGGTCGATCGCCGAGGCGCGCGGCCGGAACGCGGACTGGGCGGAGAAGGCGGTCCGCCAGAGCGTCTCGGTCGTGGCGCAGGAGGCGGTGCGGGAGCGCGTCGTGGACTTCACCGCGCCCGATCTCGTCTCGGCGCTCGCCCGGGCCGACGGTCGCAAGGTGAAGACGGGCGCCGGCGAGAAGGTCTTCCGGGGCCGGGGCGCGGCCCTCGTGAACGTCGAGATGACGGTGCGCCAGGTCGTGCTGTCGCTCATCTCGAACCCGAACGTGCTCGCGATCCTGATGCTGCTCGGCACGCTCGGGATCGGCATCGAGTTCTACCATCCGGGCGCCATCGTGCCGGGCGCGGTCGGCGCGCTCCTCCTCTTCCTCGGCTTCCTCGGGATGCGCGTCATCCCGGTGAACGCGGGGGCGGTGGTGCTCATCCTGGTGGGCGTCGCGCTCCTCGTCGCGGAGGGCTACGTCACCGCGCACGGGGTCGCCGGGGTCGGCGGCGCGGCGTGCGTCGTGATCGGCACCCTCTTCTTCATCGACCGCTCCTCGCCGGACTACCGCTTCGACCCGGGCGCGCTCTCCGTCTCGCCGTGGGTCGTGTGGCCGACGCCCGTCGCGCTCGCCCTCGTCCTCGGCTTCATGGCCTGGAAGATCGCCTCGGCGCGGCGCAGGCCGCTCCAGCTCGGCGTGGGCGGGCTCGTGGGCACGGAGGGGCAGACGCTCTCCGACGTCGGGCCGGGCGGCGGCGAGGTGTTCGTTCACGGAGAGTACTGGCAGGCGCGCAGCGACGCCGGGATCCCGAAGGGGGCCCGGGTCCGCGTGGCCGCGGTGGACGGGCTGACGCTGACGGTGGTCCCCGCGCCGCAGAAGGGCTAGAAGGGAAACCATCCACGGAGGGTTCCATGCCTGCGATCGGCCTGCTCGTCCCCGTCGCGCTCGTCATCCTGTGGTTCCTGTCCGGCATCCGGATCGTGAACGAGTACGAGCAGGGCGTCGTGCTCCGCCTCGGGCGCTTCGCCGGGGTCCGGAACGCCGGCCTGAAGTGGATCGTCCCCTTCATCGACCGGATGATCATCATCGACATGCGCATCACGGCGGAGCAGGTGCCGCCGCAGGACGTCATCACGCGCGACAACGTGTCGGTGAAGGTGAACGCGGTCATCTACTTCCGCGTGCTCCAGGCGGACAGGGCGTTCCTCCAGGTCACGGACTTCCTCTTCGCGACGAGCCAGTTCGCCCAGACGACGCTGCGGTCCGTCCTCGGACAGGTCGAGCTCGACGACCTCCTCTCGCAGCGCGACAAGATCAACCGGCAGCTCCAGGAGATCATCGACCGGCACACCGAGCCCTGGGGCGTGAAGGTCACCGCCGTCGAGGTGAAGCAGGTGGACCTCCCCGACGAGATGCGGCGCGCCATGGCGAAGCAGGCCGAGGCCGAGCGCGAGCGCCGGTCCAAGATCATCGCCGCCGAGGGCGAGCACCAGGCGGCCGAGAAGCTCGGCATGGCGGCCGACGTCATCTCCCGATCGCCGGGCGCGCTGCAGCTCCGCTACCTCCAGACGCTCGTCGAGATCTCCGCCGAGAAGAACTCCACCATCGTGTTCCCGCTGCCGATGGAGCTCGTGACGGCGTTCCTCGAGATGGCGAAGCGGCCGTCCACCCGCTGAGCGCACTCGAGACCGGCGGCCGCGCCGTCCGCAGGGCCTCCCGGCGGCGCGCCGGGGGACGGCCTACAGGCCGACCTCGATCGCGCCGTCCTCGCGGACCCAGGCCCGGCTCATGACCTGCGTGTTGTGCGCGAAGCCGGGCTCGCCCGCGGGGCCGACCACGACGAGGCCGCCCGCCCCCTGGACGCGCCGGGCGAGCAGCGCGACGGCCTCGCGCGCCGCCTCCGCCGGCGGCCGGCCGGCGCCCACGAGATCCGCGGCGTGGCGCGCGAGCGTGAGCTGGATGATCCGCTCGCCGTGGCCGGTGCAGGACACGGCGGCGAGCGTGTCGTCGGCGTAGGTGCCGCAGCCGACGAGGGGGGTGTCGCCGACGCGGCCCGGCCGCTTCAGCGAGGTCCCGCCGGTCGAGGTCGCGGCGGCGAGGTGCCCCGCGGCGTCGCGGGCCGCCGCGCCCACGGTGCCGTGCCCGGGGCGGGCGGGTCCGGACCGGCGCGCCGCCTCCCAGCGGGCGCGCTGGCGCGCCGTCACGAGGAGCGCGTTCGCGTACGCGGGGATGCCGGCCTCCCGCGCGAAGGCCGACGCGCCGTCGCCCGCGAGGAGGACGTGCTCGCCCCGCTCCATCACCGCGCGCGCGAGGGCGACGGGGTTGCGCACGTCCCGCACCGCCGCGACCGCGCCGCAGCGGAGGGACGCGCCCTCCATGATCGAGGCGTCGAGCTCGACCTCCCCGGTCGAGGTGAGCGTCGCGCCGGTCCCGGCGTTGAAGGTCGGGTCGTCCTCGAGCAGCCTCACGGCCGCCTCGACGGCGTCGAGGGCGCTGCCGCCCCGGCGGAGGATCTCCCAGCCCGCGGCGCACGCCCGGCGGACGCCCTCGAGGCGGGGGGCCGCCGGGCCCCCCGACGAGGCCGGGTCGTCCGGGCCGAGGTCACCGGCGCCGCCGTGCACGATGATGGTGGCAGGAGGGGCGGTCCGGTGCATGATGGTGGGCGGACGTTACCTTAAAGCCCGTCGACGAGGTGAGACATGGCAGGACGCGAGGTGGTCATCGTCGGTGCGGCGCGCACGCCGATCGGCTCGTTCCTGGGGTCGCTCGCGGCCGTCCCGGCGACCCGCCTCGGCGCGGTCGCGATCCGGGAGGCCCTCCGGCGCGCGGGGGTCGAGCCCTCCGCGGTGGACGAGGTCGTGATGGGGAACGTGCTGCAGGCGGGCGAGGGCCAGGCGCCCGCGCGGCAGGCCGCCCTGGGCGCCGGCCTCCCCGAGAAGACGCCGTGCTGGACCCTGAACAAGGTCTGCGGCTCCGGCCTCAAGGCGGTCATCTCCGGCGCGCAGGCGATCGCGCTCGGCGACGCCGACGTGGTGGTCGCGGGCGGCATGGAGTCGATGTCGAACGTGCCGTACTACGACCGCGCGGCCCGCAGCGGCGCGCGGATGGGGAACGTCGAGCTCGTGGACGGCATGATCTTCGACGGCCTCTGGGATCCGTACGGTCAGTACCACATGGGCATCTGCGCGGAGCACTGCGCGACGACGCAGGGCATCTCGCGCGCCGCGCAGGACGAGCTCGCGATCGAGTCGACGAGGCGCGCCATCGAGGCGCAGCGGAGCGGCGCGTTCAAGGCGGAGATCGTCCCCGTCGAGATCGAGGGGAGGAAGGGCGAGAAGACCCTCGTCTCCGAGGACGACGGCCCGAAGGCGGCGAAGCCGGAGAAGATCCCGGCGCTGAAGCCGGTGTTCAAGAAGGACGGGACGGTCACCGCGGCGAACGCCTCCTCGATCAACGACGGCGCCGCGGCGGTCGTGCTCATGAGCGCGGAGCGGGCGCAGCGGGAGGGCCGGGCGGTCCTCGGCCGGATCCGCGCGTGGGGCGGGACCGCGCGCGCGCCGATCGAGTTCACCCTCGCGCCGGCGGACGCGATCCGGCTCACGCTCGGGAAGCTCGGGCTCGCCCCGAAGGACGTCGACCTCTGGGAGATCAACGAGGCGTTCGCGGTGGTGTCGGTCGCGAACAACCGGCTGCTCGGCCTCGACGGGAAGAACGTGAACGTGCGGGGCGGCGCGGTCGTGCTCGGCCACCCCATCGGCGCGTCCGGGGCGCGGATCCTCGTGACGCTCCTCCACGCGATGAAGGACCTCGGCAAGAAGCGGGGCCTCGCCTCGCTCTGCATCGGCGGCGGAGAGGCCGTGGCCCTCGTCGTCGAGCGCTAGGAGACTCGGATGGACAAGCTCGTCGCCTCGGCGGACGCGGCCGTCGTGGACATCCCGGACGGCGCGACGATCATGGTGTCGGGGTTCGGCCTGTGCGGGAACCCGGAGAACCTCATCGCCGCGCTGCACCGGAAGGGCGTGAAGGACCTCACGCTCGTCTCGAACAACTGCGGCACGACCGATCTCGGCCTCGGGGTCCTGCTCAAGGCGAAGCAGATCCGGAAGATCGTCGCGTCGTACGTCGGCGAGAACAAGGAGTTCGAGCGCCAGTACCTGAACGGCGAGCTCGAGGTCGACCTCGTGCCGCAGGGCACGCTCGCCGAGCGCATCCGCGCCGGCGGCGCCGGCATCGGCGGGTTCTACACGGCGACCGGCGTCGGCACGAAGGTGGCCGAGGGCAAGGAGACGCGCGTCATCGGCGGGCGCGAGTACCTGCTCGAGATGCCGCTGCGGGCGGACTTCGCCCTCGTCTACGCGTCGAAGGCGGACCGCTGGGGCAACCTCGTGTTCCGCAAGACCACCCGGAACTTCGGGCCGATGATGTGCGCCGCGGCGAGGGTGACCATCGCCGAGGCGCCGCAGGTCGTGGCCGCGGGCGAGCTCGACCCGGACCTCGTGCACACGCCCGGCATCTACGTGAAGCGGGTCGTGAAGGGCGAGAAGTACGAGAAGTGGATCGAGCGGCGCACGGTCCGTCCGCGCGCGCGCTAGGAGAGACGATGCCGCTCACCCGCGAGCAGATCGCGCAGCGCGTCGCCCGGGAGCTCCGGGACGGCTTCTACGTGAACCTGGGCATCGGGATGCCGACGCTCGTCTCGAACTACGTGCCGAAGGGGATCGAGGTCGTGCTCCAGTCGGAGAACGGGATCCTCGGCGTCGGCCCGTACCCGTACGAGGGCGACGAGGATCCCGACCTCATCAACGCCGGCAAGGAGACCGTCACCGTCGTGAAGGGCGCGGCCTACTTCTCCTCGGCCGAGTCCTTCGCCATGATCCGCGGCGGCCACATCGACCTCGCGATCCTCGGCGCGCTCGAGGTCTCGGAGAAGGGCGACCTCGCGAACTGGCTCGTCCCCGGCAAGATGGTGAAGGGGATGGGCGGCGGGATGGACCTCGTCGCCGGCGCGAGGCGCGTCGTCGTGATGATGGATCACGCGACGAAGGAGGGGAGACCGAAGATCCTGAAGGCCTGCACGCTCCCCATCACCGGCCGGCGCTGCGTCTCCGCGATCTGCACCGACCGCGCGTGGCTGGAGGTGACGGACCAGGGGCTCCTCCTGCGCGAGCTCGCGCCGGGAGAGACCTTCGAGTCGGTCCAGGCGCTCACGGAGGCGCGGCTCGCCGTCGCACCCGAGGTGCGGCCGATGACGGCCTGAGGACGCCGCGCCGCCGGGTTCGGGCTAGGCTGGCGCCATGGCCACCCCGATCGTCACCCTCACGACGGACTTCGGCGCCGGCTCCGGCTACCCGGCCCAGGTGAAGGCGGTGCTCCTCTCGGCGATCCCGGACCTCCGGATCGTCGACGTCTCGCACGAGGTCCCGCGCTACGACGTGCTCGCCGGCGCGCTCCTCCTCGAGGCCTGCGTCCCGTGGTTCCCGGCGGGCACCGTCCACGTCGGCGTCGTGGACCCCGGGGTCGGCACGGTGCGGCGCGCGATCTGCGTCGCCGGCGAGGGACGCACGTTCGTCGGCCCCGACAACGGCCTCTTCACGCCCTTCCTCGACGGCGTCGCGCGCGCCTTCGAGATCGCGCCGGGCGGCGCGCTCCCCGCGCCGCGCGCCGCGACGTTCCACGGCCGCGATCTCTTCGCGCCCGCGGCGGCCTTCCTCGCGCGCGGCGGCGATCCGGCCGCGCTCGGCCCCGCGATCGCCGATCCCGCGCGGCTCCGCCAGCCCGCCCCGCAGGTCGGGCGCGGCGAGGTGCGCGGCGAGGCGCTCACGAGCGATCCCTTCGGGAACCTCGTCACGTCGATCCGGGTTGCCGATATCGCGGGCGCCGAGGTGACGCGCGCGACGGCGGGCGGGCAGCCGGCGCGATGGGTCAGGACGTTCGGGGAGGGGAATCCGGGCGAGCTGCTCGCGATGATCGGGAGCGGGGGCCGGGTGGAGATCGCGGTGCGGGAGGGGAGCGCCGCGGTGAGGCTCGGCGGGACGCGCGGCATCCCCGTCCGGCTCGTCCTTGGCCGCGCCCGAGGTGCCTGCTAGGCTTCGACCATGAAGCAGCCGGAGAACAAGCGCCGCGCGGCCCGGCTCCATCACGAGATCCCCGTCGCGTACCGGAGCGTCGGCAGCTTCCTCACGGACTGGGCGACGAACATCAGCCGCGGCGGCCTGTTCATCAACACCCGCAAGCCGCTCCCCGTCGGCACCGCGGTGAAGATCCTCGTCCAGCTCCCCGGCGCGTCGTTCCCGTTCCAGCTCGGCGGCCGGGTCACTCGCATCACCGAGTACGACAACCGGGCGAACATGGTGCCCGGGATGGGCGTCGAGTTCACCGACGTGAACGACGCCCAGCGGCGCGAGATCGAGGCCTTCGTCGAGCGCCTGAAGAAGCAGCTCGACGACGCCTGAGGCGCCTTCCCCGGCCGAGACGCGGGTGCGGTCACCCATCGCTGCGCCATTTCGCGCAACGGGAGCCTCTCCGCGCGCCGAAATCCCAGCGATCGCCGCGGTCCCGGCTGGCACTGCTCATGCTGAGGCCGGATCGCAGCGCTCTCGCCGCACCAGGGAGAGGGGATCGAGGGACGCCCGCCGCCGGGCGTCCCTCCTTCGTTTCCAGGGGACGGTTGTCGCGTCCTGCCGTGCTGCGTTAAGCAGGCCGGGTGAGGGCGGAGCTGACCATCGACGATCTCGCGCCGGGCGGCGAGGGGATCGGGCGCGCAGGCGAGCGGCCGGTGTTCGTGCCGTGGACCGCGCCCGGCGACCGCGTCGAGGTCGACCTGCCCGGCGGCGAGGGGCCGGCCCACCCCGCGCTCGCGCGGCTCGTCGCGCCGGGGAGGGACCGCGTCCTCGCGCCCTGCCGCCACTTCGGGCCCGGCCCGGCGGCCGGGTGCGGCGGCTGCGAGTGGCAGCACGTCGCCTACGCCGCGCAGCTCGCCGCGAAGGAGCGGATCGTCCGCGAGGCGCTGCGCCGCATCGGGCGGCTCGATCCGGACGCGAGCGGCATCGCCCCCATCGCGCCGTCGCCCGATCCCCTGCGATATCGCTCGCGGGCGAAGCTCCACCTCGATCGGGCGAGCGGCCGGCTCGTGTTCTTCCGGCGCCGCTCCCACGCGGCGGTGCCGGTCGAGGCGTGCCACCTGCTCGTCCCGGGGCTCGAGGCGCTGCGGGCGGCGCTCGGGCCCGCGCTCGTCGCGGCGCGGCTCGCGCCGCGCGAGGTCGCGATCGAGTGGTCGGACCTCGAGGCGCGCGGCAGCGCGCTGCTCGTGCTCGAGCCGACCGGGGCGGCGCGGGAGCGCGCGGAGGCGCTGCTCGCGGCGCTCCCGGCGCTCGCGGGCGTGGTGCTCCGGGGGGACGAGGGGCCGGCGGTCCCGGTGGGCGGGCCGGTGCTCCGCCACCTGCGCGTCCCGGGGCGGCCGGAGGCGGGGACGCAGCGCTCGCGGCCGGACGTCTTCCAGCAGGCGAACCGCGCCGCGAACGCGCGGCTCGTCGAGCACGCGCTCGCCCTGCTGCGGCCCGAAGGGGAGGACGTGCTCGAGCTCTACTGCGGCGCCGGGAACTTCACGGGACCGCTCGCCGCGCGGGCGCGCGCCGTGGCGGCGGTGGAGGGGCAGGGGCCGGCGCTCGAGCTCGCGCGGCAGGACCTCGCCGGCGCCGGCAACGTCCGGTTCTTCGCGGGCGACGCGATGGAGCTCGCCGGCGCGCTCGCCCGGGAGCCGCGGAGGTTCGGCGCGGTCCTGCTCGACCCGCCGCGCGAGGGGGCGAGGGGGATCGGGCGGACGCTCCGCGCGCTCCGGGCGCCGAGGGCGGTCTACGTCTCGTGCGATCCGGCGACGCTGGCGCGCGACGTGAGGGGGTGCGTCGAGGAGGGCTACCGCGTCCGGGCGGTCCGGCCCGTGGACCTCTTCCCGCAGACCCACCACGTGGAGGCGGTCGTGCTGCTCGAGGACGGGAGGCCTCGATCGGGATGAACCCGTCGCGGCGTGCGACAGCGCGGCGAGCCGGTGCGATGACAGGACCGTGACCGACGTCCCGCAGGCTGGCCCGGTGATCGCGCGTCTTCCCATCCGGCGGTTCCCGGAGCGGACCCTGCCCGGCCTCCTCGCCGACGCGGGGCGCCGGGCCCCGGACCGCATCTTCCTCCGCTTCCTGGACCCGGAGGCCGCGGCGGACGCCCCTCCGCGCGACGTGACGTTCGGCGAGCTCGAGGCGGGCGCGGCGCGCGCGGCGGCGTTCCTGCGCGAGGCCGGCGTGCGCCCGGGAGAGCGCGTGCTGCTCCTCGCCGAGAACTCGCCCGAGTGGCAGATGGTGGCGCTCGGCGCCCAGCTCCTGCGCGCCGAGCCCGCCGCGCTGTTCGCGAGCCTGTCGGCGGGGCCGGCGCGCGCGATCGCCGAGCGGGTCCGGCCGCGGGTGGCCTTCGTGTCCGGCGCCGCGCAGTGGGCGAAGCTCGCCGCGTCGGGGCCGGCGCTCGCGGCGGCGGGGCTCTCGGCGGTGCTCTCGCCGGGGGCGCTCCCCGACGTCCCCGGCGGCGTGCGGACCGCGGCGGTCGCGGAGGCGCTCGGGCCGGGCGCCCCGGCGCCGCCGCGCGCCGAGGTGGAGGCGCTCGCCCGCGCCGTGGGCGAGGAGGACCCCTTCCTGCTCCTCTTCACGAGCGGCACGACCGGGCGACCGAAGGGGGTCCGGCTCCCGCAGCGGGCCATCGTGCACGCGATCGAGGGCGGCGCGGCCGCGACCGCGCGGACGGAGGCGGACGTCGGCCTGCACCTCCTCCCGTTCGGCCACGTCGCCGGCCACGACCAGTTCGCGCTCGCGCTCGCCGAGCGCCACGCGCTCGTCATGATCGCCGGGCGCGCGCAGCTCGACCGCGCGCTCGCGCTCGGCCCGACCTACCTCTTCTCCGTCCCGCTCGTGTACGAGCGGATCCGCGGCGCCGTGGAGGAGCGGATCGCGGCGCTGCCCTGGCCGGTCCGGGCGCTCGCGCGCCACGCGCTCGCCGGCGCCGGCCGCGCGCGGGTGGACGGCTCCCGCCGCCTCGCCGACCGCGCCCTCGCGCGGCTCGCCGACCGGCTCGTCGGGCGCGCCCTCCGGGCGCGGCTCGGGGGCGCCGTGCAGGGGCTGTTCGCCGGCGGCGCGCCCACCTCGCCCGCGCTCTTCCGGTTCTTCGAGGCGCTCCGGATGCCGCTCGTCGAGCTCTACGGCATGAGCGAGACGGCGGGGCTCATCTCGTCGAACCTGTTCGACGGGCCGCGCCGTCCCGCGAGCGCCGGGTTGCTCACCCCGGACCACGAGGTCCGGTTCGGGCCCGACGGCGAGCTCCTCCTGCGGGGGCCGCTCCTCCTCTCGGGGTACCTCGACGCCGAGGACGGGGAGCGCGCGTACGACGCGGACGGCTTCTTCCGCACGGGCGATCTCGGGCGCGTGGACGGGGAGGGGTTCCTCCGGATCACCGGCCGGAAGAAGGACGTGCTCGTGCTCTCGACGGGGAAGAAGCTCTCCCCCGAGCCGGTCGAGCTCGCGATCGCGTCCGCGCCCGGGGTCGAGGGCGCCGTCCTCCTCGGCGAGGGGCTCCCGTTCGTCTCGGCGGTCGTGTTCGTCGCGGCGGCGGAGCTCGCGCGCCTGCGCGCCGAGGGCGAGGACGCGGCCGAGGCGCTCCTCCCGCGCGTCCGCGCCGCGCTCGGCGCCTTCAGCGAGTACGAGAAGCCGAAGCGGCTCCTCGTCCTCCCCGGCGCGCCGGCCGACCACCCGGAGCTCGTCACGCCGACGCTGAAGGTCCGGCGCGAGGCGCTGGTCGCGTCGCTCGGGGGGGCGCTGGCGGCGCTCTACGGGGCGCGCGCGTAGGGGCGCCGCGCGCCTACCGGACCGCGGCGAGGGGCGGCTCCGCCGCCGCCGCGCGGTCGATCGCGGCGAGCCGCTCGACCAGCACCGGGTGGCTGTAGTGCCAGGCGCTGTACCAGGGGTGCGGGTGCAGGTTCGACAGGTTCTCGCCGTTCAGGCGCAGGAGCGCGCTCTTCAGCGCGGCGGGCGCGCGCGCGAACCGGACCGCGAAGCGATCGGCCTCGTACTCGTGCCGGCGCGAGAGCACGGAGGCGAGCGGCTGCAGCCAGAACACGAAGGCGCCCCCGCCGAGGGCGAGGAGGGCGACCGCGCCGTGCAGCGTCGGCTGCGCGAAGCCGAAGGCGTGGTGGAGGGGCGGCCAGGGGACGAGCCGCGAGAGGACGAGCAGGGCCGCGAGCGTCGAGGCGAGGCCGACGGCGAGGCGGCGGTGGACGTGGTGCGCGCGGTAGTGGCCGATCTCGTGGGCGAGCACGCTCGCCGCCTCGTCGACGCTCATCCGCTCGACGAGCGTGTCGAAGAGCACGATCCGCGGGCGGAGGATGCCGGTGAAGTAGGCGTTCGAGTGGCCGGAGCGCCGCGACGCGTCCATGACGTAGAGGCCGCGGTTGCGGAACCCGGCCTCCCGCGCGAGCGCCTCGAGGCGCGCGCGCAGCGCGCCGTCGGGGAGCGGCTGGAACCGGTTGAAGAGCGGCGCGATGACGGCGGGGTAGAGCCACAGCATGAAGAGCTGGAACGCGGAGAGGAACACGAACAGCCACACCCACCAGAGCCGCCCGGCGAAGCGCATGAACCCGTACACCGCGTACAGGAGCGGCACCCCGAGCGCGACCTCGACGAGCAGCCCCTTCGCGCGATCGGCGAGCCAGGTGCGCGGCGCGGTGCGGTTGAACCCGAAGCGGGCCTCGAGCACGAACGTGCGCCAGGCGCCGAACGGCAGCGAGGCCACCGAGGAGGCGAGCGCGAGCAGCCCGAGGAACGCGACGAACCGGTTCGCGCCCTCGACGCCGGCGCGGGCGAGCGCGCCGTCGAGCCAGGGCAGGACGCCCGAGAGGAGGACGGCGAGGGTCGCGGCGGCGCCGGTGAGCCCCTCGACGAGCGCGAACCGCCCGTTCGCGAGCGTGTACGCGTGGCTCCGCTCGGCGGTCGCGGCGTCGACCGCCCCCGCGAGCGCGGGCGGGACGCCGCGCGCCGCCGCGACGTGACGCAGGTTCACGAGGAGGAGCGCGGTCTCGATGCCGAGCTGGGCGAGGAAGAAGGCGAGGAAGACCGGGACGACCCAGGGCTCCATGCCCAGGGGTGATACCGCGGGACGCGCCGCGGCGCACCGCGTCTTCCTGCTCTCGCCCGCGCGCGCCGGCGGCGAGCGGATGGCGCTCGTGCTGTCGCCGCGCGCGCGCTTCCCGCTCGCCCGGGCGGTGCAGGCCGGGGGCGCGCCCCTCGGCGAGGTGTTCCGCTTCGCGAGCGGGCTCTACTTCCGCGGGAAGCTCGCCTACGCGGAGGCGTTCGCGCGGCCGCCGCCGGGGCTCCCGGGCGCGCTCGTCATCGCCCCGGGCGCGGGGCTCCTCCCCGCCGGCCTCGCCGTGCGGTCGGAGCACCTGCGGGCGTTCGCCGCCGTGCCGGTCGAGGCGCGCGACGCGCGGTTCCGGGGGCCGCTCCTCGAGGCCGCGCGGCTCGTCGCGGAGCGGATCGGGGAGCGCGGCGAGGTCGTGCTCCTGGGGTCCATCGCCTCGGACAAGTGCGTCGAGCCGCTGCTCTCGGTCTTCGGGGAGCGGCTCCTCTTCCCGCTGGACTTCGTGGGGCGCGGGGACATGAGCCGCGGGGGGCTCATGCTGCGCGCCGCGCGCGCGGGGGTGGAGCTCGCCTACGCGCGGGTGCTCGGGGCGGTGCGCCACGGGAAGCGGCCGCCGCGCCTCGACCCCGTCCGGAGGGGTGCGGACCGCGCGAGCTCGACGGGAGCCAAGCGGGGACGGAGCCGGCGCGGGGCGCCGCTCGCGCGGCGGCGCTAGGATGCTCGCGTGGACGCGCGCGTCGTGGACTTCGCGAAGCTGCTCCGGACGAACGGGGTCCGCGTGTCCCCGGCGGAGGTGTCGGACGCCGTCGTCGCGGCGGCGCTCGTGGGCGCGGAGGATCGCCTCGCGTTCCGGGCGGCCCTGCGCGCGACCCTGGTGAAGCGCGCCCGCGACGTCGCCGCGTTCGACGGCCTGTTCGAGCTGTACTTCTCCGGGCTCGGCCGGGTCGTGGAGGGGCTCGAGCGCGGGCTCCTCGCCGAGCTGCGCGAGCAGGGGCTGCTCGAGGGCGAAGAGCTCGAGCTGCTGGCGCGGACGCTCTCCGAGCTCGCCGGCGGCATGAGCCCGCTCGCGCGCGCCGCGCTCGAGGGGGACGCGGCGGCGCTCGCGCGGCTCCTCTCGGGCGCGTCGCTCCAGATCGACCCGGGCGCGCTCGCGAGCCCGGGCGCCACCGGGTTCCACGCGCGCCGGCTC
>DASVZX010000062.1:0-3685 GCA_036391435.1 Anaeromyxobacter sp. | reverse complement strand
CGTCGCGAGGCGGCGGCGTCGGCGCGGAGCGGGTGGCGCTGCGGGGGAGGCGCGCGTCGCCGGAGCGGCGCTACTCCGCCTCGAGGCGGAACTCGGCGACGTCGAACCAGAAGCCCATGCCCTGCACGGAGTCGAGCTGCGCCTGCACGAGCTGGAGGTGGCCGTCCTCGATGCCGAGGAACTTGTCGAAGAGCGAGCGGTCCTGCTCGGGCAGCTCCCTCACGAGCTTGTGGTAGAAGGTGTCCGCGTCCTTCTCGTGCTGCAGCGCGAGCTTGAGCGCGTCGAGCTCGGTCTTCGACGCCGCGCGCGTCCCCTTCCCGGCGACCTTCTTCCGCTCGGCCTCGATCCACTTCGCGCCCTTCGGCAGGATCGACTTGAGCGGCACGTTCGGCACCTTGCCGCTCTTCTTCCACTCGGCGAGGCAGTGCTCGAGGTACTCGACGTGCCCCTGCTCCTCCTTGCCGAGCGTGGCGAACACCTTGCGGCCCATCGGCTCGGGGATGTCCTTCGCGCCGCGGAGGTAGTGGTCCCGGACCTTCTTCTCGAAATCGATCGCGACGACGATGGCTTCCTGGAGGTTCACGCGTCCGCCCTTTCTCCGAGGTGTCGAGACCTCGTCCTGACCGGAGGTTACCCCGGCGCCGGGTCCGGCCGTTGATGCTGGTCAAGCGAAGCCGGCCCGGGGATGCTAGAGGCCCCGCATGGCCACGCCGTACCCCGCCAGCACCGGGCTCGCCTCCCTCGACGGAGTCGTCGGGGGGCTCCGGCCCGGAGACAACGTCGTCTGGCAGGTCGACTCGGTCGCGGACTACGTGCCGTTCGTCCGCCCCTTCGTCGCCGACGCGCTCGCCTCGGGCAAGCGGCTCGTCTACTTCAGATTCGCGCGCCACGCGCCGCTCGTGGAGGACGGCGCGGGCGCCGAGATCCACCGGCTCTCGCCCACCGTCGGGTTCGAGAGCTTCACGACCTCGATCCACCAGGTGATCGAGGAGGCCGGCCCCGGCGCGTACTACGTCTTCGACTGCCTCTCGGACCTCGCGGCCGACTGGTACTCGGACCTCATGCTCGGCAACTTCTTCATGGTGACCTGCCCGTACCTGTACGAGCTCGACACGGTCACCTACTTCGCGCTCCTGCGCGACAGCCACTCGCACGAGGCGGTGGACTCGATCCGGAACACGACGCAGCTGCTCGTGGACGTCTTCGCGCGCGAGGGGCAGCGCTACGTCCACCCCCTCAAGGTGTTCGCCCGCCACTCCCCCACCATGTACCTGCCCCACGTGCAGGAGGGCGAGGCGTTCCGGCCGCTCACCGAGAGCGGCGTCCTCTCGGAGGTGCTCTCCGAGCTCGCCGAGCGGCGCCTCGACGCGGTCGCCCGCCACGACCTGTGGGACCGGAAGTTCCAGCAGGCGCGCGACGCGCTCGACGCGGTCCGCGCCGACGTCGCGCCGGCCTCGGAGGCGCGCGAGCACTTCGACGGCCTGCTCCGGATGATGCTGACCCGGGACGAGCGGCTCGCCGAGCTCGCCGGCCGCTGGCTCGACCTGCCGGCCCTCCTCGCCATCCGCCGGCGGATGATCGGCACCGGCCTCGTCGGCGGCAAGGCCGTCGGCATGCTCGTCGCCCGCGCCGTCCTCGCGAAGTCGGACCCGCGCTGGGCCCGGCGCCTCGAGCCGCACGACTCCTGGTTCGCCGGCTCGGACGTCTTCTACACCTACCTCGTCCGCAACGGCTGCTGGCGCGCCCGCCGCGAGCAGCGCAGCCCGGCCACCTTCCTCGACGGCGCGGCGGAGGCGCGCGCGCGCATCCTGAAGGGCGCCTTCCCGGAGTTCATCCTCCGGCAGTTCCGGGCGATGCTCGAGTACTACGGCCAGTCGCCGATCATCGTCCGCTCCTCGTCGCTCCTCGAGGACGGGTTCGGCAACGCCTTCACCGGCAAGTACGACAGCGTCTTCTGCCCGAACCAGGGCTCGCCGGACGAGCGGCTCGAGGCGTTCCTCGCCGCGGTCCGGCAGGTCTACGCGAGCGCCATGAGCGAGGAGGCGCTCCGCTACCGCGAGCACCGGGGCCTGCTCGACCGCGACGAGCAGATGGGGATCCTGATCCAGCGCGTGTCGGGCGCCGTCCACGGGGACCTCTTCTTCCCGCAGGCGGCCGGCGTGGCGCTCTCGTACAACCCGTGGGCCTGGAACCCGTCCATCGACCCGCAGGCGGGGATGATCCGGCTCGTCTTCGGCCTGGGGACGCGCGCGGTGGACCGCTCCGACGACGACTACACGCGCGTCGTCGCGCTCAACGCGCCCCTCGCCCGGCCGGAGACGAGCCTCGACGAGGTGAGCGAGCACGCCCAGCGCCGCGTCGACGTCATCGACCTGGCCCGCAACCGCTTCGACACGCGGCCGTTCGCGGAGCTCGCGCCGCAGCTCGCGGACCTGCCCGTGGAGCGCTTCGCGACGGTCCGGCGCGACCGGCCGCCCGTCCTCACCTTCGACAAGCTCCTCGCCGCGACGACCTTCGTGGAGGACGTGCGCGCGATGGTCCGGACCCTCGCCGAGGCCTACCGCTACCCCGTGGACGTCGAGTTCACCGCGAACTTCCTCCCCGGCGGGCAGCTCCGGCTGAACCTCGTGCAGTGCCGGCCGCTCCAGGTGAAGGAGGGCGGCGTCGCGGCGCCGCCGCCGCTCGACCTGCCGGAGCGCGCGATCGTGCTCGCGAGCCGCGGCCCGGTCGTGGGGCAGAGCACGAGCGCCCCGCTCGACCGCGTGATCCTCGTGGACCCGGACGCGTACGACCGGCTCGGGCAGAGCGACCGGTACGAGGTCGCGCGGGTCGTCGGGCGGCTCACGCGCCTCGAGCCCGCCGGGCACCGCCGGATCATGCTCCTCGGGCCCGGGCGCTGGGGCACGAGCACGATCGCGCTCGGCGTCCCGACCTCGTTCGCCGAGATCCAGCGCGTCTCGGCGATCGTCGAGATCGTGAAGGCGGGCCTGAAGGTCGTCCCGGACGTGTCCCTCGGCTCGCACTTCTTCAACGACCTCGTCGAGTCCAACATGCTCTACCTCGCCGTCTACCCGGACCGGCCCGGCTATCGGCTCCAGGAGGAGCTGCTCCGATCCGAGCGGAACCGGCTCGCGGAGCTGCTGCCCGCCGACGCGCGGATGGCCGGGATCGTCCGGGTCGTCGACTTCCCGCTGCGCGGCGACGGGCGCTCCCTGTGGCTCAACGCGGACTGCGTGCGCCAGGAGGCGGTCTGCTACCTCGCCGCGCCGCCGGTCGTGGAGCGGCCGTTCGCGGACTGATCCCGGCCGCGGCGGCCGGCGCCGGCCGGGCGCGCCTCGAAGCCCGGACCGGGGGCGCGAGGCGTGCGGACGCCCCGCCCGGGACCGGCGCGGCTCCGGAGGGGCCCGGATCCCGGCGCCTCCTCCCGTTACGATGTCGCCGTGGCGCACCCGTCCCGGCCCGTCGTCCTCGCGCGGCTCCCCGCGCGTGGACGCCCCGCGTCGGACGCCGGGTGCGCGGGCTGCGCCCAGCTCGGGCTCTTCCGTGCGCTGCGGCGCGCGGGGCTCGACGTCCAGGGCGGCCCCGGCTGCGATCCCGGCGCGCCGGTCGCCTTCGCCGCCGCGCCCGGGCGCTGGGCGGCCGTGTCGGGCGCCGGACGCGTCCTCGCGGACGCGCGGGCGGTCCT
>DASVZX010000061.1:0-4039 GCA_036391435.1 Anaeromyxobacter sp. | reverse complement strand
TGGCGCGCCCTAGAGGATTTGAACCTCTGGCCTTCGGATTCGTAGTCCGACGCTCTATCCAACTGAGCTAAGGGCGCGAACCTCTCTGTCCATCCACTTCACCAACAGAAAACAGCATTGACTGGCGGAAAGGCAGGGATTCGAACCCTGGATACGGTTACCCGTATACTGGTTTAGCAAACCAGCGCCTTCGGCCTCTCGGCCACCTTTCCTGAAGCTCCGTCTCCTCGTTCTGGCGGAGGAGGAAGGATTCGAACCTTCGGAGGGCGTGAACCCTCAGCGGTTTTCAAGACCGCCGCCTTCGACCGCTCGGCCACTCCTCCGAATCCGTCCTCGTTTCGCCCTCTTCCCCCGGGCGGCGGCCTCGGCCGGCGCGCGAGAGAGCACGCCCATATACGGCACGCGGCACCGGGGATCAAGCGCTCATCGGCGCGCGCGGGACCCGCCTGGCCGCCGGCCGGGACGTCGGCTCGGGTGCCACCCCGCCGACCCCGGGTCGGGGGAAACCCCACGGAAACTCGTGTGAGATCGCGCCCCTCGGGCCCGCGTACGTCGGCCCACCGCTTGAATCACCCCGGTCGGCCGATGTCGACCCTCGCCGAGAACTTCGCCAGGCTCACCGCCCTGCCGCCCCCGACCTCGGCGGTGTACGTCCACCCGGGCAGGCTCGCGGCGTCGGGCACCGCCGCCTCCTTCACCACCGTCGTCGGGTCGGGCGCCGCGGTCTGCATCTACGACCCGGTCCGCGGCGTCGGCGGCATGGCTCACTTCCTCCTTCCCGACCGGGGCAACGCGCCCTCCGCCACCCGCTACGGCGACGTCGCGCTGACGTCGCTCCTCGAGGAGCTCGGCAAGCTCGGCGGCCACTCGTACCGCGCGACCGTCCACGGCGGCAGCGCGCCGCCGATCGTCTCCGAGACCGAGCACCTGGGCGATCGCAACGTCGCCGCGGCGCTCTCCTTCCTCTCCAGCCACGGGATCCCGGTGCTCGAGCGCGACGTGGGCGGCAAGGGGGCGCGGAAGATCGTCTTCGACCTCGCCGGCGGCGCGGTGCAGGTGACGCGCGTCGGAGCCTGAACCCCACGGCGTCCCACGATCGAGAGACACGTCGGATCTCGCGTTGAGGTGTCGCGCTCGACGCGCGTATCCTCGTCCTCCTCCAGCCCCAGCCAGCCCGCGTCGGGAGGTCTTCATGGCCAGGACCCAGGTGCCGTGCATTGGCGTGCTCCTCGCGGCTCTTTCCCTGGCGTGCGCCGGGGGAGGGGGAACGACGCCCGACCCGGGCGCGATCTGCGGTGACGGGCAGGTCTCGCCGGGCGAGGAGTGCGACGACGGCAACCTGTCGAACAACGACGCGTGCCTCTCGACCTGCGTCGCCGCGCGCTGCGGGGACGGGTACGTCTGGGCCGGCGTCGAGGAGTGCGACGACGGCAACACCTCGAACAACGACGCGTGCCTCGCGACCTGCGTCGCCGCGCGCTGTGGCGACGGGTACCTCTGGGTCGGCGTCGAGGAGTGCGACGACGGCAACCTCGTGGACGGTGACGGGTGCAGCGCGAACTGCACCCGCACGCTGTGAGCGCCTGCGGGAACGCGCCCTCTGCCCGGCGCAGCGGGGAGCGTCAGCGCTCGACGCCGCGCGGGAACCGCTGCGCGGTGATCCGCTCCTGCCCGCCCATGTACGGCCGCAGCGCCTCCGGGATGAGCACCGTCCCGTCCGCCTGCTGGTACTGCTCCAGGATCGCGACCACGGTCCGCCCGATCGCGACGCCGCTGCCGTTGAGCGTGTGCGCGAGCCGCGGCTTCCCGCCCTCGCCGCGGTAGCGCACGCGGATCCGCCGCGCCTGGAAGTCCTCGCAGTTCGACACGCTCGAGATCTCCCGGAACGACTCCTGCCCGGGGCACCACACCTCGAGGTCGTACGTCTTCGCGCTCGAGAACCCCATGTCGCCCGCGCAGAGCAGCACCACCCGGTGCACGAGGCCGAGCCGGCGGAGCACCTCGCTCGCGTCCTCCACCATCTTCTCGTGCTCCTCGTAGCTCGTCTCCGCGGGCGCGAACTTCACGAGCTCCACCTTGTGGAACTGGTGCTGCCGGATGAGCCCGCGCGTGTCCTTCCCCGCCGCGCCGGCCTCCGCCCGGAAGCAGGGCGTCCACGCGCAGTACGAGATCGGCAGCGCCCCCGCCTCGAACACCTCGTCCCGGTGCATGTTCGTCACGGGGACCTCGGCGGTGGGGATGAGGTAGAGCGGCGTCTCGTTCGCGGTCTTGAACAGGTCCTCCTCGAACTTTGGGAGCTGCCCGGTGCCGGTCATCGTCTCGCGCGTCACGAGGTAGGGCGGCAGGATCTCGACGTACCCGCGCGACGCGTGCACGTCGCAGAAGAACGACGCGATCGCGCGCTCGAGGCGCGCGCCGGCGCCCTTGTAGATCGTGAAGCGCGACCCGGAGAGCTTCGCCGCCTGCTGCCACTCGAGGATCCCGAGCGCCTCGCCGAGCTCCCAGTGCGGCTTCGCCTTGAACCCGAGCTCCCTCTTCTCGCCCCAGCTCCGGACGACGACGTTGTCCTTCTCGTCCTTCCCGTCCGGCACCGACTCGTGCGGCGGGTTCGGGACGAGCAGCAGCAGCCGCTCGATCTCCGCCTCGACCGCCGCCAGCTCCTGCTCGGTCCGCTTCACCTCGTCGCCGAGCGCCCGCAGCTGCGCCCGCGCCCCCTCGACCGCGCCCTTGTCCTTCTTCGCGAGCTCGCGGATCTTCGCGTTCGCCTCGCCCTGCTCCTTCTTCTGCTTCTCGAGCGCGACGTTGAGCTCCCGCCGCCGCGCCACGAGCGGCCGCACGGGCGCGAGCGCCTGCACGGCGCCCTCCCCGCGGCGCGCGAGCTTCCTCTCGAAGCTGTCGTAATCCTGGGCGATGGCCCTGAGGTCGAGCATGGTTGGGTATCTCCGTCGGGAAACCGCCCTGAAAACCGGCGCCAGGATTAGTCTTTAACTTCCAGGTGGGCAAGGGGTCTTCCATCTCGTGACCCCGGCGCGGCTCATGGACGAACGCGACAAGGACAGGGGACGGCCGCCGGCCCTGCGCGTGGTCGCGGGCGGGGTGACCCCTGCGCGCCACGAGGAGGACGCGCTCGTCGCGGCCTTCCTCGTCGGCGACGACGGCGCCTTCGGCGAGCTCGTCCGCCGCAACGAGCGGCTCGTCCTCGCGATCGTCCGCCGCTACGCCCGCGCCCCCGACGACGCGAAGGACCTCGCCCAGCGCACCTTCCTGCGCGCCTTCGAGGCCGCGCGCCGCGCCCTCCGCCGCGGGAACCGCGAGCCGGTGCCGTTCCGCCGCTGGCTCGTCCGCGTCGCGGTGAACCTCGCGAAGAACCACGTCCGGGACGAGGCCCGCCGCGCCCGCGCGCCGCTCGTACGCGAGGGCGGGGCCGCGGGCGAGCCCGGCGCGCGGGCGGAGGCGGAGCTCGCGGCGGACTCGCCGGATCCGCTCGCGGCGATCGCCCGGGCCGAGCAGTCGGCGCGGCTGCACCTCGCCGTCCTCGAGCTCCCGCGCCGCCAGCGCGAGGTCCTCACGCTCCGCATCGACGCGGAGCTCCCCTTCGCGGAGATCGCCGACGCGCTCGGCATCACCGAGAACGCCGCGAAGGTCACCTTCCACCACGCCACGAGGCGGCTCCGCGCCGCGCTCGGCGGCGACGAAGCCCATGAGGAGCACCGACCGTGAACCCCTGCCGGGACTTCGAGCTGCTCGTCTCGCTCCGCGCCTCCGGCGCGCCGGACGCGCTCGACGCCGCCGAGGCCGCCCGCCTCGACGCGCACCTCCGGACCTGCGCCGCCTGCCTCGCCGAGCTCGACGCCTCCGGCGCCGCGCTCTCCCTCGCGCAGCTGCCGCCGCCCTCCGACGCCGAGCGCCGCGCGCTGCGCGACCTCCCGGCCCGGACGCTCGAGGCGCTGCACCGGCACGATCGCCGCCGCGGCCTCGCCCGGCGCGCGCTCGTCGCGGTCGCGGGCGTCGCCGTCGCGGCCGGCATCGCGGCCGCGGG
>DASVZX010000060.1:0-21069 GCA_036391435.1 Anaeromyxobacter sp. | reverse complement strand
CGACGGTGACCCGCATCGGGCTCGGCGCCGGGTTCGGCACCGGCGGCGCGCCTCCCGTGCTCTACCTCCCCGTCGACGCGGGTCAGGTGCGGGTCGAGCTCGAGGGGGCCTACGACAAGACCGGCACGAGCGCGGCGAGCGCCACCCGGGCGCGCGTGGGCCTCGGGATGTTCGGGCTGGTGCCGGTCGCGCCGGCGACCCGCCTCGACGCGGGCCTTCGCGTCCAGTACGCCCGGGACGACCGGACGGGCGCCGGCACCTCCGAGGCGATCCGCATCGCAGCGGCGCTTGCCGGCGAGTGGTTTCCCGCGCCCTCCGTCTCCCTCGGGGTGGAGGGCCAGATCGGCTACTCCGCCGGGTTGGGCCACGAGGTCAGCGGCCTGAACGTGTCGGCGCAGGCCATTCTCCGGATCTTCCTGTCGACCATGAGGTCTTCCGGGTCCGGCTCCGCCGGCGCGGAGCCGCGAGACGCGCGCCCGAAGCGGCTGAAGAAGTGCCAGCACAGCTCGGACTGCGAGCGGCCCGACATCTGCTTCGACGGCTACTGCAGGCACTGACGCGGGACGGCTGCTCCGCGGCTAGCCCACCTCGCGCGACGCCGGCGGCAGCGGATCGACGATCCCCGCCTGGACGAGCCGCCCGATCCCGGCGCGCACCTCGTCGGGCGCGATGCCGGTCGTCTCGAGGGCCTCGCAGAGCGCCCCGATGCCGAGGCGCTTTCCCCCGAGCTCGGACAGGATCGCGCCGTCCACGGGCGCCACGCCGCGGGGCGTCGCCCACGCGGCGAGCGCCGAGTCGAGCGCGGCGCGGCCGCTCGCGCGCGCGGCGAGCACCGCCGCGCGGTACGCGACCTGCGCCTCGGCGCCGACGGGGGAGAGCGTGAACTTCTGGCCGCGGGGCCAGCGCTTCGCGCCGCTGGGTGGCTTGTCGAAGAGCATCGAGGAAGGGCGGTTTTCCGCCGTTCCGCGCTCGAAGTCAATCGCGGCCGGCGCGCCGCGTGGGGCCCCGCGCCCCGCGCGGTGCGTCGCGGGCGGGCGCGAGGGAGGCGGTCGCGGGCGCGGCGGTCAGCAGGCGCTCGGCTCGAACCCCATGTTGAACGCCACGAGCCCCTCGCGCCCGAGGACCCGCTGCACCTCGATGCGCAGCCCGGCCACGAGGTGCTGCTGGTGTCCCTCGGCGAGGAAGGAGATGCCCTCCGCCTCGATCACCACGTCATCCTGCTCGGCCGTCTCGTCCAGAGACAGTTGGTAGGACCAGCCCCCTCAACCATGCCCGACGTGGATCCGGACGTACCGCGCCTTGCCGCTCGAGCTCACGATCTCGCGGAGCATGTCGCGCGCCCGCGCGTCCATCGAGATGAGCTCGGCCTGCCCCGTGTCCTCTGCCATGCGGGATGAGAGCCTGCCCCGTCCCGGAGGGTTCGCGCAAGCCGATCCGGGGGGTGGCGCGCGGCGCGCCGGCCCGACATGGGAGGCCGGATGGAGGAGCGGGCCCCGAGGCGACGAGCGGCGCCGGGCTGGGGGCGAGCGCGGGTGCTCGCCATCGGCCACTCGACGCGTCCCATCGGCGAGTTCCTCGAGCTGCTCCGGGCGGCCGGGGTCACGAGGCTCGCCGACGTGCGCACCATCCCGCGCTCTCGCGCGAACCCGCAGTTCGACCAGGCGGCGCTCGCGCGCGCGCTCGGGCGGGCGGGGATCGCCTACGTCCACGTGCCGCAGCTCGGGGGGCTCCGGCGCCCGCGGCGCGACTCGCCGAACGGCGCCTGGCGCAACGCGAGCTTCCGGGGGTACGCCGACCACATGCAGACGCCCGAGTTCGAGGAGGGGCTCTGCAACCTGCGCGCGCTCGCGAAGGAGGGACCGGTCGCGATCATGTGCGCCGAGGCGGTGCCCTGGCGCTGCCACCGGTCGCTCGTCGCGGACGCGCTCCTCGCGCGCGGCGTCGTCGTCGAGCACGTGGTGGGGAAGGGGAAGACGCGGCCGCACCGGCTCACGCCGTTCGCGCGCATCGACGGGCGCGCGGTCACGTACCCGCCGGCGCCGGGCGGGGCCGACGCCGGATCCGCCGGGAGATGACGAGGCCGGCGATCGCGTTCAGGAGGATGAGCGCGTTCGTCACGGCGAACACCCAGTTCCGGAGCAGCAGGCTGTAGACCGTGAAGCCGAGGGACGCGGCCGTCTGGCCGGCGAACAGCCAGCGGGAGACGCCCTCGGCCGTCCCCTCGCGCCACTGCTTGCGCACCTGGCGGGCGAGCGTCGCGAGCAGCACGGCGGAGCTGGCCCAGCCGAGGAGTTCGGTCACGCGCTCACGGTGGAGCGGGGCGCGCTCCGCGGCACGCCGGGGCGCGGGCGAAGGGCGGGTTGCGCCGCGCGGCGCGCTCGGGGAGACTCCGGCGCGCGGGCGCCCGCCCGCGGGAGGTGCACGTGACCGTCTCGCTCGCCGCCGCCGCGCTCTCGCTCACCCTCGCCGCGTCGAAGCCGGCGACCTCGCCGAGCCCTGCCGTCGCGGCGCTCGTCGAGCGCTGCGTGGTCGCCTACGGCGGCGAGGCGGCGCTCGCGAAGATGGCGCGGTCGCAGATCGAGGGGTCGGTCACGTCGGTCGTGCTCCGCCCCGGCGCGACGGGCCGGATCGCGCGCGTCTACGAGCGCCCGGGGAAGCTCCGGGTCGAGATCGCGTACGCCGCCGGCGACGGCGAGATCCGCGTGCTCGACGGTGGGAAGGGCTGGCGCGACGGCCAGCCCGCGGAGGGGCCGCGCCTCGACGCGATGGTGCTCCAGGCGGCGCGGCTCGACCTCCCCGCGCTGCTCCGCGCCTCCCACCGGCTCCGGGACGGCGGCACCGCCGAGGTCGGCGGCAGGACGGTCCGGCTCGTCGCGGTCGAGCCCCGGCGCGGGCTGCTCGTCGAGGCCGCCATCGATCTCCGGAGCGGCCGGATCCTGCGCTCGCGCGCCGCGTCGACGGCCGGCCCGATGCCGCTCGAGTTCGTGACCACCTACTCCGAGTTCCGGACCGTCGACGGCGTGCTCGTGCCGATGCGCGAGGAGAACTGGGCGAACGGCCAGAGCACGGGGGTGACGACGATCGAGAAGGTCGACTTTCCGGAGACGTTCCCGGCGGAGACCTTCCGGCCGTAGCGCGCCCGTCTCCCTGGCCCTCTCTCCCTGGCGCTGCGGGGGGGAGAGGGGAGTCACCCGCGCGCGGCCGTCAGGTTCCGATTCGCACGAGCGAGAGCAGCGGCCGATCGGGATCGTGCGGCCCGGTGAGATCGATCTCGCACACGATCGCCCAGTCCACCTCGCCCGCCTCGTCCACGATCCGCTGCACCGCCTCCCAGCGGCGCGGCGCGAGCTCCTTCACGAACGTGTGGTGCGGCCGGCGCGCGGCCGGGGTCGTGTCGATCCGCGGGTGCTCCGCCCAGTACGGCGCGAGCTCCGCCTCGAGGCGGGCCGCCGTCCAGTCCGCGCCGGGCGCGAGCGCGGCGAGCGCCGCCTCGTGGTCCTTCCGCGCGAGCGCCACGAGGAGCGCGTGCAGCTCGTTCCGGATCCGCGCCGCGAACGCGCGCGGATCGGCCCACACGGGCGGCGGGCCGAGCGCGGCGCGGGGGTCGGCCTTCGCGGCCGCCTGGTAGGCCGGGTCGCGCAGCCGCTCCCACTCGTCGATGAGCGAGGAGTCGACGCCGCGCACCGTCGCGCGCAGGAACGCGATCACGTCGAGGAGGTCGTCGCTCCGGTAGCCCTCCGGGACGGTCTGGACGAGCGTCTTGTAGGTCTCGGAGAGGTAGCGGAGGAGGAGCCCCTCGGAGCGCTGCAGCTCGTAGTCGCGCACGTAGTCCGCGAACGTCATGAACTTCTCGACCATCTCGCGGGCGATCGACTTGGGCCGGATGTTCTCCTGACCGACCCAGGGGTGCTTCGCGGCGAACTCGTTGAAGGTCGCGTAGACGAAGTCGCGGTTCGGCTTCGGGTACTCGACGCTCTCGAGCTCCTTCATCCGCTCGTCGTACTCCATCCCCTTCGCCTTCATCTCCGCGACGGCGAGCCCGCGGGCGCGGTCGAGCTGCTTCCAGAGGATGACGTCCGGGTCCTCGAGGATCGACTCGACCATCGAGAGGACGTCGAGCGCGTAGGTCTCGCGCTCGGCGGGGATCCTGGGGAGCGTGTCGAGGAGGTAGAGCGCGAGGGTGTGGAAGACGGAGAAGTCGCGCTGCAGGCCCGGGGCCGGGCGGGCGTACGCGCCGCGGTAGCCCTCGATCCGCTTCACCTCGACGAGGCCGGCGCCGCGGAGCGTCCGGAAGCGCTGCGCCGCCGCGCGCCGGTGCTTCGCGCGGACGTAGTCGTTCCCGTGGGAGCGGCCGATGAGCTCGACGAGGCGACCGTAGCCGCCGCCCACCTGGGCGGTCTCGCTCTGGAGCAGGTTCACGAGGAGCGCGAAGGTCGGCTCGAAGCGGCTCTCGAGCGGCTCGGGCTCCTTCTCGCGGAGCCGCTCGAGCGTGTTCCGGTCCCAGGGGACGTAGCCCTTCTGCGGCGGCTGCCGCTTCACGACCTTCTTCCCCGCCGCCGCCTTCTCGGCGAGCTTCTTGTTCTCGATGACGTGCTCGGGCGCCTGCGCCACCACGAAGCCGCGCTCGTCGAAGCCCTTGCGGCCCGCGCGCCCGGAGATCTGGTGGAAGTCGCGGGCGGAGAGGATCGCCGTCTTCTCGCCGTCGAACTTGCAGAGCTGGGTGAAGAGGACCGTGCGGATGGGGATGTTCACGCCCATGCCGAGCGTGTCGGTCCCGGAGACCACCTTGAGGAGGCCGCCCTGGGCGAGCTTCTCGACGAGGAGCCGGTACTTCGGGAGGAGCCCCGCGTGGTGGATCCCGATGCCGTGCCGGAGGAAGCGCTGGAAGTCCTTGCCGTAGGGCGACTCGAACCGGACGTCCCGGAGCGCCTCGGCGATCCTCGCCTTCTCCTCCTTCGAGGAGAAGTTCGCGCTCATGAGGTTCTGCGCCTGCTCGGCCGCGGCGCGCTGCGTGAAGTTGACGAGGTAGATGGGCGCCTTGCCCGCGGAGACGAGGTCCTCGATCGTCTCGTGGAGCGGCGTCTCGCGGTACTCGAACTCGAGCGGCACCGGGCGGGCGGAGTTCCGCACCGCGGCGATCTCGCGGCCGGTCACGTCGCGGAGCGACGCCTCGATGGCGCGCGTGTCGCCGAGCGTCGCGGACATGAGGAGGAAGCGGGTCCGCTCGAGGAGCAGCAGCGGCACCTGCCACGCGACGCCGCGCTCCCGGTCGCCGTAGTAGTGGAACTCGTCCATCACGACGGCGTCCACCTTCGGCGCGGCCTCGCGCACCGCGACGTTCATCAGGATCTCGGCGGTGCAGCAGACGATCGGCGCCTCCCGGTTCACCGCCGCGTCGCCCGTCATCATGCCCACGTTGTCCGGGCCGAAGAGGCGGCAGAGGTCGAAGAACTTCTCGTTCACGAGCGCCTTGATCGGGCAGGTGTAGAAGGAGCGCTTCCCCTCGGCCATCGACTGGAAGTGGAGGAAGGTCGCGACGAGCGACTTGCCCGAGCCGGTCGGCGTGCTCAGCACCACGTGGCGGCCGTCGAGGAGCTGGAGGATCGCCTCCTCCTGGTGCGCGTAGAGCGAGAGCCCCGTCGCGGAGACCCACGCGACGAAGCGGTCGAGGATCGCGTCGGGCGCGAGGGTCTCGCCGGCGGGCGGGAGGAGCGCAGCGAGCGGTGCCTCGCCGAGGGAAGGAGCGGGTGCGGCCATGGGCGACGCAGGATTTACCGCGCGCGCGGCGGACGCGCCAGCGCGGCGGCCCCGCGCTGCACGGAATGCGGGCGCCGTTCGCGCGTTTCACGTGCAGCGCAGCGCGGGGAACGCGACGTCACGCGAATTTCACCGCATGGGACTCGACTCTCCCCGCGCGCGCCTTAACCTTGCAGGCTCCGGAGGGAACATGGATCGCGTGTACCAACGTGTGCCGATGTCGGCGAAGAAGCGGATCGCGCTCATCGCGCACGACAGCCGCAAGGACGACCTGCTCGAGTGGGTCGGCTACAACCGCGCCGTCCTGAAGGAGCACGACCTCTACGGCACCGGGACCACCGGCTCCCTCGTCGCGTCGCGCTGGGGCCTCCCGGTGACGCGCTTCAAGAGCGGCCCGCTCGGCGGCGACCAGCAGGTCGGCGCGAAGATCGCGGGCGGCGAGATCGACGTCCTCATCTTCTTCTGGGACCCGCTCGAGCCGCACCCGCACGAGCCCGACGTCCGCGCGCTCCTGCGCGTGGCGGTGCTCTACAACATCCCCATCGCGTGCAACCGCGCGACCGCGGACTTCATCGTCGCGTCGCCGCTCGTGCACGGTGAGTACGTCCGGCTCGTGACGGACCACGGCGCGGCGCGCGAGGAGTTCGTGCGGTCGAGGGTGGGGTAGGGGGCGCGCGCCCGACCCACGGATCGGCATGGGCGCTTCCGCACGGCGCCGGGCGGTTCGAAGGCGGGCGGAGCGATCGCGCGCCAGCCGGGCGCGCCTCGCCGGAAGTGGCGAATCTCGGGCGTTCCGATCCAGAATGGCGCGTCCTCGCCGTCCGGGAGCTCCATTTGTACACGCGCAAATACGCCCTGTATGGCGCCGGCTTCGGCGTGCTGTTCCCGCTGTTCGGCACGATCATCGAGGCGATCTCGCGGGGCTACGGCGTGAGCCTCGGCGCCATGGCGCACGCGCAGGTGGCGTCGCAGCTCCTGTGGATCATCGACACCGCCCCGTTCTTCCTCGGGGTGTTCGCGAGCATCGCCGGGCGCAGCCAGGACCAGATCATCTCGCTCGAGTCCGCGCGCCGCGAGGGGTACCTCAAGACCGCCTCCGAGCTCTTCACCGCCGCCCAGGCGCTCCTCTCGACCGTGTCGTCCTTCTCCTCGATGACCGCCGAGACCGCCGCGTCCGTGCGCGAGACGACCGCGACCATGGGCCAGCTCGGCCAGACCGCGACGAAGGCGGCCCTCACCGCCGAGACGGTCATCGGGCTCGCGCGCCAGGGCGAGCGGGCCTCGACGGAGGGGCTCACGGCGGTCGAGACGAACCTCGGCGAGATGCTGAAGCTCACCGACGAGGTGCGCGCCCTCTCGTCGAAGATCGAGGGGCTGAACAGCCGGATGCGGGACATCTTCGAGATCGCCTCGGTGGTGAACTACATCGCCGACCGCTCCCAGCGGCTCGCCGAGACCGCCGCCGCCGAGTCCACCAAGGCCGGCCCCGCGGCGCGCGCGTTCGGCGGCGTCGTCGCCGAGATGCGCAGCCACGCCGACGAGGCGAAGCGCGCCGCGGCCCAGGTGAAGGGCATCCTCTCCGACGTGCACAAGGCGATGCTCTCCGCGATGACCGCCGCGGAGGTCGGCATCCGGCGCGCCGAGCAGGGCGCGCAGGTCGCCGGCTCGACGGGCGAGACGATCCGGCGGCTCGCCACGGCGCTCAGGGACTCCTCGCAGGCGGCCAAGGAGATCGCGACCGTCGCCCAGCAGCAGGACCACGGCATCGACCAGGTCCTGAAGGCGATGAACGAGATCTACCTCGCCACGCAGGAGACGATGTCCTCGACGCAGTCCGTGGCGACCGAGGCGAAGGCCCTGAACGACCTCGCCTCGGGGCTCAAGCGCGCCGTCGAGGCCTAGCGCGCGCGGCGGCCTTCCGGCGCGGCCGCGCGGGCGGCGCGGCCGGACCGGGCCGCATCACCTCGACGTCGCCCGTCGGGCCGTGCCGCTCGACGAGCTCCGGGATGACGCGCAGGAGCGCGAGGCCGCGCTGCGCCGGCCCGCCCGGGAACCAGCGCGTCCACGAGGGATCCCAGAGCGCGAGGGCGAGGTTCCGATCGCGGAGGACCTCTCCGCGCCCCGAGATCGAGAGCGTGGTGCCGTCCTTCGCGTCGAACAGGGCGAGGGCGCAGCGCGGGTCCGCCTCGAGGTCCCTGCACTTCGTGGAGGCGAGCTCCGTCGCGAACCAGATCTCCTCTCCGCGCACCTTCTGGCGCATGGCCATCGGGCGGCAGCGGAGGTGCCCCTCCGCCCCCCGCGTGGTGAGCAGGGCGATGCGGTAGGCGCCGAGCAGCGTGGCGAGATCGCGCGGGTCGTCGGGCATGCCCCCATCTTGTCCCGGGATCGGGCGACGCCGCGCGGGCCTGGTTGGGGCCCCCCGCACCCGGAGGCGCTCCGGACCTTCCCGCGAGCATGGACGTCCGCCGGCGGGCCGCCTCCGGTACGCTCCGACCGTGAGCCCGCCCTGTCCCCGCGTCGCGCCGGCCGTGCTCGAGGCGCTCCCGCTCGCGGTCGTCGCCCTCGACGGCGCGCTCCGCGTCGTCCACGCGAACGCGGCCGCGCGCGCGATGCTCGGAGCCCGCGCCGGGGCGGAGCTCGGCGACGCGCTCGGCTGCGCGGAGGCGCGGGCCGGTCCCTGCGGCGCGGCGGCGCGCTGCGCCGGGTGCCGGATCCGCGACGCGGCGCTGCGCGGCCTCGCGGGCGAGACCCTCCGCGTCCGCGCGTTCGTGCTCCGCAGCGACGACCGCGGCGAGCCGTCGGACCTGCACCTGCTGGCGACCGCGGCGCCGCTCGACCTCGACGGCGCGCGCCACGCGGTGCTCGCGCTCGAGGACGCGGACCGGCTGCTCCTCGATCCGGGCATCGTGCGCATCTGCGCCGGTTGCGGCCGCGTC
The DNA here is from genome assembly GCA_036391435.1 of Anaeromyxobacter sp. Taxonomy (GTDB): domain Bacteria; phylum Myxococcota; class Myxococcia; order Myxococcales; family Anaeromyxobacteraceae; genus Anaeromyxobacter. The sequence goes on along the minus strand of DASVZX010000060.1, from coordinate 12,376 downwards.
GGGGACGAGGAGGGCGGCTGGCACCCGCTCCACCGGTACCTCGAGGATCGCCTCGGGCTGGCCTCGGAGGAGCTGTGCGACGCCTGCGCCCGGCGGGGCGCCATCTGAGCCCTGGCCGGCGCCCCGGCCCGGCCGCTTGATCCGGCGCCGGAAACCGGCATCCTGCGGGCGTGCTCCCCCTCGCCTGCCTCGCCGCCGTCCTCGCGGGCTCGGGGGCGTACGGCGTCCCGCTCGGCGGCGCGACGCTGCCGGTCGACCTCGCCTTCGAGGTCCGCACCTCGGCGGGGGCGTCGTCGCCGCCGCTGTCGTGGCTGACGCGCGCGGACGGGGTCCTCGAGGCGAGCGGGCGTGGCCCGGGGTACGAGGCGACGCTCGAGCTCGCGCCGCGGCCGGGGGGCGCGCGCGGGATCCACGCGTCGGTGCGGTGGCTCGCGCCCGCGGAGGTGGAGCGGGTGGCGGTCCGGATCGCCTGGCCCGGCTCGCCGCGCGCGGCGCTCGGCCGCGACCTGGCGTTCTCGCCGCTCGCGTCTCCGCGGCGGACCGGGCGCGGCACGCCGCTCCTCGTCGCCGCCGGCGGCGCGGTCCTGGCGGGCGGCCCGGGCGTCGTCGCGGCGCTGCTCGAGCCGGCCGGCGCGGGCGTCCAGGCGACCCTCTTCCTCGACGACGCCGACGAGCGCCCGTTCTCCACCTACGAGGCGTGCCTCGACCGCCTCCCGTCCGGCCCCGAGTCGCCGCACGTGCACTGGGCGGCGCTCGAGGTGCGCCGCGCGGTCCGCGACGCGCCGCGGGCCGCCGGCGACGTCGACGAGGCGCGCGCGACGCTCTACCCGGCGGGCGGCGATCGCTTCCGGCCGGTCGTCGTCGAGCGCTGGCCCGCCGGCGCGCGCGCGGCCGTCGTCATCACCGACCACGCGGACCGCACCGACCCCGCCGCGCTGCGCGCGGTCCTGTGGGGCAGCTCCGATCCGCGCGCGGAGGGCGGCGTCGGGGCGGGGCTGCTCGGGCGCGGGCTCAAGCTGACCCGCACGTTCTTCGCCCACTCCCGCCAGGGCGGCGCGCTCGACGACCCCGAGATCCACGTGCTCGCCGAGGAGCTCGAGGCCTCGGGCTCCGAGGTCGCGCTCCACTCCGTCACGCCCGAGCGCGACGACCGCGCGGCGGTGCGCGAGGGGCTCGCCGAGGCCGGGCCGTTCCACCCCGCGACGTGGGTCGACCACGAGCCGTACACGAACTGCGAGGCGCTGTCGTCGCGCGGCGCGGGCGACGCGGGGCCGTGGGGCGTGCGGGACCTCCTCGAGGCCGCCGGCATCCGCTGGGGGTGGGCGGCCGGCGACGTGGACGGGCAGGCGGGGACGCGGGTCGTGAACCTGTTCGGCGGGGATCCCGCCCGGCCCCGGCCGGCCATCTACCCGCTGCCGGGAGACCCGCGCCTCTGGATCTTCCGCTCGTCGATGTTCCACGCGTCGCCGGAGACGCTCGCGGCCGCGCTCTCCGACGCGGCGCTCGACGCGCTCGAGCGCGAGCGCGGCCTCTTCGTCGCCCACACCTACTTCGGGCCGTCCGAGCGCACGACGCGCTCCGAGGACCAGCGCTCGCGCATCGTCGTCGTGCAGGAGGGGGGCACGCTCGTCATCCACCCCGCGCTCGATCGCGCCTTCGCGCGGCTCGCCGCGCACGTCCAGGCGGGGCGCCTCGCCTCGCTCGCGTGGGCCGAGGCGGGGGACCGCCTGCGCGCGCTCGGCGACGTGGAGGTGGTCTACCGGCCGGACGGGGCCGCCGAGGTGGTGAACCACGGGGCGGCCGCGATCCCGGCGCTGACCCTCTCGCTCCCGGCCGCGGGCCTCGACGTCGAGCTCGAGGGGGCCGCGCTCCTCGGGCGCGAGGACGACGGCGGCGCGGCGCGGCTCTGGTTCGACCTCGGGCCGGGCGAGCGCGTCGTGCTCCGCGCCTCGGACGGGCTCCTGCCGGTCCCGCTCCTGCCGTTCCGGTAGGATGTCGTCGTGAACGTCCGCCCGCTCGCCGCCGCCGAGATCCCCGCGCTCGCCCGGGCGCTCGCGGACGTGCCGCTCATGGTCCGCTACGCGCGGACGCCCGGCGCGCTCGAGGCCGCGCTCGGCGCGGCGCACGCCCGGGGCGAGCGGCTCCTCGTCGCCGAGGACGGCACGGTCCGCGGGCTCGCCTGGTTCCTCACGCACGGGACGCTGGCGCTCGGCGGCTACCTCCGGCTCATCGCGATGCTCCCCGGCGCGGAGGGGAAGGGGGCCGGCGCGGCCCTCCTCGCGGCCTTCGAGGCCGAGACGGCGCGGGAGAGCCGCCACGCGTTCCTGCTCGTCTCGGACTTCAACACGGGCGCGCAGCGGTTCTACGAGCGGCACGGCTACGTCCGCGCCGGCGCGCTGCGCGGGCTCGTGCTGCCGGACGTGGCGGAGCTGCTGTACTGGAAGAGGCTGCGCTGAGCCGGCCGGCGCCTCGCGGGGCGGCTAGCGATCCCTCCACCTCGTCCTCGAGAGCCACTCCCGCACGGACGGCCGCGCGAACACCGTGCTCGCGTAGCCCGCGAGCCGCTCCGGGCACGGGTCGCGGTTGTGGACGAGCCGCTGGAGCATGAGGGCGAGGTCGGCGTCGGCCGGGGTGAACGAGGAGGCGACGAACGCGGCCCCCTGGGGCAGGAACCGCTCGGCGATCGCGACGAGCCGGTCGGCGGAGGCCTTCCCCTCCGGCGTGAACGGCTTCGGCTTCTCGCCCTCGAACAGCGTCGAGGTCGGCCGCTCCGTCCGCAGCGGGACGAGATCGCTCCGGAGGAACGCCTGGACCATCCGCGCGTGGGCGCGGGCGCGCAGGTCCTGCGGGTAGAGGCGCGGGTGGGCCGGGGGCGCGAACGCCTCGTCCACGTACTCGTCGATGGCCGACGACTCGGCCACCCAGAAGTCGCCGTGCCGGAGCGCCGGGACGCGCCCGGTGAAGGACGGCCCCGAATACTCCGGCCGCTCGTGCTCCTTGCGATCGAGCGACAGCAGCTCCATCCGGAAGGGTACGTTCTTCTCGCGCAGCGTCACGAACGCGGAGAAGACGTACGGGCTCGTGTAGTCCGCGTTGCCGTAGAGGACGAGTTCGTCGGGCATGCGCCGGATCATGCCGCCCCGGCGCCGCGGCGCAACGCGTTCCTCGGGGGGCGCCGGCGCGCCGCGCCGCACGGCCGGGGGCCTCGCGCCGCGGGGCCCTCGGCCGCGCCGGCCCGGATCACTTCGCCGGCGTCGCGGGGGTCTGGGTCTGGCCCTCCGCCGGCTTCACGATGTCGAGGAGCTCGACCTCGAACGTGAGCACCGCGTTCCCGGGGATGACGGGGGGGTTGCCGCGGTCGCCGTACGCGAGCTGCGAGGGGCAGACCACCTTGGCCTTGCCGCCGACCTTCACGAGCTGCAGCGCCTCGGTCCAGCACTTCACGACCTGGTTGAGCGGGAACTCGGCCGGGCCGCGCCCCTGCGACGAGTCGAAGACGTTCCCGTTCACGAGCGTCCCCGTGTAGTTCACCTTCACCTTGTCGGTCGCCTTCGGCGTCGGGCCGGTCCCCTCCTGCTCGGGGATGACGATCGCGCCGGAGGGCGTCTTCTTCGCCTTCGGGTCCTTCGCCATCTTCGCGAGGTACGGGGCGCCGACCTCCTTCTCCCGGGCCGCGTCCTTCTCGGCGGCCTTGGGCGCGCGCGCGCGGGCGAGGTCGTTGATGGCCGCCTGGAGCTTCGGGTCGAGCGGCATCCGGGGCTTGCCGGTGACGCCGTCGCGCACGCCGCGGATCACGTGGTCGAGCTCGGCGGGCGCGAGCGCGAAGGTGTCGAGGCTGCGCGCGATGGCGAGGCCGACGCCGTAGAGCGTCTTCGCGTCGTCGGCCTTCGCCTCCGGCTTGGCCGCGGGGGCCTTCGCGTCGGCCTTCGGGGCGGGCTTGGCCTCGGCCTTGGGAGCGGCGGCCTTCGGGGGCTCCTGCGCGGCGGCGCCCGCGGCGCCGAGCGAAAGCGCGAAGGTGAGCAGGGGGGCGACGAGCTTCTTCATGACGTCTCCTTTTCGAGGTCGGCTGCGAGGGGCGGCGTCACGGCGCCGCGTCCGGAGGGGGCTCCTCCGCGGCGGCCGCGACGGCGGTGACGCGGGCGTCGAGCTCCGCGAGCTTGCGGTGGAGGAACCGGAAGGTGGCCACGAACACGCTCGCCACCGGGACGGCGAGCAGCGCGCCGACGATGCCGGCGGTCCGCTCGCCGATCACGAGCGCGAACACGATGAGCACCGGGTGGATGCGCGTCGCGTCCCCCATGATCTTGGGGTTCAGCACGTACGACTCGAGGGCGTGGATGACGAGGATCCAGCCGAGCGCGAGCAGACCCTTGCCGACCCCGCCCGCGGTGAGCGCGAGGAGCACGATGGGCACGGACGAGATGATCGTGCCGAAGAACGGGACGACGTAGAGCAGCGTGGCGAGCGCGGAGAGCGCGAAGGCGAAGGGCAGCCGCAGGACGAGGAGCCCGACGAACGTCAGGGTCCCGTTCACCACCATGATCGTGAGCTGGCCGCGCACGACGCCGGAGAGCCCGGTGTCGATGCCGTTCAGGAGCCGGCGCAGGTCGCCGCGCCACGCGACCGGCACGAGCGACTCGACGAACCGGACCATCCGCGGGCCGTCCATCGACATGAACGCCGTCAGCATGAACAGCAGGACGACGAAGAAGAGCGCCTTGAAGGTGCCGCCGAGGAGCGCGCGGGACAGGGCGACGACGTCGCCGATCTGCGCGCGCGCCTGGTTCGAGAGGTCGCGGAGCGCCGCGGCGAGCTCCGCGGCGAGGTCCACGTGGAGCCGTGCCCCTCCGCGCTCGGCCCCGGGGACGACGTCCACCGGGATCCCGTACCGGAGCATGAACTCGTCGATGGTGCGCGACCAGGCGGCGACCTTCTCCGGCCCGATGCCGGCGAGGAAGTCGCGGAGCTCGACGAGGCCGCGGATCACCTCGCGGTAGATCTGCGGCACGACCGACACGGCGAAGAGGTACACGCCCACGCCGAGCACGACGTAGACCGCGATCACCGCCACCGCCCGCGGGACGCGGCGGCCCCGGACGTGGAGCAGGGCGAGCCGGGCGATGAGCGGGTCGATGACGTACGCCGCGAGCGCCGCGAGGATGAACGGCAGCAGGACGTCGCGCGCGCCGAGCAGGATCCCGAGGACGATCGCCCAGAGCAGCACCGTGAGCGCGAGGAGCTGCGCGCGCGGGCGCCGCCAGAACGGGACCGTCATCGGCATCGGCGGGCGAGTATCCCAGAGGTCCGGCCCGCGGGGGGGATCTTCGGGGGCCCCCCCGTGAACGAGCCCGCGCCCGGGCCCGAGCAACCCTCGGGCTCGGGAGTCGCTGCCTCACTCCTCCAGCGTGGAGATGTCGCCCTCGGGCAGCCCCTGGGCGCGCGCCTTGAGGACGCGCCGCATGATCTTCCCCGAGCGGGTCTTCGGGAGCGTGTCCACGAAGGTGACCTTCTCCGGCCGGACGATGGGGCCGAGGTGCTGCGCGACGTGGGTCTTCACCTCGTCGGCGAGCTCGTCGCTCGGCTTGAAGCCCTGGCGCAGCAGGCAGTAGCAGTGGATCGCCTGCCCCTTCACCTCGTGCGGCAGGCCGATGACGGCCGCCTCGGCGATGGCCGGGTGCGAGACGAGCGCGCTCTCGACCTCGGCGGTGCCGAGCCGGTACCCGGCGACCTTGATGACGTCGTCGGTGCGGCCGATCACCCAGAAGTACCCGTCCTTGTCGCGCTTGGCGGAGTCGCCCGCCATGTAGGCGCCGGGGTACTTCGACCAGTACTGCTTCACGTACCGCTCCGGATCCCGGTAGATGGTCGTCATCATCGCGGGCCACGGCTTCTCGAGGACGAGGTAGCCCTCCTCGCCGTCGGCGACCTGCTGGCCGGCCTCGTCCACGATCCTCGCGCTCTGCCCGAAGAACGGCTTCGCGCCGGAGCCGGGCTTCAGGGGGACGCTCGGGACGGGCGTGATCATGAACATGCCCGTCTCGGTCTGCCACCAGGTGTCCATGATCGGGCAGCGGCCCTTGCCGATGACGCGGTGGTACCACTTCCACGCCTCCGGGTTGATGGGCTCGCCGACCGAGCCGAGCAGCCGGAGCGTCGAGAGGTCGTGCCGGTTCGGCCACGACTCGCCGAAGCGCATGAGCCCGCGGATGGCGGTGGGCGCCGTGTAGAGGATCGTGATGCCGTACTTCTCGACGAGCGACCACCAGCGGTTCGGGTACGGGTAGGTCGGCGCGCCCTCGTACATGAACGTCGTCGCGCCGTTGAGGAGCGGGCCGTAGACGATGTAGCTGTGGCCGGTCACCCAGCCCGGATCCGCCGCGCACCACCAGCGGTCCTCGTCGCGGATGTCGAAGACGTACTTGAGCGTCGAGTAGATGCCGACCTGGTAGCCGCCGTGGCAGTGCTGGATCGCCTTCGGCTTCCCCGTCGTGCCGGAGGTGTAGAGGATGTAGAGCGGGTCGGTGGCCTCCATCACCTCGGTCGGGCACGCGCCCGTGGCGAGGGGGAGCTTCATGAGCTCGTGGTACCAGTAGTCCCGGCCCGGCTCCATCCGGACCTCGTGCGCCGTGCGCTGCACGACGAGCACGGTCTCGACGGTCGGGCAGCGGCGGACCGCCTCGTCGACGATCTTCTTCAGCTCGACGATCTTGCCGTTCATGAAGCCGCCGTCGGCGGTGATGACGACCTTCGACTCGGAGTCCTCGATGCGCCCCTGCAGCGCGTCCACCGAGAACCCGCCGTACACGACGGAGTGGATCGCGCCGAGCTTCGCGCAGGCGAGCATCGCGATCACGATCTCCGGGACGCGCGGCATGTAGATCGTGACGCGGTCGCCCTTGCGCACGCCCATCGCCTTGAGGACGTTCGCGAACTTCGAGACGTCGCGGTGGAGCGCGAAGTACGAGTACGTCCGGACCTCGCCCTTCTCGCCGACCCACACGAGCGACAGCTTGTTCTTGCGCCAGGTGCGCTGGTGCCGGTCGAGGCAGTTGTGGACGATGTTCGTCTGGGCGCCCTTGAACCACTTGAAGAAGGGCTTCTCGGACGCGTCGAGGACCTTGTCCCACTTGCGATACCACTCGAGCTCCTCGGCCTCGGCCGCCCAGAAGCCCTCCAGGTCCTCGCTCGCACGGCGGGCCACGGCGTCCCAGTCCTTCACGCGGGCCTGCGCCACGACCTCGGCGGACGGGTAGAAGACCTCGCCCTCCAGCTGCGTCTTCGGCTTCATCACGGGAGAACCCTCCAATCTGGTCCAGATCTAAGGACGGTTGGGCTCGGGGTCCGCGCCGGCGGGCCGGTCACGGCAGGTCACGGAGTCGGAGTCCCGACCTTAGCAGAACCGGCTGCGACAAATCGCGCTCGGGTGGGGTTTTTTGCGGAGCGTGCGTGGCGCGGGGCGTCGAGGAGGCCCGAGCGCGCTCGCGGCCGGGGCGGGCGGGGGTTATCCTCGCCCCGCGTGTTCGTCCCTCCGCCGCTCCGCCGAGGCGACCCCGTCCGCGTGGTCGCGCCGTCCAGCCCCTTCGACCCGGAGGCGTTCTCCCGCGGCCTCGACGTCCTCTCCGGCCGCCTCGGCCTCGCGGTCCGCGTCCGCGACGACGTCACCGCCCGCCGGGCGTACCTCGCCGGCGACGACGCGCGCCGGATCGACGAGTGGCGCGAGGCCGTCGCCGACCGGAAGGCGCGCGCGATCTTCTGCGCCCGCGGGGGCTACGGCGCGATGCGGATCCTCCCGGCGATCGATCCCGCCCCGCTGCTCGAGCACCCGAAGCTCCTCGTCGGCTTCTCCGACGTGACGGCGCTCCACGCCGCCCTGAACCGCGCCGGGCTCGCCACCGTCCACGGGCCGGTCGTCACGCAGCTCGGGCGCGCGCCCGAGGACGCGATCGCCCACCTCGAGGCGCTCCTCTCCGGCTCGGCGCCGCGCCCGGGCGCCTGGGGGGTCCCCGCGCCCGGCGCGGGCGTCGTGGCCGCGCGGACGGTGCGGCCGGGGCGCGCCTCGGGCCCGCTCCTCGGCGGGACGCTCGCGATCCTCGCCCACCTCCAGGGGACGCCGTTCGCGCCCCGGCTCGACGGGGCCATCCTCTTCCTCGAGGACGTCGGCGAGGCGCCGTACCGGATCGACCGCTACCTCGCGCACCTGCGCCTCGCGGGCGCGCTCGACGGGATCGCGGGGCTCGCGGTCGGCCAGCTCACGCGCTGCGACGACGCGGGCGTGCTCGGCGCCGACGTCGTGCGCGAGGTCGCGCTCGGGCTCGGGGTCCCGGCGATCGAGGGCGTCCCGGCCGGCCACGCCGACGCGAACTTCGCCCTGCCGCTCGGCGCGCGGGCGACGCTCGTCGCGCCCGCGCCCGGCGAGGAGGGGCCGCCCCGGCTGCTCTTCGACGGCTGGTCGGAGGCGATCCGGGCGGGGGGCGCGGCGTGACCGCGTCCGTGGCGCCCATGCCGGCGCTCCCGGACGTCTCGCGCGCGCTGGAGGAGGCGCGCCGCGCGGGGGTCGCGCCGGCGCTCGCCGCCGCGGTGCTCCGCGGGGGCGAGACGGTCCACGCGAGCTGGCACGGCGAGATCCCGGCGGCGGCCCCGCGCCCGCTCGCCCCCGGCGACCTCTTCGACGTGGCCTCGCTCACGAAGGTGATGGCGACGACGACGCTCGTCGCGCAGCTCGCCGGCCGGGGCGCGCTCGACCTCGACGCGCCGGTCGCGGCGCGGCTCCACGGGTTCGAGCGGGGCGGCAAGGAGCGCGTGACGGTGCGCCACCTCCTCGCGCACGCCTCGGGGCTCCCGCGCTGGAAGCCCTACTTCGAGGCCGCCGCGGCGGACCCCGTCGCGGCCGCCGCCTTCCTGCCCCCCGACCGCCGGCCGCCGCTCGCCGCGCTCGAGGACGCGTTCGCGCGCGGCAAGGAGCTCGTCCGCGCGGCGGTGCTCGCCGAGCCGCTCGAGGCGCCGCCGGGGACCCGGGCCGTCTACTGCGATCCCGGGTTCCTCGCGCTCGGGTTCCTCCTCGAGGCGATCGACGGCGAGCGGCTCGCGCGGCTCGCCGAGCTGCGCGTGTTCGCGCCGCTCGGCATGCGCGACACCCTCTACCTCGACGGCCTCGATCCCGAGCGCGGGTGGATGCGGCTCCTCGACGAGCACCGCGGGTTCGTCCCGACGGAGCGCTGCGAGCACCGGCACGAGGTGAACCAGGGCGCCGTCAACGACGACAACGCCTGGGCGATGGGCGGCGCCGCGGGGCACGCGGGGGTGTTCTCGACCGCGCTCGACGTCGCGGCGCTCGGGCAGGCCTGGCTCGACGCGCTGCGGGGCCGGCCCTCGATCGTGCCGGCCGAGATCGCCGCGGGGTTCGCCCGGCGGGACGCGACGCCGGGGACGACGCGCGCGCTCGGCTGGGACACGCCGTCCGACGAGGGGTCGTCGCTCGGGGCGCGGCTCGGCCGCGGGCCGCGCGGCGCGATCGGCCACCTCGGCTTCACCGGGACGTCGCTCTGGATCGACCCCGACGCGGAGATCGTGGCGGTGCTCCTCACGAACCGCGTGCACCCCACCCGCGAGAACGAGCGGATCCGCGAGCTGCGCCCGCGCTTCCACGACCTCGTGGCGGAGGCGCTCGGGATCGGGTGAGCACAGGGAGAGAGCGATGAGCGATCCGAAGCAGACGGTCCTCGACGCGAGCACGGCGCCCCTTCGCGCTCGGGCGACGAACTACCCACCGAAGCTCGCCCACCTCGTCGCGGGGCGCGAGAAGCGCACGCTCGGCGACGTGTTCGGGCTGAAGGCCTTCGGGGCGAACCTGGTCCGACTCCGGCCAGGCGCCCAGTCCGCGTTCCGCCACCGTCACACGAGGCAGGACGAGTTCCTGTACGTCCTCGAGGGCGAGCCGACGCTCGTGACCGACGACGGCGAGACGATGCTCCGCCCCGGGATGTGCGCGGGGTTCCCGGCGGGCGGTGCGGCGCACCAGCTCGTGAACCGGACCGGGCGCGACGCCGTCTACCTCGAGGTGGGCGATCGCGCGCCGGACGACCAGGTCGACTACCCGGACGACGATCTCGCGGCATCGAAGGCGCCGGACGGGAGCTGGCGCTTCACGCACAAGGACGGCACGCCGTACTGACCGCGTGCCGGCAACCGCCGGCGGCGCCGCGACGTCGCGATCCGCCTGCGCGCGAGCGCGCAACCCGGCGAGGTCGGGAGCGCGATAATCGCTCCGTCCGGGCGGCGTTGCGCGTAGAGTGAACCGCTCGAAGCATCGTGGAGGCGCCCCACATGCGGGCGACTCCGCGTCATCGTTCCTTCCAGGGGGGTGCCATGCACTTCAGACGTGCCTCACGCGCGCTCTGCGCGCTCGCGTTGCTCGCAGCGTCCGCGCCGGCGCTCGCCGCCGACCGCACCGCGTACGACCTCGAGCGGCTCACGCTCGACCCGTCCGCCATCGGCTCGCTCGTGCTCGGCGTCGGCGAGACCCTGCCCGCCGACGGCTTCCGCCTCTCCCTCGCCGGCCACTACGAGTACCGGCCCATCGTGCTCACGCGCGACGGGGCGATCCGCGGCTACGGCGTCGGCGCGAGCTCGACCCGGGCCGGGGACGTCGTCACCCACCGCGTCACCGGCCACCTCGGCATCGCGCTCGCCGTCACCGACCGGCTCGAGCTCGGGCTCCGCGTTCCGTACGTGATCTGGCAGCACGGCGACGACCTCGGCGGCGCGTTCCCGAAGCTCCGCGCCGAGACGTTCGGGACCCCGTCCGCCATGCTGCGCCTCGGCGTGCTGTCCGAGCGCAGGGGCGCCCCGGTGTCGGCGGCCCTCGCGGTGGAGGCCCAGTTCCCGTTCGGTCGCGCCAACGACCTGACCGGCGACCCCGGCAGCGTGATCGTGCCGCGGCTCGAGGTGGGCAAGCGCGTGGGCGGGCTCGTCGTGGCCGCCGACGTGGGCGCGAACCTCAGGACGAGCAAGACCGATCTCACGAACGGCGACGCGCTCAAGCACGAGGTGCTCGCCGGCCTCGTGTGCGCCAGCACGGGGAGGCCGTTCCGGTGGGAGGTGTCCGCGCGCGGCGCCTTCAACTTCGACGGGCTCAGCCAGAGCGCCGAGCTGCTCGGCGGCGTGCGCTACGCCCTCGGTCCCGCCGAGCTGTTCGCCCTCGCCGGTCCCGGCTTCTTCGAGGCGCCCGGCACGCCCACCTTCCGCGGCCTCGTCGGCGTCGCGCTCGGGAGCGGCGCACCGAAGGAGGCGGCGCCGGTGGCGGCCGCCCCGGCGGCGGTGGACCCGTGCGCCCCGGGCCAGCCGCACCGGCCGGAGCAGTGCCCGCTCCTCGACGACGACGGCGACGGCGTCCCGAACGGCGAGGACCGCTGCCCGCTCGAGAAGGGCCCCGCCGCCAACCACGGCTGCCCGGCGGTCGACACCGACGGCGACGGCGTCCCCGACTACCTCGACAAGTGCCCGACCGTGAAGGGCGACCCGAAGTACCAGGGCTGCCCGCCGCCGGACCGCGACGGCGACGGCATCCCCGACGACGAGGACAAGTGCCCCGACCAGCCGGGCGTCCCGGAGAACCAGGGCTGCCCGCCGAAGCGGGCGGAGATCAAGGTCGACAGCTCGGGCGTCGGCAAGATCGACATCAAGGAGAAGGTCTACTTCGACAGCGGGAAGGCCACGATCCAGCCGCGCTCGTTCCCGCTCCTCGACGACGTGGCGAAGCTCCTCGCCGCGAACCCCAAGGTCGGCCCGATCACGGTCGAGGGCTATACCGACGACCGCGGTCCCGCCGAGCTCAACCGGAAGCTCTCTCAGGATCGCGCCGAGGCGGTGAAGGCCTACCTCGTCCAGAAGGGCGTGGACGCCGCCCGGCTCGCGGCGAAGGGCTTCGGCCCGGATCGCCCGGCCCAGCCGAACACGACGGCGAAGGGGCGCGAGGCGAACCGCCGCGTGGAGTTCACGATCGGCGAGGCGGCGAAGTAGGGGAGGCGACGCCCCCTCTCGCCCCGGCGAGAGGGGGCCCCTCGCTCGCGCGAGGGCCCGCCGCGCCGCGCGGCGCCGTCCTCAGACCTTCCACGAGCAGCGGTACTCGCAGACGGGGTCGCCCTTCGCGCGGCAGCGCGCCTCGACGACCTGGACGTCCTTCCCGCCGCACAGCTCGATCGCGCGAACGTGCCACCCGACGACGGTGAGGCAGTCCGTCTCGGTGACGTGCTCGGCGTCGTACGTCGTGAGCACGCCGGACGTCGGCCCGGTGCGCTCGTACGTCCGGCGCCCCACCGCGTAGTACGCGGCGTAGATCTGCGGCGCGGTCTGCAGCAGGAAGTGCGGATCGCCCTCG